>JBJEWY010000051.1:0-41074 GCA_051885305.1 Succinivibrio sp. | reverse complement strand
AGCTTTGGATACAGATTCTAAAGATAGAACAGATGAAACGGGGGCCTCTGGCCCCTGAATTTTTTATAACTGGTTTACACAACACACATTTTTATCAATTAGGTATTTTGTCCTAATAATACTCTGATACAATACTTTTAAAGGAGTATGAAATGAAAGGAATTATTGTAGGATTATTACTAGGTGCCACTTTAAGTGTATCCGCATATGCAGATGTCATGATTGATGTAAGAAATGATACCACTGAAGATTGTTCGCTTGCTGTAAACTATCGAGCAGATAAAACCAAGTGGATTACACAGGGATGGTATGTGTTTGCTTCAGGAGAAGAAGCTCCTATCATCTTAAAAGGAATTAATGACATTCATAATATCTATATCTACAATGATTGTGCCAAGAATGTCACATCTCCAAAAGCTGAAACCAAACGCATATGGGTTAGAACCAACTACAGGTTTGTAGATGAAAATCCACGTGACAAGGCTGAAGGTTATGAAGAAGTAACTTTTGAGCGACTCCAGTCAGAGAAATTCCAGATTCAGGATTAAATCATTTCTTAATTAGGCATCGTTTAGATGCCTTTTCTCTCATAAAACTCATCCAGGCTAATATATTGGCATGCGATATGCTTTTATCTTTATGCATTTAGTTTAATGGCAATTATTGCCGTTGGAGGATGATATGACGTCGTTTCTTATAAAAACATATGTTGACGGCATCAACAACATATGGAAAGAAACCGCAGCAGAGGAAGATGATAAGGTTGAAAGAGATGATGAATCGGCGAACGAATTTGCCAATGCATTGTCTGTTTTGACAGGCAACATATCTAAAAGCAATTCTGCGGTTGCAGATAAAAGATCAGATGAACTGTCTATTGGTGACGGGGCATTTATCAGTGCTGTAAATGAAACCGAGAAAAATGATAGTGACAGTAACGAAGAAGAGTATTTTGATACAACAGGGCAGTCACTGTCAGATCGTTTTTCTGTTTTGAATAAAAGCCCATCTCTTGAAGAATTTTCAATTCTTGAAAACAGCAAAATTGATAAGAGTGGTTTTGATATTATAGGCCATCTTGGAGATGGTCTGATGACTGCGGCAAAACTTGCCACAGGTGGATTGCTAAAGGCTGTCTAACCTAAGGTGATATCAAGCATCATCATTAAAAGAAATCCTGAGAGTACACTCACAGTGGCCTTGTCAGAATGACCAAGTGAGTGTGATTCAGGAATCAGCTCTTCAACAACCACATAGATCATGGCACCAGCTGCAAATGATAAAAACCATGGCAGGAATGGCAGCAAGTGTTCTGCTAGTAGTACCATTAGAATAGCAGCTACAGGTTCCACGATACCAGAGAGTGAGCCTCTTACAAATGCTTTGAAACGTGACATTCCTTCTGCAAAGCATGGCATTGATACTGCTGCACCCTCTGGAATATTCTGAATTCCAATACCCAATGCTAGGATAAGACTAGCTATTACCTGCTCATCAGTAACACCTCCTGCTGATGAAATACCAACAGCCATACCCTCTGGAATATTATGAATGGTGATTGCAAGAAAGAGCAGAGTTCCTCTTCCAAAATGGGATTTGATACCCTCTGGTGCTGATTCGTTGTAATGTAGGTGTGGCATGGTTCTATCCATCAGGATTAAAAAGAGTACACCCAAAACAAAACCAAGACCTACAGGATATAAAGAGCTTCCATTGTTTTCACAGATTTCAACAGCTGGCAGGATTAGAGAGAATATGCCTGCAGCAAGCATGATCCCGGCGCTGAATCCTAAAGAAAGCTGAAGTACTGTATTATTGTTTCTTTTAAAAGGGAGGAAGACAACTGCAGCTCCTGCGGTTGTACAAAGATATATAAACAGGCCACAGAATATCGTAAGCTCTAAAACATTATGAGAAAACATCAAAGCTCCTTTGTTGTCATGGGCTAATGATATCACAAGAAAAATCTTTGTGTTAGAATCTGTTATTTAGGTGGTGATTATGGAAAACGATACTTATCTTGTGCCGGATCTGAAACAGGGCCAGATTCACAGAACAGAACTTGTGGTAAAAAAGAGCAGATTTATCACATCTATAGGTAGAACCTGCGGCGTTGATTGCGCAAAGGAATTTATTGCGAACATCACCACAGAGTATTCAGATGCACGCCACAACTGCTTTGCCTATAACGCAGACAAACCAGGTACATCAGGATATGCAGGTTGCTCTGATGACGGAGAGCCTCATGGTACAGCTGGTCAGCCGATGCTCAATGTCCTTCTGCATGCAGATGTAGGTGAGATAACTGTAGTTGTTACAAGATATTTTGGCGGAATTCTCTTAGGTACAGGTGGACTTGTAAAGGCTTATTCTGACAGCATAAGAGCAGGTCTTGACAGTCTTAAAACCACACCAATGGTGATCGTAAAGAAAGTCCAGCTTGAAATAGATCATCCCACAGTAACTCTAGCTCTTAGAATGTTCTCAAGATATGGCATTGAGATCATCTCCCAGGAGTATGGCGCAATGGTTTCATATACCCTGCACGTGCCTGAGAGCAATCTTGCGCCTTTTGTAAAGGAGATAACCGATCTTACACGAGGCAGGGCATTAGTTAAAAACATCTAGACCAATGGCCTTGATGTTTAACTTTTAAAGCGCACTTGCCTTTTCGTATTCATCCTGTTTTAAAAGCCACTCCATTTCAGTTTCTTCTAAACTGTCAGAAAGCTCAGCTCTTTTTATTGATACTTCCTGGACTTTTTGAGAATCACTGTAAAAATCGCTTTGAGACATCTGTTCATCAATTTCATCAATCTGTTTTTTTAGAGATGAAATGGTTTTCTCAAGTTTTTCAATTTCAAGCTTTAAAGGGCGTAAAGCCTGACGCTTTTGGGCTTCAAGCTTTTTCTGCTCACGACTCTTGTAACCCTGACTGCTTTGAGATTCTGATGGTGGTGCAACAGCCTTATCCTGTGCCTTTTTGGCACTTATCATCTCACGGTATTCACGGTTTTTATCATCAAGGAATTTCTGATAATCACTAAGATCACCGTCAAACTCACTGACTTTGCCTCCATCTACAAGCCAAAGTTTCTCTGCAATAGCCTCAAGTAGGTGACGATCATGGGAGACAAGTATCAGAGCACCGTTATAGGATGCAAGCGCTAGGGTTAATGCTTCACGCATATCAAGATCAAGATGGTTTGTTGGTTCATCAAGAAGCAGAAGATTTGGTTTTTGATAGGCAATTAATGCAAGTGCAAGACGGGCCTGTTCTCCACCTGACATGCTTTCTACCTTCTGAGTGGCCTTGTCTCCTGAGAAGGAGAAACCTCCAAGAAATGTTCTTAAATCTTTTTCTTTGGCGCTTTTATCAATAGCATAAAGATGGTCCAGTGCTGACATTCCGCCTTTTAGAAAATCCAGCTCATGCTGGGCAAAGTAACCTATAGAAATACCTTTGCCTATGGTAAAAATACCGTTTACAGGTGGTATTACCGAGCAGAGAGTTTTAATGAAGGTTGATTTACCCTGACCGTTACGGCCTAAAAGACCAATTCTGTCACCACGGGTGATCATAAGGTTTACTTTGTTTAAAACAGCCTTATTGTCATAACCACAGTCTAAGTCCTTCATGTCACAGATTACATCAACAGTTCTGTCTGGCTCTTTAAAGCTGATATGGTAAGGGGATTCTTCTGCAGTTACTGCTGTAAGCTTTACCTTTTCAATAGCTTTTAACATGCTCTGAGCCTGTTTTGCCTTGCTAGCCTTATAGCGGAATCTGTCTACAAACTCCTGCATATGGGCAAGGTGGGCCTCTTCTCGTTTTCTGTTGGCTTTCTCATTTTGGATGCGCTGTGCTTTTAATCTTTCATAGTCCGTGTAATTACCAGTGTACATGACTAGCTTTGAGGCTTCAAAATGCAGAATATGAGAGCAGAAGGTATCTAGAAAATCTCTGTCATGTGATACGCACATGATAGTTCCTTCATAGGATTTTAGGTAATTCTCAAGAAAGATTATTGTATCAAGATCTAGATGGTTTGTAGGTTCATCTAGTAGGAGAATATCAGACTTGTACACTAAAGCTTGTGCAAGATTTAAACGCATACGCCAGCCACCAGAGAACTGACTTACACTCTTAGTCATTTCATTTTCTGAAAATCCAAGTCCGTGTAACAGAATTCTTGCTCTTGAATCTATAGTCCAGGCTCCTGCAATGCCTAATTTATCCTCAATTTCAGCAATTCTGTTGCCATCATTCACTGCATATGCATGTTCTTTTTCCTTGAGAAGACGCTGCAGTTCTAGATCACCTTCTTTGACATAATCAAGTGCACTTGTTTCTATACTTGGGGTCTGCTGTGATACAGATGAGATCTTAAAATCTTTTGGAATTGACAGACTTCCTTTCTCAGGACTCAATTCACCTTTGATTACAGAAAATAATGTGGATTTGCCACAGCCGTTTCGACCTATAATGCCAACTTTGTATCCAGGAAAAATGCTACAGGAGGCTCCATTAAGCAGAGTCTTCACACCGCGCATTACGGTTATATCAGATAGAGAAATCACTTTTTTATCCAGAAACAGGCAGTGGCCTTAGCCACTGCATATCTTATTTGATTTCGGCCGTACCCTGCACAAGGGTGATGCCGTCTTTGACGCGAATGTTACGCAGGTTAACCATAACCTTGCCGTGACTTTCACGAATAACAGAAATGTTCAAAACAGGTATGCCGTACTGTCTGCAGGCTCTGATAAGAGCAGGAATTTCAACAGATGAACCATTGCTTTGAGATACGTTCAGATTGGCAGAAATGGTTTTTAAGCCATGCTGTTCATAAACCTTTCTGACAGTAGCTGACAGATCTTTGAGACAGTCCTGATTACTTGATGAAATAACAGTATGTGCAACAAAAATCGGAGTATCAGCACTGTTCAGTCTGCTAGCCTGTGTTGAGGCAAGTGATGATACAGTTGTCAAAGCCCTGTCATTTAAGGTGCTGCACTTTTCTGAAATGGAATTAGAAATACCGTCGATTTCAACTGTTTTTTCATCAGCCTTTTCTTCTATTACAGAAGACAAAAGAAGGCTATCCTCAGCAGAACTGTCAGGCTGCTCTGTATTCTGATTTAATGCTGCTTCAGCCTTCTCGTGCTGTAATTTATTGAGATCAACCTTTCCCTCGATTACATCCTTGATTGATACAGATGTAAGAGGATTTGTAGTTTCGTTCTTTTCTTTAAGACCTTCAACCTTTGGCAGCAGAGTTGAGGTTGATGCATCATCAGGTACAAAAGGTTTTACAACACCAGCTTTAAGCTCATTTGAATACTGATCTGCAATGCTTTCAGATAACAGTTTGTCAGCCTCTGTATCCTTATGGATAACAGGCTTAATTTTTACCGGTTTTTTCTTTGGTTTTTCTGCAGCCTTTTTTGGTGGTTTACTGCTTGTATCTTCAATCTTGTTGGCATTGGGTGTTACATCGCTGTCAAAAAAAGATGAATTACATCCACACAGGGTTAAAGCTGCTGATAAAAAAATGATTTTGTTTAAATTATGCATAAACTATTTCTTTACAGGGAAGCCTGCAAGTCCTAAATTGCCGCCAGCTAAGAAATGCATGTGAATGTGTGGAACTTCCTGCATGCCATCTTTGCCACAGTTAACAATAAGTCTGTAACCTGATTTTTCTACGCCGTACTTTTCGGCAAGTTTTCTTGCAACGATGAAAAGACGTCCTAGCATCTGCTCATCTTCAGGTTCTACATGTGATACTGATGGAATAGGTTTTTTGGTAACAATTAAAACGTGATGCTCTGCTCTTGGATTGATATCAAGAAAGGCGGTTACAAGATCATCAGAGTAAACAGTTGTTGAAGGAATTTCGCCATTGATGATCTTTGTAAAAATTGTTTCTTCACTCATTTTTAACTCCAAAATATTTATTACCTATTGGTTTATTTTCTGTTAATTATATCACATTAGATAAAACATATTGATTCTATAAGTAATAGCTTTCGTTTTTATCATAAATTTATGAATATTTTTTCATCAGAATCTGGATGTTCCATCTTAACAGCATACTAGCAGAAAAAAATTATAGAAAACTTGTGACTGAATAATGTCTCATAAAGGTCAGAAAATTACCTAAATTGTGCATGTGAAATATTTTATACATAAGATGCAGAATCGTATAAATATGCCGATAAGAAGGTGGAGAGATAACAATGGAGGTTTGTATGAGTCAGGATTTATTGTACTCTGTCATTCAAAGACCTCCACTTGGAGCAGAGAATCTTGTCTACCGCAGAAGAGTAGGATCTGCAAGTGGAAAGTCTGAATCAAAAAAGACTGCATCAAAAGAGCATCGTTACTCAAGTGAGAATAAACAGAATCTTGATGCTGAAAGCGCTACCTACGATAGAGATAAGAGCGAGAAACGCGGTTTTAATATCGACGATACTGTCTGATCTTTAAAAAATACAGTGTCTTGTGTATATTAGAGCAATGGATAAACTTGACAGTCTAGGTCCTGTGGGACCTACAAATTCTCATGTAGAATTACCGCTTGCAACAGAAGGTATCGAAGCTGGTTTTCCAGCTCCGAACGGGGGACATATTGACGGCAAATTAGACGTCAACGAGTTTCTTGTTACCTCTCCATCCTCTACCTACATCTACCGTGTACATGGTGAGTCAATGCGTGATGCTGGAATTATGCCAGGTGATTATGTCTTGGTGGATTCTTCAAGAGCTCCAAGAGATGGGGATGCTGTTGTTGCAAGAATCGACAGTGAATACACCATCAAAGAATTAAAACTCTATCCCAAACCTCAGCTAGTTCCTAGAAACCCTGATTTTGAACCAATAGATATTTATGAGAATTCAGATGTTGTCATAATTGGACCTGTCATTTCAGTGATCAGAAAGTATCATTAGTTCAATACTTGTACAATTTTCAGCTGTTTTTTAAAATATCAGTGTAAACACACAACTTATTGTGTTATAAATAAATCAACGGAAAACTTTGATTTTGTCAACTATTGTGAATAGTGTTCATTTTTCATAATGGTTAATTGTATAGAATAACTGAAAATCAAAAATATAAAGCAAGGAGTTATTTCATGATTGGTATCGTAGTTGTATCACACAGCGCAAAGGTTGCCGAAGGTGTTTGCGAAATGGTTGAGCAGATTGCCGCATCAGGTGATCACAAGCTGCCAATTTTAGCTGCTGGCGGAAATGCAGAAGGAAAGTTAGGTACCGACCCAAAAAGAATTTTAGAAGCCATCAGAAATACTGATGAGGGTGATGGTGTTGTAGTTCTGTGCGATTTAGGCTCAGGCGTTATCAGTTCTCAGGCTGCAATCGCTATGCTTGACGATGCTAGCCGTTCAAAGGTTCGTATTGCTGATGCCCCTCTGCTTGAAGGCTGTATTGGTGCTGCTGTTGAAGCTGCATCAGATCCTAACGCATCATTAGAGATGGTTGTGGCTCAGGCCGAGGCTGCAAGAGCACTTCACAAGAAGTAATCATCCTAAAGGTAGATATTCTCCTGTCATAATGTTTTGATGCTATGTCAGTGTAGAATTCTCATCTATATCACGGATAACGTTTAACCTCAGCTATGGCTGGGGTTGTTTTTTGTTATTTGGTGAAGAAAAAGACCAAAGCTAACTATTGATTTGTATAAGCAGTAAACCGCCTGTTCAGGCGGTTATTGGCTAGCGAGAAAGTCTTGAAACAATAAGTGCAGATACAAATTGGTTCACTAAAATCTCATGTTTAACCACTACTTTAGGATAAACATTTTCGTTTTCTGGTAAAAAACCGTTTTTACCTAAAGTGTTTATGCTATCTTCAGCTGTCTTTACCTCACTGATGTTACCAATGAGTTTAGAGGTTTGTTCCTGAATGATAAAATTTTCAGAGACATCTTCTGAATCTATCATTTGACCAGTGCTGTATTCGCTTAAACAATACTCCTCGCAGAAGTTCGTAGGCATTTTCAGTTCTTTTTCAGACATCAGATAATATTTTTTTCGATCACCTGTTACATAATAAGCTATACCAAAAAACTTCAGATCTTCAATTATGCTGTCTTTACTGATTGTATTGTCATTCAATACTAATACGACATATTTCTGATTTCTCATTGAAATTTCACTGATAAAGTAATTATCAACAGAATACTTGATGATTATGACAGTCTTATCAGTTTCATCCTGCTTTGCTGTCATGATCTGTCTTGTTACGTGAGTATAGTATTTGCGCTCTGTAACTGGTTGCAGATCAGGATAATTCAATTCAGATAGAACTTCACCGACAGTACTGATGCCAGGTTTTGCGATATTTTCAACTTCAGTTACATCACCTAGTAATTCGCCTACAGGTAAGTTGCGACATCCGGTAAAAATAACTGAAAAAAACAAAAGTATAATAATTTATTTTTAATAACTTCATGATGTACCTCATAATATATTTTACACAAAAAACAAATTTGACTTTGAATTTTGGGCAAAAAAAAGGAAGTCATCGTAAGATGACTTCCTTTTTGTAACAGTTTTAACAACTGTTTTGTTTTCTGATTTTGGTTATTTAAGTTCAATTATCAGATTGTTTTCAAATAACTTTATTGTGTGATATCTACTCTCTTTTACAAGGGAAGGCTCTCCATAAACTCTAATATCATTATCATAAATTAGCTCGTTTATACCATATGCCATACTTAGTTTAGGTTCATTCCAGAACCAAAAATCCTGACCAAATGTCTGTGGAATAAGTTTTTTGAATATAGGAAATTTACCTGTCAGATTTCTTAATACAGGTGCATATCCGCAGTTACCTTCAACTTTGAATTTCAAGGTTTGGCCTTTACTGTCAATTGTTGCAAGATCGTGTACAACTTCTTCAACTCTGAAATTTTCCCAGTTTCTTTGAGCGACTAAGGCGTTGCCATAGGCAGATGCCATCACTATAAGAGACCATCCAAGGATCACGGAACAGATTTTTGCAATGTAAAAATCTTTGTAAGATACAGCGAATATGAACACACAGGCTACAAATGCTCCGATTCCATAATAGGCTCTTGGGATAAATAAAGGTTTTTCAAGACAGGCATAAAATCCGAAGGTCAATAAAGCTCCTAATCCGAAGGTCAGAGCTGCAAATAAAAATGAAAGAAGTTTGTTATTCTTTGAATGGCATATGCTAACAATTAGCATTACAGCAGATGCAATAATAATAGTTTTTTTTAAGGTAGATGATGTCCCGATGAATCCAGAATTGGAGAACAGCTCAGAATAATAGATTGTCATATTCTTAACAAAAACCTTAGGCAGTATCTCTAAGGGAGCAATGTCTACTGTGACGTAATCTCGAAATGTAGGCTGCAGAATCAGTGTTTTGAAAATAATAGCACCTGATAAAAAAGCTAAAGCAAAAACGAAGGCTGTTTTAAAGATTCTAGATAGTGATTCTCCTTTTGTGTAGAGTGCTAAAAGCGTAAATACTGTAGACATTGGCAGAATACCTATTGATGCCTGATAGGAAGTGCAGATAATAACTGTGCTTACAAGGACAGATGTAAAAAAGTAAGAGATGTGTTTTATAAACAGCACTGGTATTACCGCAACCAGAATTGACAGCGCCATATAAGGTGCGTCAAATTTGAAGGATAGACACTCTAAAAAATATGGATTCAGCGCAAGTGGGATTGTCGCTACTAGCTGCCATAGAGTATAAGATCTTTTACCTGTAATGCCTTTTAGTAAATAGATTGCTGCAAGTGATAACTCAATAATCGCTATTATCTGCGGAATTGGTGAAATGTCTGATATATAGCTTCCAGCATGGATCATCTGAGACAGATATTCTGTACTGTATCTTGAAAAATCTAGCCACCCAGAAAAACCGTATGCTGTTCTTCCGATATCATCACGATAACTTATGTTCTCTCTTAATATTGAAAAAAGAGCAAGTGAATACAAAACAGCAAGCAGGAAGAAAGTCTTTTTAGCAGAAAATTCCCGATTAAGGAATAAAGACAGTTTAGAGAAGAAACTCTTTAGATTTGACTGTACATCGGTGAAAAAGTTATCAGCACCTGATGGAGGATGTGGCAGCATTTATTCTCCTGATGATTTAATGCAATATTTTCTGCGATATTTTACACGCTAAAAAGGAGCATATGATAAAAAATAATATGATCTTGCCTAACTGATTTATGACAAAAAAGGAAGTCTATAAAAGCAGACTTCCTTTTATGAAACTCTCAAAGAGCTGTATTAGCATTCATCTTCAACAGCAGTTTCAGGAAGCTTTCCTTTTACAGACTTGTTGACGATATTGGCTACGCATGAATCAGACCATACGTTAAGTGAGGTCTCAATCATATCAATTACTGCGTATACAGGCAGGATCACACCCATGATTGCAACAGGCACATTCATTGAGGATACAAGTGACAGAGTCAGGAAATAGCATCCCATAGGAACACCTGCATTACCCACTGCAGCAAAGGTTGCAATAAAGATCCATGAAATAAGGGTGGTAGCAGTAATTTCAATGCCAGCATTCTGTAACAGATAGATTGAAGTTACCAGAATGAAAGCTGCACATCCGTTCATGTTGATGGTGGTGCAGATTGGCAGTACAAAGCGTGAAATTCTCTTATCGATGCCTAAATTGTCCTCAGCTGAGGCAATAGTAACTGGCAGGGTACCAGCTGATGACTTTGAGAACAGAGCAACAGCAAGTGCCGGTAACATGCCTCTTGCAATCTTTAATGGATTTAAACCACGAAGAAGCAGAACAGCAGGAAGAATTACAAACATCTGAATGATGTTAGAGCTTATTACAACGCCAAAATATGATGCGATACCACCTAAAAGCACGCCACCTTCAAGCTGATGAACAAGCTGAGCAGTAAAGGCCAGAATACCTAATGGAAGAACAAGGATCAGCCAGTGGATGAGCTTAAAGAGTAATTCCTGGAAACCAAAAAGGAAGTTTAAAAGAGTTGTTTTACCCTCTGACTCCTTTAAAGATGCAATACCAAGACCAAAGGCAGCTGCAACAATCAGAATTGACAGCACGTTGCCTGCAACGAATGGCTGAAGCAGATTATCTGGAATTACAGAGATAAAGTGATTTAAATATGAAATTGACTCAAACTGACCAACAGATGCTGCTTCCTGAGCGGTAGCAGTAACATTGGCAGGTGAGACAATGGTATAAATCACTACGCCTAAGGTGGCTGCTAAAATGGTGGTTAACAGGGTGTAGAAGATTGTGTAACCAAAGATTGTGCCACCTTTAGAATCCCTAGATAACTTTGCAAGAGTGGTCATTAGAGATACAGCAATTACAGGAACTGCAATAAACTTGAACAGTCTTGTAAATACAGTAGCAATAAAATCAAAAATGGTATTTAAATCCTGATTGCCAAGATAACCTAATATGGCGCCTAATACTAAAGCACCAATGTACAGGATAGCTGTTACAATTCTTGAGTTTTTGTTGATGCCGGCAATGGCAGCTCCCGCTGCCTGCTCAACACGATTTGAATTTGTTGCCATATATATTCCTTAATCCTGATGATATAAAGGAGTTGAAAGGTATCTGTCACCATCATCTGGAAGAACTACAACAATGGTCTTGCCTGCGTTTTCCTCGCGCTTTGCAATCTCAATTGCGGCAGTTACTGCTGCACCTGATGAAATACCAATGAAAAGACCTTCCTTCTGAGCTAACATTCTACCATTGTTGAAGGCATCTTCATCTTTCACACCGATAATTTCATCAACAACAGCTTTGTCGTATTCATAGACTTTTGGAATGAAACCTGCTGAGATACCTTGGATCTTGTGAGGGCCTGGGTTGCCACCTGAAAGAACAGGGGATGCGGCGGCTTCAACAGCTACAATCTTTATATTTGAATTTTTCTCTTTCAAGAATCTGCCAGTGCCGGCTACTGTACCGCCTGAACCTACTGCTGATACGAAAATATCAATCTTGCCGTCAGTGTCATTCCAGATCTCAGGACCTGTGGTTCTGTAGTGAGCCTCTGAGTTTGCTTTGTTTTCAAACTGCTGTGGAATAAATGAATTCTCGTATTCCTTAGCAAGTTCTAAAGCTTTCTCAATTGCACCCTTCATGCCCTTGGTGCCTTCTGTTAAAACAAGCTTGGCACCATAGGCTTTGAGAATGTTTCTGCGCTCAACTGACATGGTCTCTGGGAGAACTAAAGTTACGCTAAGACCTAAAGCAGCACCAACTAGTGCAAGGCCGATACCAGTGTTTCCAGAGGTTGGCTCAATAATTTTGGTGTCTTTATTGATTCTGCCACTGTCTAAAGCAGCCTTGATCATAGAGTAGGCTGCTCTGTCTTTTACTGAGCCTGATGGATTTAAAGCTTCAAACTTTGCCAGGATCTTTGCTTTAAGACCTAACTGTTTTTCAATGTTTGAAAGCTCAACTAATGGGGTATTACCGATAAGTTCTACAACTGAATTATAAATAGCCATTATTTTCTCCTTAAAACGATATATATATCTAAACATATCGGAGTAATAAGTAAACAAAAATTATTGTTTACGATTAATAAATGCACAATTATAGTGCAATTCACAAAATAAATTCTTTTATTTTCATTAGGTTAACTAAAATAAAAATCGTAATTAGCTTTTCATTTTGTTTAGTTAACCTAGTAAACAAATAGGAATATCGGTTAACTTTGTGCCTAAACACATAAATTTTCAAGAAGAATTAACTCGTTAAGCTCTTTTTGAGTCTTGTCATGTAAAATACTCACAAATGTCATACAATTAACCTTAATTGAGTTAGCCAATAAGGACAGAAAATGAGCACTGATAATATCTTTCCTTTAGCAGAGTTTGATGCCATAAGACAGCATCCTGAGAATTACAGGCTGTTAAAGAGGATCCCTTTAACCATCAAAGGAGTGGATACTCATTTTCCTATCATTCTCAATGAAAAGATAGAAGGAGAGAAAGTCTGTCAGGTCGTATTTTTGGATACTGAAACAACAGGTATTGATAATAAAACCTGCTCTGTCATTGAGCTTGGCATGGTAAAGGCTACCATGTCACTTGACAGAAAGATCCTTCTTAGTGTTGATCGTTACTATGATGAGTTTGAGCAGCCAGATTCACCTATTCCTCCTGAGATCACAAGATTAACCGGAATTACTGATGAAATGGTGGAAGGTCACAGATTTGACGAGGAGATGGTTGCCAACTTTCTTGCTGGTCGTCCGCTTGTGGTAGCTCACAATGCTGGTTTTGACAGACCTTTTTTTGAAAAGCGTTTTAAAACTCTGCACAATCTTTCCTGGGCCTGCTCTTTAAAGGAAGTACCTTGGTCATTTCTTGGATTTCCCGGTTCAAAATTAGAGTACCTCAATAATCATCTTGGTTACTTCTATGATGCTCACAGAGCCTATATAGACTGCCTTGCTCTTTTATGGGTTATGTATTTATGTCAAGATGCCTTCTCAAAACTTATTGAAAGTGCTACCTCCCAGAGTGTCAGAGTAGTGGTTCAGGGTAATACCTTCTCAATCAACAAAGATTTGAAGCGCCTTGAATTCCGTTTTGACGGTAACACCAAAACTTGGTACAGGGAAGTGGCTTTGGAAGATGATGCAAGAAACCTTAAAGACACACTCATTTCAACCTACAGGCAGGGGGATGTCTATTTTGAGGTAAATCTTACTCCGTTAAATGCCAAAAACCGTTATAAATAAAAGTGGCGCCATCAGGCGCCATTTTTAGAACTTAAGTTTCCGTTTGGCAGCTTCGATAATCACATCTACAACCTCATCCTGACTCATTGATGATGAGTCAATGAGCAGATCACGGTATTTTGTGGTATCAAGTTTTTCATCAGTAAAGAAACGGTGATATGAATCTCTTGCCTTGTCAATTTCCTTTACATAGTCAGAGACTTCGTATTCTGGGATCCTAAGCTCATTGACAGCGTTTTTGATGCGCTCTTCAAGTGGAGCATAGATCATCACCGAAAAGTGTCTTTCATAATCTTTTAAGATGTAATCAGCACAGCGGCCTACAATTATGCAGTTGCTTTTGCTTACACACTCCTGAATAAGATTCTCCTGAACTTTGAACAGTCTTCTGTGACTTGCCCCTGTACCTATTCCAAGAGGGAATAATGCCTTGGCAAAAGGCAGCTTGATACTCTCATCATAAGGTGAGATCTGGCGCATATCCTCATTTAAAATCTCAGCTGCCTTTTCTATAAGATCTCTGTCGTAATACTCAACATTCAGTCTGTGAGCAAGTTTCATGGCAATAGGACGACCAAGACTTCCAAACTGTCTTGAGACTGTAATGACAAAATTTTTCATATAAACCTCTAAAACTGCTCTTTGAAAATGCCGATGAATGCCTCAATGGCTTTATCAACAATAAGTTTGCCTTTTTCTTTTGATGAGCCAAGTGATGGGGCAAGGGCACCGCATTCTGGTACCATACCATCATATGGAGGGTATACAGAATAAGGCAGAGCTACTGCTTTGACATCTGTTGGTATCTTGTCTGTAACTACAAGATCAGGTTCTAGATACATCATAAGTGATGTCTCGGTGATTGCAGCATGTTCAAATGCCCATCCTGGGAATGGCACATCTGAGAAAATCTCATCTATGGTCTTTTGGTCTAATACATCCCACCAGTTAGACTGAACAACCTTAAGATCCTTGTATTTATCAGTTGCAAGGGCCATAGCTTCTTCAATAAACGCCTGATTTTCAAAGTGGGCGTTGTTTATGAAGATCTTGTTAAAACCATCTCTTGCAAACTCTTCTAGAATATCGCATACAAGATCAATTAAGGTTTTACCATTTAGGTCAATTGTGCCTTTAAAGAGCGGACCACCACCTGAGAGCGGTTTTGATTTGTAACCATAGGATAAAGCAGGAGCTACAATTGCGCCTGTTTTTTCTGACAGGAGCTTTGAAATATCTTCTGCGATATAGGTATCAACGCCTAATGGCAGGTGAGGTCCGTGCTGTTCTGTTGAACCTACAGGCAGAATCACTACTTTATCAGCTGAGTTCTCAAATTCTGCTCTTGTCATATGATGCATTATCTTCATAGTAGCTCCTAGAAACCGTATTCAGTAATTACTTTTTCCACCTGTTTTTCCATGATGGTCTTACCGTTTCTTACTGAGAGAATAGTAGATGAGGTATTTCTAACCGCATCAAAAACGTTGGTATCATTTAAAACCACAAAGTTGGCACTGTTACCAGCTTTAAATCCGTAATCTTCAATACACATGGTCTTAGCACCGTTTGAAGTTACAAACTTTAAAGAATCATTGATGTTTTCAACTGACATCATGTGTGATAAATGCAGACCGAAATCAAGCTGATGCATTAAATTTCCGTTACCAAGCGGATACCATGGATCTGATATGGAATCTTGTGCAAATGATACGTTAAGACCGCTTTGTGTAAGCTCATCAACACGTGATAAGCCTCTGCGCTTTGGATAGGAGTCATAACGTCCCTGCAGATAGCAGTTTTCAGTTGGGCAGACGATAAAATTAAGATCTGCCTTCTTGTACTTACTCATCATCTTGAAGGCGTAGGCATTGTTGTATGAGCCCATGGCACAGGTGTGAGAGGCTGCAGTTCTGCCGTTTAGACCGTTAAAGTAGGTTAATGCTGCTATCACCTCACTAAAGCGTGACTGCTCATCATCTGTCTCATCACAGTGGAAATCCAAAAGCCTGTCATATTTCATGGCAAGCTCAAAGCCTTTGTGAACGGACTTTACGCCATCTTCTCTTGTGTATTCAAAGTGGGGGATACCACCTACGACATCAGCTCCCATTTTAAGAGCCTCTTCAACTAAGACATCACCACCTTTATAGGCGTAGTAGCCCTCCTGTGGAAACGCTACTATCTGGATGTCCATGTAATCTTTAAGCTGCTCTTTTAACTCAAGCATTACTCTCAGGGCGGTAAATTTTGGCTCTGTGACATCAACATGGGTTCTTACATACTGAACACCATGTGAGATCTGCTGTTTTATGGCAATAAGAGCACGTTTTTTAATTTCATCTGCATTGAGTCTGTCTTTAGCACCAGACCAGTTATCAATTGCCTCAAAAAGAGTACCTGATGCTGTCTCTTTAGTTGGAAGATTTGCTGTATACACATAATCAAGATGGATATGGGCATCTGCAAATGGAGCTATGGTCACATGCTCTTTTAGATCAACTATCCTAGCGTCCTTATACTTTTGCTCAAGATCATCTCCAAACTCTGTAAATTTACCGTTATCAACAGCAAAAGAGGTGATTTTCTTTCCATCAAGATTTGCATTCTTATAAATTGTGCAAGACATAATTAACCCCGTATTATTTGTCCTTACTCTTTGATTCAACGATCTCTTTAATCACATACATACCAAGGGTAAGTATGATGAGGAAGGTTGCTGCAACAGCAATTGTCGGATCAATAGTGGCTCTTAAGTTCTCCCACATAACCATTGGCAGAGTCTTGGTATTGGCTCCTGATACAAAGATGGTTACTACAACCTCATCAAGCGATGTCACAAAGGATAAAAGTGCTGAAGTAACCACAGATGCTCTTACAGAAGGAAGGGTAACTCTAAAGAATGCACCAAGAGGAGTTGATCCCATTGACATGGCAGCAAGCTCTAAGTTGGTGTCAAATCTTGCAAAAGCTGATGACATGGTCAAAAACACCATTGGAATAGCTAGCAGAGAGTGAGCCATAACAAGACCTAAAATGGTGTTATTGAGTCCAACCTTGGCAAAGCTTGCGTAAAGTGCAACACCTGTAATAACCACAGGAACAATCATTGGCGTGAGCATCAGATTTAAAAAGATGTTTTTACCTTTGAAGTTAAGCTTGTTTACAGCAAGGGCTGCAAGTGTTCCTATAAAAGTAGCAAATACTGCAACTAAAATTGCAATTAAAAGGCTTCTTTCTAAAGACGTAATCCACTCAGCATTATCAAAGAATTTCATGTACCACTTTAAGGAGTATCCTTTGATTGGATAGATAAAGTAGTTTAACGATGTAAAAGACTGAGGAATAATCACCATTGCCGGGGCAATGATTGCAATTAGCAGTAAAAAGACAATGAAGTACAGCATGATTATTTATCCTTTACAAAGATGTTGCCAGTGAATTTGAATGCCACAGCAATGATCAGGTAAACAATGACTAAAAGTTTAACAGACAGGGCAGATGCAAGGCCCCAGTTGAAGTTGTTCATTGAGATCTCAATGATGTTAGACAGCATCATGTTGTCTGGTCCGCCTAAAAGGGCAGGTGCGATATAGAAACCTAATGACAGCACAAAGACCATGATAGAGCCTGAGAGAATTCCTGTTTTTGACAATGGTAAGAATACATGGATAAAACCATAGAGTTTGGTACCACCCATGATGTTTGATGCTAAAAGCAGATTTCTGTCAATAAGCATCATTGAGTTCTGAAGTGATAAGAACATGAAAGGAATAAGAATGTGTACAAGTGAGATTGTCACAGCCAGATCTGTGTACAGGAGCTTTGCTGGTTCCTTTACAAAACCTATAAACATCAAAGCCTGATTTACAATACCGTTGTTCTGCAAAATCATCTGCCAGGCAAAGATACGTACCAGCATACTTACCCAGTATGGGATAAGAACACCTGCTGTTATCAAAACTCTTACTCTTCTGCTTTTTGCCACTACTGACAGATAAGCCATAGGATAGGCTAAAAGAAGGCAGACTACGGTAACAATAAAGGCTATCTTGATGGTTGAAAACAGTACCTTGAGGTATAGGGGCTCAGTAAAGGCCTTGACATAGAAAGCAAGGGTGAAACCATCCTTTCCTGAAATACTCTTTAAAAAGATATCGACCATTGGAAGACCCATGGTCAGGATCACATAGAGAAGTGGAATGGCAAGAAGCAACCATTTAGCACTTTCCCATGGACTTACCTTAAATCTGGAATTCTGCATCTTTGTTTCCTAAGGCGGCCTTAAAGCCGCCTGTAATTTAAAGGACATGTTTATTATTTAGTAAGTAGCCAGCTGTTGAAGCGGTCAACAACGGTGTTGAGGTTGTCTGCCCAGTAATCGTTGTTGATGTAGAACTCATGCTTTATCTGTTCTTCGCTCTGACCAATGCGCTCTAACTGCTCTGCTGACAACAGTTTTACAGCCTCTGGGTTTGTTGAACCGTAAGGGATCTTTGCTGAGAAGGCTGCCTGCATTTTTGCAGAACTTACAAAGTTTACAAACTTCATGGCGTTTTCGCGGTTAGGAGCGTTCTTTGGAACAACCCAGCCAGCTGCAATTCTCATGGCCTCGTTGTAGTTGAGATTTACAGGTGAGCCTTCATCACGGGCGGTCATAATACGTCCTGACCAGGCTAAAGCAAGATCAGCCTCTCCTGTAGCCAGCATCTGAGCAGGCTGTGCACCTTTAGTCCACCACACGATTGAAGACTTGATGGTGTCAAGTTTGGCAAAGGCTCTATCTAAATCCAGAGGATAGAGCTTGTCCATTGGCACACCGTCTGCAAGAAGAGCTGCCTCTAAAACAGTAACAGGGTACTGCCACATGGCTCTTTTGCCTGGGAACTTTTCTAGGTCAAAAAATTCTGCCCAGTTCTTTGGAGCAGTATCAGATGTGTATTTGTCAGAGTTATAGGATAAAACTGAGTCATAAACTTCAGCGCCTACTACATGCTCTAACTGTACGTCCTTATCAAGTTTTTCAGTTACAACAGAGTAGTCAATTTTTTCAAGATAGCCTTTTTTACCAGCGTATACACCCCAGTAAGCATCACAGTTCATAACGTCCCATTCAGTGGTGCCGTTTTCAACCATAGCAATAAGTTTGGCGTAATCTGATGGAGTTACGACGGTTACTTTAATACCGGTTAACTCCTCAAATGGTTTGATGTTCTCTGAAACTCTGGCATCGGTATTGGTTCCACCCCAGTCAACGAAAACCAGAGCACCTGCATCCTTGGATGCTTTTGAATCAGCACTCTTGTCATCACCACAGCCTGTAAGGGCAAGGGTTGAGAGTAAAGATGCTGCAAGTAGAGTTTTGGTGAATTTAATCATAATAGTCTCCTTTAACTGTACAAAATAGCGGTCTGAGCAGGATTAAATGCGAATTTGACGTGACGATCGCCTGGCAGATTTCTAAACTGCTGGACATTTAAGGTGATGTTTAAACTGAGATCACCTGTTCTGGCCTTGCACTTTACGTACTGTCCAAGATATATGCTCTCTTCAATTACTGCAGTAAAGATGTTGTCATCTTCTGCCTTGCTGTCAGCAAGATGTATAGCCTCTGGGCGCAGGGCAAAGTATAAGGATTTGATGTTCTCTTTTGCGCTCTTGCTGTCGGTTAGAAGAGTGCAGGTACTGCCTGTAAGAGGGGAGGTACCAGTAACCTTTACCTTGTCACCTGATTTCTCATAGCTTGCGTTTTCAAAAGGAATGATGTTGGTTGTTCCCATAAACTCAGCTACAAAACGGTTGGCAGGCTTTTCATAGATATGTTCTGGTGTATCAAACTGCTGAATGGTTCCACCAGAGACAATGCAGATCTTGTCTGACATTGAGAAAGCCTCTTCTTGATCATGAGTAACCGAAATAGTTGTCATGCCAAGCTTATGGGTGATTCTCTTGATTTCAAACTGCATGTCATGGCGGAGGTTTTTATCAAGTGCACCTAATGGTTCATCCAAAAGCAGAAGAGGTGGGTTATACACAATGGCACGAGCAAGTGCTACACGCTGTTGCTGACCGCCAGAGAGCTGTCTTGGATATCTGTCCTCAAGTCCAGTGAGCTTGATCATTGAGATCATCTCTTTGACTCTCTTGGTGATAGCCTCTTTCTTCATGCCTCTGATTTTTAGAGGATAGGCAATGTTCTGTGCAACTGTAAGATGAGGAAAGAGCGCATAATTCTGAAACAGCATGCCGATGTTGCGCTTAAAGCAAGGAATTGTGGCTACATCCTTGCCGTTTAAGTAGATTTTACCGTCAGAGCAGCGTTCGAAACCTGCAATAACTTTCAAGAGGGTAGTCTTGCCAGATCCTGATGAGCCGAGGATAGATACGAATTCACCAGGTTTGCAGATTAAGTTGATATCGGTAAGCGCCTTGAATGTTCCGTAGTATTTAGCCACATCAACTACAGATAGCTCCTGTCCTATTCCCATTGTGATCTCCTAAAACGTGTTTATGTGATCTTTTTAACAGTTAATTAACTGAAATGATAAGTGTGTAAATTTTTAGTGCGTTTGTAGAAGAGAGAATTCAGAAATTGTGCATTAGGGTAAATGTCTTTATAAAACAGAATGTTAGATAATACTTTGTAAAAATTAAGATTGGTTTATTCAACTTTAATGACGCTAGAATCCGGAGTTTTTATAGAGAAAATGACATATTGAACTTTTTGTGTCATTTATACTTAAAATTGAATGACACACTGTTTTTGTGCAGTTTTTTGTAATATATCCAATACAAATTTTTATAAGCTTTGCAAAAAAGATTAAACGCTAGCGCATATTATTTTGAGTAATTGTTTTTGTTTCCAAATCTAATTTTCCAGTTTTTTCAAGATTTACTCAAAGTGATATATAATTTTACAAATAGGAAACAAATTCATGACAGATACAAAAATAATCCCCGACAAATCACGTCGCGCTCCAAAGCGTGACATAGATGGTATTTTTTTACTTGATAAGCCTAAAGGCATTTCATCTGCTCTAGCTTTAACAAGGGTAAGAGGTATTTACAGAGCCAACAAAGGCGGTCATACAGGATCACTTGATCCTTTGGCATCAGGTCTTCTTCCTATATGTTTAGGACAGGCGGCAAAATTCTCATCCTACTTTCTTGAAGGCTCTAAAAGATACAGAGCTACAGGTAAGCTTGGTGTTACCACCACAACCTGTGATGCAGAAGGTGAGGTTGTATTGAAAAGGGATATTGGTGATGCTGTATCAAAAGTTTTTGATACCCTAAAGAAGTTTACAGGTACCATAACCCAAGTGCCGCCTGTATATTCTGCTATCAAGGTTGACGGTAGGCCGTTGTATAAGTATGCAAGAGCGGGAAAAGAAGTTGAGGTACCAAGCCGTGAGGTTGAGATTTTCTCAATTGATTTACTCTCTCAAGATGAAGACTCTTTTACTATTGAAGTGTACTGCTCAAAAGGGACATATATAAGAACTCTTGTAGCTGACATAGGTGAGGAATTAGGCTGTGGAGCTCACGTAACCATGTTGCGCCGTATTGAGGTAGATGGTCTTCCAAAAGGAACCATGCATACTATGGAATTTCTACAAGAGCTTGCTGATAAGCGTGAGGATATTACAGATTTTACAGAACTTGATAAATACCTTATTCCAATTGATAAGGCCATGAGTTATCTGCCTTTAGTCGAAATTCCTCACGATATGGCAGTTACTCTTTGTCAGGGAATGAGACAGACTGAACTTAACAGATGCTCAATACCTGATACCATAAAGGATGATGAGGTTTTTCAGATAAGAACTGACGGACTTTTCATTGGCGTCGGTCATATCCACAAAGGGGTTCTGATCTCAGACAGAATGATGTCAGATCCTCTGCATACAAACAAAGGACTTTACAGGTAAATTCTGCATGAAAGTAATAACAAGATTTATCGGGATCCTTATTTTTGCATCTTTGTGTATTCTCACAGGATGCAGGGATAAGTCTGTAGCCTCATCAGAGAATCTTAGGGAATCCATAAATGATGTCATAAGAGGAACTCCCGTATATATTGCTATTACTGGTATGTCTACCCGTGAAGGTAGTGGTGCCCCTCCTTTTGTGGTTTTAAATCCTATAAGCTCTGACGGCAAGAAGTACTCCATGAGCGATCAGGAGTTCTCTTATCTTACAGGTCTTCTGCGCTATTCAAGAGTCCTTGAAAAGGCTGGTGCCATTAAACTTGAACCTGGAAAGTTTGTGATTCAAAGACCTTTTATTGGCAGAAGTACCCATGACTGCTATGAGGTTATCCCTACAAAGGATATCCTAAGAACCATATCACCAACTCCGTTTCAGGGCTTAATGAAGGCCATGATTGGTACAATTACAGTTGATCAGTTTACATCTACTTCAAGACATCAGTTTGATGATGGTGTCTGGTATATAGATGTAACCTTCACGGTAAAGCTAGACCGAAAGCTTGACTGCGTTGATGACAATGTTCTTTTTGAATCCGGTGTTTTAGAAGTTCTTGCCAATTCATCTTTCACTTACAGATTGTATCTTGATGAGAGAAAGCATGAATGGACCGTGCTTGAACCAAAACCTATTACAATAGATACAGTGCGTGTATTATTCAAAAAGCTTTCTAATAAGTAATTATGTCCTTTATAGATGAAGTCTGGTACGGTAGAAACACACCTTTGAATGTTGGTGTCCGTACTGTTTTACTGCCATTTACAGCTCTGTTCTGGGCTATTAGTTCTACAAGACGTTTTTTATATAAATCAGGATTTTTAAAAAAACATAGGGTAGACGTCCCTGTAATTGTCGTAGGTGGCATCAGTGTGGGCGGCAGTGGTAAAACTCCCTTATGCATAGATTTAATAGAACATCTTTATGATAAAGGCTATAAAGTCGGTCTGCTGTCAAGAGGCTACCGTTCTTTAGCTCCAACATATCCATTTGTGGTTGAGACCAGATTTGATGCCAAAACCTGTGGTGATGAGCCATACCTTATTAAAAAGTCTTTAGAGGATAAGGTTAAGGTTGTAATTGATCCGGTAAGATCACGTGGAGCAAAATACCTCTGCTCTTTAGGTGTTAATGTGATTGTCATGGATGATGGCTTGCAGCATTACGCTTTAGACAGGGACTTAGAGCTTATAGTACTTGATGGAAAAAGAATGCTTGGCAATGGTCTTTTAATGCCATCAGGGCCACTTAGAGAGGGTAAACACCGTTTAAATAAAACTGAATTTGTAATTGTAAACGGCAAGTCTTCTGATGATACAACTTATGGTATGACTTTAGTTCCAGATGATATGGCTTCATCTCTTAAAGATGGCTCTTCTCTTGAGCCACAGGCAGTTGTAGCTCTTGCCGGAATCGGTAATCCATCAAGATTTTATAAGACCTTAGAATCAAAAGGCTACAAAGTTATAGACACAATTGATGTTCTTGATCATCACTTAGCAGATCCTGAAGTTTTAAAAGAGAAGGTTATGAACTATCCAGTAGTGATGACGGCAAAGGATGCGGTCAAATATACTCATTTTAATATTCCATCTCTTTATGTTTTAAATGTAAGAGCAAAATTAAGTCACAAATTTTATGACAAGCTTTATTTCAGGCTTGATAAGATAATTGAGAGTAAAAAATGAAAGATTATGTAGTTGCAATTCCAGCTCGTTTTGCATCAACCCGTTTTCCAGGAAAACCTCTAGTTCTCGTGGGGGGTATTCCTATGATTAAAAGGGTGTGCATGCAGGCTTTAAAATCAGAAGCTTCAAAAGTCATTGCCTGTATTGATGATGAGAGAACAGGTGAGGTTTTAAAAGATCTTGATAATGTGGTGGTATGCACTACTCCAACTGACTGCAGCTGCGGTACTGACAGAATCGCCTATATGATTAAAAGCCAAAATCTTGCAGGGGATACTGTCATTATCAATGTGCAGGGGGATGAGCCTTTAATTAACCCAGATCATATCAATCAGGTTGCTGACCTTTTAGAGTCAACCAAGGCAGACATGGCAACACTTTGCTTTAAGATTGACAATGTTGAAGATGTGTTTGATCCAAACTGCGTCAAGGTGGTATTTGATAAGAATTATCGCGCTCTGTATTTTTCAAGAGCTCCTATCCCATATGAAAGGGACAACTTTAAAACTGGTGATGTAAAAGAATTAAACTTTGAGCATTACCATCATATCGGTATATATGCCTATAAGGCATCAACCGTTCTTAAATACTCATCAATGGAACAGACCTCTCTTGAAAAGGCTGAGTCCTTAGAGCAGTTAAGACTGATGCAGAACGGTATGAGTATTGCTGTCGGAATTACTTTAAATCCGCCAGAGACTGGAGTTGATACCAAAGAAGATCTAGATAGAATAAACAGGATTTTAGAGTCAACAAAATAAAAGATGCCGGCAGATGCCGGCATTCTTTTAGGATTTTATTCTAATCCCAGCTTTCCTGCTCATCCTCGTCGCTGTTTTTTCCAGAATTGAGCTTCATGGAGTTCCACAGTCTGTTGGTGATCTTTGTAAGCTTAGATGAGGTTGGTGTTAAGAAGTACATGCTTTCCATCTTCTTGGCGTCCATGTTAAGGGATGGATTATCCATCATTTCCTTATCAAGCTTGATACCATTTACTGGCATCATGTATCTGATCTCGTTGCCAACCTTGGTTGCGTTATCAACGTCGGTTAAATAGTTGAACCATTTAACGGCATTTTCATAATGATCACAGTTTGCAGCAATGGTCCAGCAGTCGAACCAGAATACAGAGCCTTCCTTTGGAATAACGTAATCAACATCAATACCGTTTGTCTTGCCTCTTTCACGGCTCTGCAGGATATCACCTGAATAACCTACAGCCATGCAGATCTCACCTGATGCAAGATCATTGATATAACGTGATGAGTGGAAATAGCTGGTGTTTGATGCAAGTTTGGTTAATACCTCCAAAGTCTTGTCATAATCTGATAACTTCTCAGACTTTGGATCAGCACCTAAAACATGAGCTACAGTTGAAATAACCTCAATAGGTGAGTCGATAATAGCAATACCGCACTTCTGAAGTTTTGCTGCATTTTCAGGATTTAAGAGAATATCCCATGACTCAATTTTGTAATCCTTGCCGAAGATCTCTTCAATCTTCTTTTTGTTGTAACCGATACCTACAGAAATTTCGGTGTAAGGATATGCATACTCATTGTCAGGATCGATAGTTGCAAGAGCTTTCATTCTTACAGGATCAAGATTCTTAAAGTTAGGGAACTTTGATTTGTCAATCTTCTGTAAAGCTCCAGCCTTAGCTAAACGAGGAACATAGTAGCTTGTCATCATTACGGCATCAAAGCCGGATTTGCCAGATAAGAGTCTGGCCTCAACCAGTTCATTGCTGTCGAATACAGCATAATTGGCTTTTAGATTCTCAGCCTTTTCAAAGTCAGCTACAGTTGTCTCACCAATGTAGTCACTCCAGTTCCAGATGTTAACATCTGAGGCTGCAAAGCTTGAGAATGATGTAGCACCGAATACTGATGCGGCAATGAGCTTGTTAAATTTCTTCATGGCATGTTCCTTAGTAAATGAAGAAAAAAAGTAATGTTCTTTGGCGTGATTATAAATATTTTGATACGTATAACAACAAAAAATATTTAGTCTTTTAAAAATAATTAAGCAGTTTTTTTATAACTAGCTGTTTTATAAATAATATTGTCTGCTTAATAAATTCAATTTTTTGATCCATAAAATCACAGCTTGTAGATCTTATGCACTATAAATGAGATTTGAGTTCTTGGCTTATTTGTTAGTGTTTTTCATAACATTTGAAAATTACTGTCATTTCAAAGTTTTTTACAGAATTATTTGAGAAATATCCATTAGTTGCATAGAATATCCATAAAAGGAGTTTACATGGCAATAATCACAGCAATCTGCAATCCTAAAGGCGGAACAGCAAAAACATCTACTGCTGTTAATCTTTGCTGTGCATTATCATGTATCAATAAAAAAGTTCTACTTGTAGATTATGATCCTCAGCGTTCAGCTGGCTGTTCACTTGGTTTTGAAATCTCAGATGTGGAGCATAATCTAGCATCATGTATCTTAGATGGTATAAGCGCTGAAAAATGTGTTGTGCCATACACCAAAGGTGGTTTTGACATCTTACTCTCGTCTGATGATCTTATTGCGGTTCCATCATCATTCAATGACAGATCTGATGCGCATTTATGCCTTTTAAACAGTTTAAAGCCTCTTGTTAACAGTTATGATCATATTATTATTGATACCCCAGCATCACATAATCTGCTTTTAGTATCATCACTTTGCGCAGCTGATTTTCTGATCATTCCTGTAAGTCTTGATGTCTTTGCTCTAAACTCCATGTCATCACTTATGACACTCTTTGAAAAGTTAAAAATAGAAGGAAAGAGCACTGGACGGATTTTAGGTGTTCTTAGAACATTGTATGATCCGATGCAGCCTCTAAGTGAAGGTATAAGCAAAGAGCTTGAAAAAAACTTTGGAGATCTGCTCTTTAAAACCAAAATCACCTATAATCCCAAAATCTCTGAATCATCATCTGCAGCCTGTCCTGTTCTCATCTATGACAGAAGCTCTGTAGGATCAAGAGAGTACCTCTCCTTATGCGCTGAATTCTTAAAGCGCATCATGATTCGGCAATAACTGCCGTTTTTTCTTTAAAAATTCTTTTTATAATATTTATTTGCTTATAAATTAAATAGTTATTTGCTGGCATATTTAATGCAATTTCTCTATAAAAATTATGGGAGAGAAAAAATGTCATTAAGTGTTGCCACCAATATATCCTCAATACATGCTCAAAGGGATCTTAGGCTCTCAACAAATAGAGGGGATGATTCTACAAAGAAACTGGCATCAGGTCTTAGGATCAATTCTGCAAAAGATGATCCAAGCGGATTACAGATTTCAAGCAGGTTCACGTCACAGATAAAAGGTCTTGCTAGAAGTAACCGCAACGCCTCTGAAGGTGAAGCTGTAGTATCTATTGCTGAAGGTGCACTTGCTGAGGATTTTTCTATATTAAGCAGAATTAGACAGCTTGCCATACAGTCTGCAAATGGTGTCAATTCAACTGCAGATCGCAATGTGATGCAGACTGAAGTTGAAAAGTTATGCAAGGAAATAAGCAGAATTGCAACTGATACCTCATATGGAGGAGCTAGCATCCTCATGGGAAAGAATCACGGTCTTATAGGCAGTGATGGAAGATTAAGTCTTCAGGTTGGTGAGTACTCAAACGAGCTGATCTCAATTGACATGTCAACAGAATTTACTTTGTCGGCAATGTATGCAGATATTGGTATTGTGTCGGATACTAATGGGTGGAATGCTACTGAAAACTGTTTTGATATTTCAACAGCAGAGTCTGCTCAGTCTGTTTTATCAGCAGTTGACTCATATATTGAGTTAATCGATTCAAAGCGTGCAGAAATGGGGGCAGTGCAGAACAGACTTTCATCCAATATCAGATCAAACGAGATCTCCTATGAGAATCATTCGGACACCCGATCAAGGATCCGTGATACAGATTATGCAGAGGAGTCCTCTAATTATATTGCTGCCAATACATTGCAGAATGCAACAAGTCAGATGCTTGTACAGGCAAATGCCAAGCCAAATCTTGCTGTTGCACTTTTAAGTTAACCTCTTGTGATGTTTGCTCCATGCAAAAGAATAGGGATTTAGGCTTATTTTTTGTAACTGTCATTAAGAGAGTAGTAATATTCATTACTGTTGCTGCAGCATGGGCAGGGAATGTCATTTAGATACTCTCCGCCCATTTCCTTTAGCCTGATTTCAAGTCCAGGTGTATGGCATTTCATGCAGGCAGCAGCCTCTCCTTCACCTGAAACATAGATTTCTAGGATCTGGTGAAACTCATCAAAGGTTGGCATTGAACAGCACTTGTTAGGAAACAGCTCTGGCATGGTCTTAATGCGATTTGCAAGTAACAGTGTTGTAGCATAGACGCCAGCTGCGAGAGTATATGAAATTTTCTTTGGAACAATTTTCTGCTGGAAATGATTGTCACTCTGGACATCTCCTGTAATAACTCCAACGCATAAAGTGTACAGGGCAAGCATCAGCATGATAAACAGGTAGTTGTCGGCGTTGGAGATTATTTTATGGATGATTTTTGCTGGATCTCTAAGTCTTATTGGAGCGCTGGCACCAGTTCTTGCTGAGCTGTCTTTTATCAAGCTGTTGAAGTTGTAGATTTTACTAATTGTTTTGTAATGCAGTCCTGTTATTCTGCAGTTGAGGTTTTTTGATGCTCCTACCTTGCTAAGCAGCCATGACATATATGTCTGCTTATGCATGTCATCTACATCAAGTTTTAACGAGAACTGGCCTTTGTATAAAGTAAGAAGTGAGCCTAAGCAGTTTAAGATAGAGGGCGATTTGCAGTTAATGACTGTTTTAGCAAGACTTGTCATAGAGGTTGCAGCTTTTTTTATGTCATTTAAAAAGACTGAATCCTTTACTCTTGCAAGTCTGCATATCATGTTGAAAGGGGATTCATACATTCCAACAAAGTCAGAAACATTCCTGCAGCGCTTTCTGATAGCCCTTGAGCCAAAAATATCACCTTCAAGAACAGTTGCCAGATCAAGAAAATGAGTAAGCGATCTGGATACTGTTCTAAAAAGTAGGTTAAAGATGACCTGGCAGGCAAGATCATGCTTTCGCTGTTTCTCTTTTTGTTCAAAAGAGAGTCTGTCGCCTGTGTAAGCTATTGATGAACTTTCATTTGGTGAATTCACGTTTTTATTTAATAGGGTATTCATAATGTTTTTTTAGGTAAAAGTGTTTTTGTATTTTTTTAATTATAAAAATATGTGATGTGCATCACATATTTTGGGCACATTATAGATATATAAATTGTCTAGTCAAGCGAAAACGCCTTAAATAAGCCATTTGTGAAATGTCAGTTAAATTATTGTACTGATTAATAAAGAAATCTTATTTTCAAAAAAAAATGTAAAAAAATAGCATTTAAGGAAATATTGTTATAGTTTATGGAGAGCAGAGATTGTCTTTTGCGTGATGTGAAATAAAAAAAATGCCTGATAAAAATCAGGCATGGTTATATGAAAGAGAATTATTTTGCAATACTATTGTTATTTTTTAGGTGGAATAAGTCCAACCTGAAGATCCTCAGCTGTATAGATATGCTGATTGTCTACGTATACTTTACCATCAGCAATACCCATAATGAGAGATCCTCTTTCGATAACTTTTTTCAGGTTGATCTCATAGGTTACAAGTTTGGCATTATCCAGAACTTCACCTTTAAACTTTACCTTGCCAACGCCTAAGGCTCTGCCTTTGCCAGGACCGCCTCTCCATCCTAAGAAGAAACCTACAAGCTGCCACATGGCATCTAAACCTAAACAGCCAGGCATTACAGGATCTCCTGGGAAGTGACATCCAAAGAACCAAAGATCTTTGTTAATATCAAGTTCAGCCTTTACATAGCCTAAACCATGCTCACCGCCTTCATTCTGGATGTCGGTGATGCGATCAAACATCAGCATGTTAGGCGCAGGAAGCTGGCTGTTGCCAGGTCCAAATAATTCGCCTCTGCTGCATGCAAGTAAATCATTTTTATCAAAAGAGTGAATTCCTCTTTCAAGTAATGAAGCCATTGGTTATCCCTTTAAAAATTTAAAACTGAGTTATTCTGACATTTACGCTGTATTTTATCAAGATTACAGATCAAAATTATCGATCATAAAACAAGTCGAAGCTAAAAAAGTAAAAGGGCAGGATTTAACCTGCCCTTATAAGTAAATTTAACTTATCTTGTTCCGAATACAACGATAGTCTTGCCGTGAGCCGTGATCATGTGATCCTCTTCCATCATCTTGAGAATTCGACCTACAGTCTCACGTGAACAGCCAACAATCTGACCGATTTCCTGACGGGTGATCTTGATCTGCATGCCATCTGGATGGGTCATTGCCTCAGGCTGATGAGCAAGATTGATAAGAGTCTTTGCGATACGACCGCTAACATCTAAGAAGGCTAATGAGCCAACTTTGGCAGAAGTTGCAGCCATACGACGTGAAATCTGAGCAGTTAAACGCATCAGAATTTCTGGATTAACCTGAACAAGCTGTTTAAACTTGCTGTATGAAACCTCTGCAATCTCACATGCAGTCTTTGCCTTTACCCATGCAGTACGCTTAGGATTCTCTGATTCATCAAAAAGACCAACCTCACCAATAAAATCACCCTGATTAAGATAACTTAAAATCATCTCATGGCCTTCAGAATCTTTAATCAAAACGGCTACAGAGCCTTTTGAAATGTAGTAAAGAGTCTCAGCCTTTTCTCCAGCGTGGATGATAGTGCTCTTTGCTGAATACTTGTGGATGTGACACTGGCTTAGGAACCAGCTAATTGTAGTGTCTGTTTGAGGCTTGATAATTGGTGACATTTTTATTTACTCTAATCTATCACAGAAAAATCTGCGTAACATTGCTGTATAAGCAGTTGTGTTTTCTCATTAACTGCCAGTTTCATTATCTGAAAAATTTTCAGGAAAAACTCCTGATAGCAATCCTCAGATCTGATAAAAATCTACATTAGTCCCCGAAAGTGTATCCGTTATCGTTGACTCCTTGAACCAGTCTGTTCAAGTAGGAACTCAAAAAACTGCGTAGGCTTCCGCGGGCAATCCGGGCCTGCTCAATACAGTTCGCAGAACTCCAAGTCTAATGTTATCGGCTCAGGGTGGTAATAACTAGATGGCACCCCAGGGTAACTATGTGGCAATCGCTTGCCATGTAGTCATAATAGCAAATAGAAATATCATTCTCAATTCTAATCCGTATTAAATATCAATAAGTTAGAAAAATGTGATTATAGGCTAATTTTGTAGGTTAATATTGTGAAGAAACTGTTAGATAGCGTGATTTGCAATAAGCAGTAGAACTACAATGCCGCCTGAGATCAGAATTAAGGCTACAAATTTGTTGATCTGGGTTTTAAATTCGTTCGAACGCTGAAATTTTACAAGATACTGCTGACGTCTAAGATATGAGTCCTCAAGCTCCTCATATTCAAATTTTTCAATTCCAAGCGGAATTTTACTTGCATATGCATCATCAATAAGTTTTCTAAGTTCTACTCTTAATCTTTTTTCGTGCTCCTTATTGAACTTCAATGCTGTTACATATTCGTTTGCCGTAATCTCTGGTGTCAGCGAATTTAGGACCCTTTCATATTCACTAAACTTGAATCCTGTAAAGAAGATACACTTGAAGCAGTAGACAAGATATTTCAAATCCATGGGCTCACCAATAAAAAAGGGCAGAGAATGTCTCTGCCCCTATTATAGATTAAAAATTAGATCTGCTCTGGAACCATCTTGATGTGGCCGCAAGGACATTCCTGAGCGCATACACCACAACCCTTGCAGTAGTCGTAGTTGAACTCATATCCTTTGCCTGGACCTAATTTGATAACAGCTGAATCAGGGCATACGCCATAGCAGTTGTCACATTCCATACAGTTACCGCAGGACAGACAGCGACGAGCCTCGAAGATTGCGTTCTCTTCGGTAAGACCGAACTGAACTTCATCAAAGTTGCTTGAACGGCGAGCAACTTCAAGTTCCTGACGAACAGTCTTTGGTGCATCAGAGTAGTACCAAGGATGCATATCCTCAAACTGGGCAATCTCATGTTTTGGCTGCTTCTTATAGGTCTGGCCGTTTAAGTAGGCGTTAACACCGCGGGCAGCATTCTTACCCATACCGATAGCATGAGTTACAGTTCTGTCAGTGGTTGCAACGTCACCTGCTGCAAAGATACCTTCAATTGAAGTCATCTTGGTCTCTTCGTCTATTACAACGCTGTCGCGCTCCATCTTAAGACCGTTAAGCTTCTCAAGAACACTCTTATCAACATTCTGACCGATAGCAAGAACAACGGCCTCTGCTGGGAGTTCTTCAAATTCACCGGTTGGCTGTGGCTTGCCGTTCTCGTCAAGCTCCATCTTCTCGATCTTTAAAGAATCCTTAGAAGCGTCAGCAATGGTTGATAACCACTTGACCTGAATACCCTCATCCTCAGCAGCCTTCATTTCTTCGGCGTTTGCAGGCATCTTGTCGCGGTTTCTGCGATATACGATGATTGGATCAGCACCGATACGGCGTAATGAACGCGCAACGTCAACAGCAGTGTTACCACCACCATAAACAGCTACCTTACGGGCAATCTGAATATCCTCACCGCTTTCAATCTGACCTAAAACAGATAATGCGTTGAGAACATGGCTTGTATCTCCGTTTGGAATATCAACGTTGGTTGAAATTGAAGCACCAAGACCTAAGATCACGGCATCATACTTGCCGTTCTTCTTTTCAGCCTCGATATCCTCAATCTTGCGACCGCATTCAATGGTTACACCCATGTTTTCGATACGCTGAATTTCAGCATCTAAAACATTGCGTGGCAGACGGTAAACAGGAATACCGTAACGCATCATACCGCCAGCCTGCTTGCCCATTTCAACGATGTGAACTGAGTGACCATAACGACGCAGCTGATAGGCAGCAGAAAGACCTGCAGGACCTGCACCTATAATTAAAACCTTTTTACCGGTTTCACGAGCTGGGCGCTTGAACTGAAGATTGTGCTCAATAGCGTAATCACCTAAGAAACGTTCTACAGAGTTGATGCCTACTGACTCATCTAAGAATCCGCGGTTGCACTTGCCTTCACAGGTGTGATAGCAGACACGCCCCATACATGCAGGCATTGGGTTCTCTTCAGTTAAAATTCTCCAGGCATGCTCATAATCGCCTTCGGCTGCATAGAACAGCCACTGCTGAATGTTTTCACCAGCAGGGCACTGATTGTTGCATGGTGGAAGTTTAAATACGTTCACAGGACGTAATGTACGCCATGATCCGGTATGGTTCTGTAAAGAGGTAGCTGGATCAAGGGTTACAGCAAAAGCTTTTTTCATCATAATTTACTATCTCCTTAAACAGCTGAACTACGCTCGTAAGCCTGAATTGCTACAGGCTGTGATGAAGGTTCATCTTCACCTAACAGACCAAAGTTCTTGATATTGGTATCGCACATGGCCTGAAGTCTTGCGACTACGTTAGGATCAGCCTTCTTGCCGGTTAAGTGAGCATAACGGCGCTGTACCTTGAGATAATTGAGCACTGGCTGCTTCTGACGGATCTTGCGTACAGATGTGATCTTGCCGTATTCTGCCTCATAGACAGGGAAGAAACCTGTTTCCATTGCAAGTCTTGCAGCTGTAATTGTTGCATTTGACTTAAGACCCCAGCCTAATGGGCAAGGTACTAAAACCTGAATGTAACGTGCACCATGGAATGACATTGCCTTGGTTACCTTGTTCTCAAGATCTCTTAAGTCTGCAACAGTAGCTGTTGCTACATAAGGAATACCGTGAGCCATGGCAATTAATGGTACGTCCTTACCTTTACCCCAGTCGTTACCAGGAGCGTCACCAACTAGCTGAGTGGTTGCAGTTCGAGCTGCAGGAGGGGTAGCAGATGATCTCTGAACACCGGTGTTCATGTAAGCTTCGTTGTCAAAGCAGATGTATAAGACATCGTCATTTCTGTCGAACATACCTGAAAGACAGCCAAAACCGATATCAGTGGTACCACCGTCACCGCCAACAGCAATTACACGAGGAACTACACTTTCACCTCGCTTTTTAGCAAGCACCTTGGCTGCTGCTGCAAGGCCAGAGCCTACAGCTGCGGCATTACCAAACAGGGAGTGAACCCATGGTAGACGCCATGCTGATTCTGGATAAGGGGTTGAGAATACCTCAAGACAGCCAGTTGCGTTTACAAGCATGATCTGACCATTGGTAGCTTTCATTGCTGCATCAATTGCGTATCGAGCACCTAAAGCTTCACCGCAGCCTTGACAGGCTCTGTGACCTGAAATCAGAGCGTTAGGACGGTCTGCTGATGCCTGAATGGTGCGCATTGCAGGATTTAACAGACGGTTACCAACGGTATTTGAACCGGTCTGATAGAATTTAATCTTTTCTAACATTTGTCTTCTCCTGCCTTAGTCTTTAACTGATGCTTCTAATTCAGACTGGCTGATAAGGCCCTTTGAGAAAGAAGTGCCGTTTTTGCCAAGAACCTTGTTTAAAACCTCAGGATCGATGTCAAACCAGTTGAATTCCTCTTTGAATTCACCGGCAAGAGCAGCCTTGGCGATACCACCGATGGTTGTACCGTAGATTGGTCGGCCTCCTAAGCCACATACAGCGGTCTTAACCTCACATGAGGTTCCTTCCATAGCTCTTTTAACTTCTGGGCAGATGATGCCACGGGCACCAAATGAGAATGCACGCTCAACACAGATAACCTGCTTGGTATCACCGATTGCTTCCTTGATAGCCTCATAAGGGAATGGACGGAAGGATTTAAGTGAAATGATACCAACGTTGATACCCTGTTCTTTGAGACGATCAACTTCGTCTTTGGCTGTACCCACAGTTGAACCCATAATGATGAGCTTTAGCTGAGCGTTTTCGCAGTTGTAGCAATCTAAAAGACCGCCAGATTTTGAACCTGTAAGCTCACGATATTCCTTGGTTACTTCCTCAATTACCTTGATAGCCTTTGCCATCTTGCGCTGCTGGAGGAAACGCACTTCGGTGAAAGCCTCAGGACCTACCATTGAACCAATTGATATAGGCTCCTTGGTTGTTAGGCACTCGCGTGGCTCATAAGGAGGGAGGAATTTGTCAACGACTTCCTGTGAAGGAATATCAAGACGCTCAAAAGCGTGGGTTAATACGAAACCATCCATGCAGACCATAACTGGAAGGCCAACTTTCTCGGCAATCTTGAAGGCCATGATGTGGGTGTCAACAGCATCCTGGTTTGATTCACAGAAAAGCTGTAACCATCCAGAATCACGCTGTGATAAAGAGTCTGAATGATCGTTCCAGATGTTGATAGGGCCACCAATAGCACGTGATGCTACAGTCATAACAATAGGAAGTCCCATACCAGGTGCTTCATATACACCTTCTGTCATGAACAGAAGACCCTGGGATGCAGTAGCAGTATAGGTTCTGTTACCACCAACCTCTGAACCAATTGCTACAGAGATTGCAGAGAACTCAGATTCAACGTTTAAAAAGTCACAGTCTTTAAGCTCACCTGTCTTTACGAACTTACCTAAGTTCTCTACGATGTGAGTCTGTGGGGAAATAGGGTAGGCGCATACTACGCCTGGACGACATAAAGCTACGGCTTTTGCAACACCTAAAGAGCCTTCAATCTGTTCTAACATTATTTGTCTCCTTTGATGTAGTTATATGCTAAAGCTGCAGTTTCAGCGTTAGCGTCACCAACTTTACCTGGATATCTTGACTGGAAAGCCTTCTGAACAGACTCAAGCTTTAGAATGTCTGTTGCAGCTGCAAGTGAAGATAACATTGGTGCGCCAGGAAGAGGTTTACCAATCTTCTGCATAGCAAAATCTGTTGCAGGTACGGTAAATACATGACCCTTTGGTAGCTTTTTGACGATCTCAGGTACAACATCCTCAGGGGCATCCTTGGAGTTGATAATTACATAACCCTCAGGGGAAAGTCCGCCAAAAACATCAACTGAACCAAGCAGAGTCTTATCCTGAACAATAACAACATCAGGCTGCTGAATAGGCTCGTGAGTGCGGATCTCTTTATCTCCAATACGTGCATATGCAACAACCGGTGCACCGGTACGTTCTGAACCAAAGCTTGGGAAAGCTTGTGCAAAGTGGCCTTCGTAGAAAGCTGCTAATGTAAGCATTTCTGCAGCGGTCACAACACCTTGGCCTCCACGGCCATGTAATCTAATTTGAAGCATTAAGGCTCCTTCATCTAGTGTGTGTGATAAAAAATGGCTTAAAAAAACCGTTATTACAATTTTAATAACTAAAATTTAATTGACAAATTTTCGATAAAATTAACTGACAAAATCATGAAAAAATATTTACAAATGAAAATTTAAAATCTTGCCTTGTTGAACAGCTTATATATGGTAAAAATTGACTTTATAAGGAAAAATTGCAGTGATTTTGATGTAACAAAAATTGCATATAATTAGACAAATGTAACATACAAGTATAATAAATAAATGTATTATAAAAATATAAAAATCTGGCTTTTATAAACAGTTCTTATTTTTGTTAGTTATAACTAATTAAAAAGTTAAAATTTCTTGAGTTTTGCATAAATCTTAAAAAAAGATTATTATTTAAACCTAGTTTATTAAGTTGGTTTAAAGAAGTCCTGAAATATGTATACAACGTCACAAACTATAAGCTCTAAGATTATTCGTGAGCAGAATCTTCAGCTAGTAAGAAGAGCTCTTCATGATGAACAGGTGTGTACTGCATCATCCTTAAAAGATAAAACAGGTTTATCTGTTGTTACTTTAAATAAGATCCTGTCTATTCTTATTGCATCTGGAGAAGTGATTGAATCCGGAAAAGGTAGTTCAGGAAATGGAAGACCTGCAGCAACCTACCGTTTTAATGAGATGAACAAGCTTATGCTTGTTCTTTCTGTATACATGCGATCTGGTCACAAGTATGTTGGCTACTCTGTTCATAACCTGTTTGGTGAATGCCTTGAAAGGCGCGAAGAGTTAATTGACGATAAAGGGGACATCCAAATCAATGAGTTTCGTGACGGAATGGAACGTTATATTGAAAACTATCCTAAAATTGCTGTTATTGGCGTTTCAATGCCGTCTGATGACGTTGGTGGCCGTGTAGGATCTGCTATTCGTCATGATAGCCAGTCAATTAGACTTTCTGATCACTTAGAAAAGCATTTTAAGATCCCTGTATTTTTTGAAACAGATATCAATGCTGCTACTCTTGGTTGTTATAAAAGATGCAAAAATCAGGAGTATGTATCGGGCGTAATTTTAGTTCCAGGTAAAATTCCTGGTTGCGGTTTCTGCTACAACGGCCAGGTTTTAAGAGGAAAGGACGGTATGGCAGGGGAGATCCGATATTTTCCTATGTACAATGATGTGGGAGTGTTGCCATCAGAATCAATGCAGGCAGATGATCTTGCTATAAGAACTATCAGAGCAGTGATGTGTGTTTTAAACCCAGGATATATGGCTGTTTATACTGAAACTTTAAAATCAGGTCTTATTGACCGTTTAAGAAAACAGCTTTCAACTCCAGCTGAAGAGGCTCTGCTGCCAAAAATTGAAATTACTGACAACCTAAGAGAGGATACTGTATCAGGTATGATTTCTCTTTGTCTTTTAAAACTTGAGAATCTTTAAAAGATAATATTTATTCGCTTAGGACATAGTGTTTAAAAAATATTGCTGAATATAAGTATCAGCAAAGTTGTTAGACTTAACATCGCCACTTGATAATTTAAGTGATAAATATGATAATAATCCAAAGAAGCCTATACAAATTTATATTGAATTTTATACTGTTTTCATTACAGTTTAAAATTCATATGCGCATTCAGCTTTAACAGTAAATATTTTTTTATTATCCTTTAAATACCACTTACTGGCGGTTTATTTATACAGGTATTTATATGGCAAGACCTAAAAAAACAGAATCAGTTGTAGAAAGTCAGGATCTGAAAAAAGAAGTTTCATCTAATAAATGGAGTCGTAAAAGAAGAATAGAGTTTATCGATTTCAGACTCTATCTTGATGGAAAAATCAATCGTGGTGATCTGGTCAGTTTCTTTGGAATTTCAATTCCTCAGGCATCTCTTGATATGGCTTATTACCGTAATCTTGTTGCTAACGCAAAGCCTCCAAGAGAAAATCTTGTTTATGATCAGCATCAGAAGGTCTATTTAAGAAGTGATGATTTCAAACCTATCTTTCCTGAGGTTTGTGACAGCAATGTTTTCTTCAACGATCTTTTAGCCTTTGCCCAGAATGATCTTTCACAGTCACGAAATTTCTTTGGTTTTATCCCAGATGTTGCAACATCACAGCTGATACCACCAAAACGTGTAATTTCAGAGATTATTCTGCGTAATATTATTGATGGTATCAGAGGTCACATGGCAATGCATGTTGTCTATGCTTCTGTATCATCTGGAAAAAATGAGGATATTCTGATCTCTCCACATTCATTTGCTTATGCAGGAAACCGCTGGCATGTAAGAGCATACAGCTTTGATCGTCACGAGTTCAGAGATTATGTTCTGACAAGAATAATGAGTGCTGACGTGCCAAGAATAAACGCTCCATCTGACAGGTTCCCAGATCCAATGAGTAACGGCTTTAGAGAAGTCGGCACTGAAGGGAAGGATGATTCAGACTGGAACGAGCTTGTTACCTTAAAGCTCAAGGCAAATCCAGAGCTGCCAGAAGTTTCAAGAAGGGCAATTGAAATGGATTATGGCATCAATGAGAACTCATATATTGAGCACAAGGTAAGAAAAGCGCTCCTATTCTATACTATGCAGGATTTAAGACTTTCAAAAGAGTATGATGCTCTGCCTGCAGTTGTAAAGCAGCTCGTTCTTGTTAACAAAAGTGAAATTTCTACAATTCTTGACGAATTAGGCAAGAAATAAGTAAAATCTTGCGCCAAGAATTGGTTTACAGGCTCTGCACCTTAATAAGGTCGGAGCCTGTATAGTTTGAGGAGTTTATTGCATGCAAAAGACATCTACCAAAATCCTATACTATTTTACTTTGGGTATGCTTTGTGCCTTTGCGCCAATGTGTACAGATCTCTATCTGCCAACTCTGCCTGAGATCATGAGTTTCTACCAGACCAAGGCTGCACTTGTTCAGGTATCTTTAACAGCGTCATTCATGGGGCTTGCCATAGGTCAGATCTTTATAGGCCCTTTATCAGATGTCTATGGACGAATTCCTCCTCTTTTAATCTCACTGGTAATTTTTACCATATCATCAATTGTCTGTGCCTACTCTCCTACCATTGAGTTTTTTATTGCCGCAAGATTTATCCAGGGAATGGCTGCTGCAGGCGGTGTGGTACTTACAAGATCAATTGCCTGTGACCTGTTCAAAGGTGCTGAACTTACAGCATTCATGTCATTTTTGATGGGCATAAATTCAATTGCACCTATTGCAGCTCCTTTAATCGGTTCTGTAATTGTTACTTTCGCTCCTTGGTATTATATTTTCATTCTTCTTGGTCTGTGGGGGGTAATGCTTTTTGCCCTGACAAAACTGACAGTAAAAGAAACTTTGGTAAAAGAGCATAGAGCAAAATCAATTACTGATACTCTAAGACTTATGAAAGATGATCTTTTAAACCTGAAGTTCATGCTTTTCTGTCTTTCCTTCGCTTTTATTATGGGCGGATTTTTCTCCTATCTTTCAGCATCTCCATTCGTATTTCAGGTAATTTACGGCTACTCTGAAAATGAGTTTGCGCTAACCTTTGCGTTCATATCTATCTGTGTGCTCATTTTCTCTCTGTTATCAGGACGTCTTGCTGTCAGAGTTGATAATCATCTTATTGTAAAAGTTGCTCACGTGTTGCTTTTAATTTCAGGTCTTTTATCTCTAGTTACAGCATTTGTGGTTCCTGAATCATCTTTATTTATCATGCTGTTTTTGGCTGTCTTCTGTTCAATGATGGGCTTTGCCATGTCACCTGGTTTTGCTATTGTTATGGAGGCCAAGAGAGGAGGTGCGGGGTCTGCATCAGGAATCTTTGGTGTTATGTATTTTATGGTGGGCTCTCTTATATCTCCATTTGTGGGAATTCTAGGTGAAAATTCTATGATCCCTTTAGGATGTAACCTGCTGATCTGTGCTATTCTATCAGTCGTCTTATTTAAGATAGCAAAAAGGATCTAGAATGAATTTAAAAACAATTGCACTTGCTTTGTCGCTTGGACTTATTGCACAAGTTGCATCAGGCGATAACTTTGACAAGAACAGCCGTCAGGAGATAGAAAATATTGTTGATGAGTATGTATCAAATCATCCTGAGGTTATTGTCAGAGCATTAAAGAAGCTTGAGCAGAACGAACAGAGGATCCATGAGGAGAATATCTCAAGCATTTCATCTCAGATAAGAAATGATAATTCAGTTCCTTCAAAAGGAAATTCTAAAGCAAAACATTATGTAATCGAGTTTTTCGATTTTGGTTGCGGATACTGCAAGGTAATGGAGCCTTTTTTTGAGAGAGCTAAAAAAGAATTTGATCTCCAGGTAGTCTATGTGAATATTCCTGTGATAAAAGAAGCCTCAAAGCAGCTTGCAATTTACGGTCAGGCTATTTACAACCTCAATCCTGATGCCTATTTCAAGTTCCACAGTCATTTTATGAAACCAGGTACTCACGCTACCGATCTTGATGCTATAAAACTTTTAGTAAAAGATGAGCTCAAACTTGATTTTGAGGATGTGGTAAATGAGCTTAAGTCCATGGAGCCACAGAAGCAGATTGGCAGGTATTTAAATTACAGTATGCAGCTTAAAGTTGCAGGAACTCCATACCTTATTATTGACGGTAAGGAAATACGTGGTGCCATTACTGATTATGATACCTTAAAGGATTTGCTTGCTGATAAATGAACTATCTTCTGATCCTTATAATAGCTCTTCCAATCCTGTTTGTGATAGGTACCATATATAGCGCTATCAAATCATCAAACAGGCTTGAAAAGTCAGAGAGCTACAAAAAGATAGTAAGAGAGCATCGGGCATCTTTAAAGAAATATGATGACGATGACTGACATAATCATCAATAAGTCTTCTAAATACTGAAACCTCGTTATTGATCACCTAATTGATAACCTAAACTCCCGTTACCCTAGTTTATAACAAGGGCAGAGCGTACGCATTAGTATCCAGTGAAATATAAAAATGAATGAGCACTTGGATATAGATTTAGTAACATTGAATTAACCTAAAATTCAGCTACAATACATGTAGTAAACGTATTTTTGGACAACATAAATGAGCGTAAAGACATTTAAACCATTACCAGTTGGCAATGAGGACTTTGTTTCATTAAGAAACAAAGGTCATTACTATGTAGATAAGACTCCTTATCTTAAAAATGTCTTTACCGATCCATCATCAGTACTACTTTTTACAAGACCAAGACGCTTTGGTAAAACACTGCTTATGGATATGTTCGCCACATATTTAAGACTTGCACCAGATGGCAGTGACAACAGAGAATACAAAGAGAAACTCTTTGACGGACTTGAGATTT
>JBJEWY010000050.1:0-2707 GCA_051885305.1 Succinivibrio sp. | reverse complement strand
AGATCTAGTGATCGATGATAACAAGATCTATGCGTCAAAATTACAATTTTATCCAGCTTTTTTTATTCTTTTGAAATCAGATTAGAGTACTCTTTATATCCCTTTTCTCTGAGTTTACATGAAGGGCATTCACCACAGCCATACCCCCACTCGTGAAGTATGTCATGTGTCCCTTCATAACAGGTGTGTGTCTTTTCAACTATGAGTCTGACAAACTCCTCTCCGCCAATCTCTCTTGCCCATAAAAATGTCTGTGCCTTGTCTTTAAACATCAAAGGTGTCTCAAGTTTTATGTCAGACTCCATTCCAAGATTTATTGCCTTTTCTAACGCTTTTATGGTTTCATCACGACAGTCAGGATATCCAGAATAGTCTGCCTGTCCAACACCGGTGATAATGGTATCTGATTTGACAGTGTAGGCAAATGCTGCAGCGTAGGTTAAAAAGATCAGATTTCTTGCTGGGACAAAACTTGTTGGCAGGTTATTATCCTTATTTATTACGTATTTCTCCCCTGCTTTGGTTAGGGCTGAATCTGTAAGGTCTGAAAATGAACTCATGTCAATCAGCTTGTCGCCTCTGTACTTTTTAAAGTTTTCCTCATCAAAGTCTTTTAGCTCATCAAGAAAGTCCATGCGGCACTCAAGCTCAACGCTGTGACGCTGTCCGTAGTTAAAGCCAATGGTATAGATCTCATCAAACTTTTTCAAAGCATAGTAAAGACAGGTTGAACTGTCCTGACCACCAGAGAATACGACCACAGCTTTGTTCATTTTTACCCCCTCTCTTTTGCCGGTTATAGTTCCTCAAATGGCAAATCTTGCCACATTCTTGCCTCTTATTTTACCGTATTTTAAATATTATAAAAATTTATTTTTCTTTAAATATTAAGATGTTATCTAAGGTATTTAAAGTTGGCACACCAATTGCTGAAGTCTTTACACAGGGAATAAAAATTCCCATAAATAAAAATGCTCAAGAGAGAAAAAATAGACTATCTAACAAAAGTGGAGAAACATTATGTTTAATACATCTATTTCAGGCTTAAATGGTGCTCAAAAATACCTTGATACCACCTCCAACAACATTGCCAACAGCAATTCATACGGCTTCAAGAAATCACGTGCTGAATTTGCTGATTTATACTGCAATTCTGTTTTCACCAGTTCAAAGACAGCAACAGGTATGGGTACAACCACAACCAATGTAGCTCAGCAGTTTACTCAGGGCTCATTATCAGGTGATACCGGTAACAACCTTGATATGGCAATCTCTGGCAACGGTTTCTTTGTTCTTGCAAACGAAGCTAACGATAATGGTAGCAACATCGGTGACAGAACCTACACCAGAAACGGTGCCTTCCAGTTGAATGAAGATGGCTATATTACAACCGCCATGGGCGATTTTGTCCAGGGATACAGTGTTGATGCAGAAGGTAAGACTAGTAACCTTGACATTTCCTCCACTACTGCTATTAGAATTCCAAGTACAACAGGTGCTCCAAAACAGACTTCAAAACTTGGTATGACAGTTAATCTGCCAGCCAACTCAGAAACTCTTTATGATGAAGTTAATACCAAGAGTGCATTACAGCAATTTGATCCAAAAGATTCTACTACCTATACTGCAGCAACATCTCAGACAGTATATGATTCTTTAGGCGGAGCTCATACCCTGACCTATTACTTCCTGAAAGATCATGTAAATGATGGTGGCCCTGCTGCAACTGGTACTGACGCTGAAAAAACCAATGGCCACAGCTTCTGGAACGTTGTATGTATGATGGGTGATACTCAGGTAGATATTGCAGGAGGTATCCCTGTAACTGTAAATGAAGGAAGCTCCTCATATAATGGACAGACCTTCTATGCTATTCAGCTAGAGTTTGGTACTGATGGCCAGCTCATAGCTCAGACAGGCGAGGGCGGTAATGAAATCGGTCTGAATCTTACCAATAATAATTCTGCTTCTTATCCACCAGATACTGGCCGTGCTGCCTACACCCTTGCTGCAGCCATGGGTGGTGGTGTTGACTCATCACAGGAAGTGTTTGTTGACTTAGAATACACTCAGTATGGCAGTTCAAAGTTCTCAATTGGCAATTTAACCAATGACGGTTACTCAACCGGTGTTCTTGAAAATGTCGAGGTAGATGAGGATGGTCTTATCATGGCCTCATATACCAACGGTCGCCAGGTGCCAATTGCAAAACTTGCTATGGCATACTTTACAAACCCTCAGGGCTTAACCAAGATTGGTGATACCCAGTGGAAAGAGTCAATCCATTCAGGTCCTGTTCAGTCCTGTGAGGCTAACACAGGTATGGTTGGTGCTGTTAAAGGTGCAAACCTTGAACTATCAAATGTTGAACTTGCATCAGAACTTGTAGATCTTATCATTGCCCAGCGTTCTTACCAGGCTAATGCACAGGCTCTGCAGACTCAGAATACCGCAATGGATTCAATTATGAACATCAGATAGTGATATAAAAAGTTTCTCTTTTAGATAGTAGTTGTTCCCCGCTGCCAAAACAGCGGGGATTTTTTATTGCCTAAATAACTGATTGAAAAAGAGTGCTTATAAGATAGTTTTATTATTATTTTTCTGAGCAAGTGCAATCTTTAGAAAAATTCAAAAAATTTTTCCTGATAATTATGTAAATGGTCTGAAATAAACTTTCAGACCTTCCAGTTAAGCCACATTCCAT
>JBJEWY010000049.1:0-42803 GCA_051885305.1 Succinivibrio sp. | reverse complement strand
TCCGAAGAAACAGATCAAAGATTAGTAACTATGATCTGCGGAGTTTAGGTTTTAAGAATACAGAGCCTACAAGTCCAGTTCCATATCTCATCGACAGAGCCATCCGTATGGCCAACATGAACTTTATGGAACTTTTAGCGGAAAAAGATCAGAACGCTGTTGACAGAGGTCGTGAACAGTTAGGTGTAAAGTCTGAAAATTACGACAGTTGACAGGATGAATTTTTGTAACATCAAGGAGTATTAACTTTATGGCAAACAACAGCAGCGGTCAGAAGTTTATCGCAAAAAATAGAGCCCCAAGAGTTCAGGTTGAATATGATGTTGAACTCTACGGCGCTGAAAAAAAGGTCAATCTGCCTTTTGTGATGGGCGTTATGTCTGACCTTTCAGGTAAAAGTGAGGTTGATAAGGATCAGCGTGTTGAGGACAAGAAATTCCTTGATATTGATGCCGACAATTTCAACGACAGAATGAAGAGCATCAAACCAAGAGTTGCTTTCAATGTGCCAAATGTAATGTCAGGTGAGGGAAATCTTGCTGTTGATGTTTCATTTGAGAATATGGATGACTTTTCTCCTGACAAGGTGGCAGAAAAGGTCGATGGTGTAAAGGAGCTTTTAGAGGCCAGAAAACAGTTATCGAATCTTTTAAGCTACATGGATGGTAAAACCGGTGCTGAAGAGCTTATTACCAAGCTCTTAGAGGATGAGTCTCTGCTCAAGGCATTAGCTGCCAAAGCAAACACCGACACAAAAGAAGACAAGAAGACTGAGGAGTAGGAACGATGTCTGATAATGCCCAGCTAGAAACACAAAATGCCACCTCCACAATGGAAGTGTCTGATTTTGAACAGCTGCTTAACAAGGAGTTCAAGCCAAAATCAGAAGAAGCTGATTCTGCTGTCAAAGGTGCTGTTGATACCTTAGTGAAGCAGGCTCTTCAGAATGCCAGCCTGATTTCCGACAATTCAATCAAGACCATTGAGGGAATGATTGCTGAACTTGACAAGAAACTTTCTGCTCAGGTGAATGCCATCATCCATCATGAGGATTTTCAGAATATGGAAAGTGCCTGGAGAGGTCTTTCATATCTGGTGAACAATACCCAGACTAGTGATACTCTTAAGATCAGAGTACTTAATATCTCCAAGAAGGACTTACAGAAGACCATCAAGAAGTTCAAGGGTACTGCCTGGGATCAGAGTCCTTTATTCAAGCGTATGTATGAGGACGAGTACGGTACAGCAGGTGGTGAGCCATATGGTGCACTGATTGGTGATTACTACTTCAATCACTCAGCTCAGGATATCGAGCTTATGAAGGGTATCGCTCAGATTGCATCAGCAGCTCATGCCCCTTTCATCAGTTCTGCTGATCCTTCAATTTTAAATCTTGACTCATGGCAGGATTTATCAAATCCTCGTGATCTCTCAAAGATCTTCTCAACCCCTGAATATGCTGCATGGAGATCATTTAGAGAATCAGATGACAGCCGTTATGTAGCCCTGACTCTGCCAAAGGTTTTAAGTCGTGTTCCATACGGACCAAATACCAATGCTGTTGAGGGATTCAACTTTGTAGAAGATACTGGCTCTGGAAATTCAGAGAAGTACAATTGGATGAATGCTGCTTATGCAATGGGTGTAAACATCAACCGTTCATTTGCTGATTACGGCTGGTGTGCCCGCATCCGCGGTGTTGAGTCTGGCGGTATTGTTGAGTCTCTGCCAACTCATACCTTCCCAACCGATGACGGTGGTGTTGCCATGAAGTGCCCAACTGAAATTGCAATTACCGATCGTCGTGAGGCTGAGCTGTCAAAGAACGGTTTCCTACCATTGTGCTACTGGAAGAATACCGATTATGCCGTATTCTTAGGTGGTCAGACTGTAAACAAGCCAAAAGAGTATGACAATCCAGATGCAACCTCAAATGCTGCACTTTCTGCAAGACTGCCATACATCTTTGCAACCTGCCGTTTTGCCCATTACCTAAAGTGCATTGTCCGTGACAAGGTCGGTTCATTCAAGGAAAGAGCAGATATGGAAAGATGGTTGTCTGACTGGATCAGCAATTATGTAACCTCAGATCCTAATGCATCTGAAGAGGTCAAGGCAAAATATCCGCTTTCAGAGGCTAAGGTAACAGTTGAGGATATTGAAGGTCAGCCAGGCTACTACAGTGCCAAGTTCTATTTAAGACCTCATTATCAGCTTGAAGGCTTAACAACATCATTACGTTTAACAACCAAAGTTCCATCAGGAGCTAAGTAATAATTAAATCAGATTAATCTGATGAGGAGTAAAAATTATGGCAAGTGATTTTTTTGTGAAGATTGACGGTATCGATGGCGAGTCAAACGATTCTTCACACAAGAAGTGGATTGAAGTATTGGATTTCTCACACGGTTCAGTACAGCCTATTGCAGCTGGTCGTTCTACTGATGTGTCAGGTCGTGGTCATTTTGAACCATTCACCTTTGTGCATCTTGTGGACAAGGCAACCCCTAAGATTCAGCAGTTCTGTATGTCAGGACAGAAGATCGCCAAGGTTGATCTTGTAGTATGCCGTGCTGTAGCAGGTGCTCAGGTTCCTGTATATGAGGTAACACTTGAGAATGTGAAGATTGCATCAGCCAAGGTTAAAACCATCGAGGCTGACAAGACTGAGAACTTCCGTGATCGTGTTGAACTCCCAGTTGAGGAAGTTTCACTTGTTGCCGGCAAAGCTACCTGGAAGTCAACTGCAATTAAGCCAGACAACACCAAAGATGGTGCTGTTGAGGCAAGCTACAACCAGGTTGAAAACGGTTAGTTTATTGAAGATAAAAGGACGGCTTATGGCCGTCCTGTCTGATTTTTTCAAGGCGTATAAATGACATTATCTTTTAAGGACAAATATGTGCCCTGCATCCTTTCAAGACTTGCTGATGACGAACCTCAGTCAAGAATAGACAGGACAGAGCGTTTTGTACCTCTTGAAAAGATCAGGCAGGAGATCATTGACAATATAAGTCAGCTTTTAAATTCAAGATCTCGTCCTGAGGCTCGTGATCTCAACAATGATGAGGAGCTTGTTCATTCTGTTTTAGGATATGGCGTATCAGATTTCTGTGGAATTTCAAATTCACTTACGGAAATAGAGAAAATACGCCGAGAAATTCTTCTTCAGCTTCAGTTCTTCGAGCCAAGATTAAAAAGTGAGAGCATCAGGATAACCATCTTAAATCCTGAACTCCCAAGGTCAACATCGACATTCTCTCTGCAGATAAGCGCACAGTATGCAATAGAATCAATTTCAGAAGATTTTCTATGCATTTCAAGCCTTGATCTGGAAACTGGGAGTGCCATTGTCAAACTTGATAAGGATAACTGATGAGCAGGGATTTTCTTGATTATTACAGCGACAATCTTTCTTTTATCAGAAAGCTTGGCGCAGAATACGCAAAAGAATATCCAAAGATTGCAGCAAGACTGGATATCAGTTCTCTTGAGTGTCAGGATCCTTTTATTGAAAGACTTCTAGAGGGTACAGCCTTTCTGTCCGCCCGTGTCGAGAAGAAACTTGATGACGGCAATGACAGATTTCTTGAATCGGTTTTACTCTCGCTTGCACCTGACGTACTCTCACCAATTCCGTCAAGTCTTGTTTTAAGAAATGATGATTCAAAGCTTTCAGCCACATCATATATCCTGCCCCGAGGCAGTCTGTTCAGAAAAGATGTTCCTGTACTTGGGACAACCCTTAAATTTGAAAGTGTCTTCAATACTGTAATAAGTTCTCAAAGAATTTCAAAAGTTGCTCTGACAGGGCGTGACTCAAGAATCGCCTCACTAGATGTAGATGGAGCAACTACCACTTTAGAGCTGGTATTAAGCGGCTCTAAGGAGGGGCTTACTAAGGAAAATTCATATCTTGATCTGTTTTTGAATTTAAATGATCAGGATGCATCCCAGCTGGCTGAACTTTTATTTACCCATCTTGAGGCTGTTTTATTTAAAAATGCCTCAGGTAAATATGAAAAAACAGACTGTTTAAGCTTTGAATACTCTATGATCGCTGAGCGCGATGAGATAAGACTTTTCTCTGAGAAGAATTTAGGCGGTCTCTCGCTTATGACCGCTTTTTCAGCATACCCTCATCTGTTTAAATTCATAAGATTGAAGGGGCTTGATGAGCTGATTTCAAAGATAAAGGGGCAGGATTTAGAGCTGCTGTTCGTCTTTTCAAAAAACACCAGTTCCTCATTAGACAGCAAGATCTTCTCTGATTCGGTGCTGTTAAACTGTATTCCTTTAATCAACCTTTTCTCAAAAAGATCAGATCGTGTAGCTTTATCTGACAGTTATGAGGTCAATGTTTCTGCTCAGGCCACATCGCCTCTTGATTATGAGATAAGTTCCATAAGTGAACTACAGTTTTTTAATTCTTATAATCGTCCGCTCTTTTCTGCCTATCCGTTCTTTACAACAGGCGGTATTACAGAAAACATCAAGGGTGAGTACCGAAACTTTTTTGCCATTAACAGGCGCTTAAGACAGACTGGTTTAAACGGAAATCCTCGTTCTGGATACAACAAATCAGAGTGCTTTGTAAGCGTATCTGGTGTTGATTACAGTGAACATATGGATGAAGCTTTGGAGTTTACTGCGCTGTGCCGCTGTACTAACGCTGATCTGCCTTTGTTCATCAATGTCAAGGATACATTTTCATCTGATAACATCGACGCTTTAAGTAAGCTCAAACTTGTTGCAAATCCGACAAGACCAAAACGCTCCATGATCACCATGCATGGCAGCAATGAGATGAAGAAGATTTCCTATATTCTGCAGAATTTTGCTTCCATGCTCAAAGGCGGAAATGCAGTGTGTCTTGAGAATATAAAACAGGTCATAACACTTTTTAATACCAGAAAGGAAAGTGAAGTTGAAAATCTTGTGTCCTCAATCAGGGCTGTAGATATAAAACCTCATGTTTTCAGATTCATTTCAAAAGGTTGCGTGTACTTTGAGAACGGCTACAACGTAGTTATTACCTTCTCTAAAAAGGAACTAGAAGGTGTGGGGTTCTTTGTTTTCTCAAAGGTTATTGCCACAGTATTGCAGACTTATTCTCCTGCCAATATTCCTTTAAATATAGATCTGGCCTTGGATGAACAGGGAGTAGTTTACTCATGCAAGATCTTAAAAGGCTAGTTACACGATACTCATCAAGGCTGAAAAGAGGAGCTGGAGAGCCTGACTTCTTCTATCTAATGCGCCTTGTTGAAAATATAAAAAATGATCTGCCAAAGATTGGTTATGCCAAAGGTCCAGAAGGTGAGGCTGTAAGATTAGGTCAGCTCCCATACTTAAGATTCCCGGAAACGGCTATCGCCACAATTGAGGAATGCCACCTGCATCCAAGTCAGGAACTTGCTGTTTTAGTTTATTTCTTCGGACTTTTAGGTGTAAACGGACCAATGCCTCTTGAGACTACAAATTATGTCCTCAAGAGAAATTATCATGATTATGATTCTGCTACGAGACGCTTTTTAGACATCATCAATCACCGTATGCTCTCACTGTTCTACAGAGCTTTTTCTAGCAGGGAACTTGCTGTTTCCTTTGACAGAAAAGACAGCCAGTTTGAAAAACTGCTGATGGCATTAAGCTGCAGTATCCCAAGAAAGAACAGTTCACTTCCACATTACGCCATCAAATCAATGGATGTGTTTTTATCCTTAAAAAACAGAAGTGCTGACGGTTTAAGAAGCATGCTTAACATGTTCTTTCATCATGCTGTAACTCTGACAACCTTTGTCGAGGATTCCTATCCTATCCCAAAAGAGTACAGACTGAAGCTTGGTGAAAAACAGAACTCATGTCTTGGTGTTGACGCTCAGCTTGGAACCCACTACCTGTCAAGAACCAAGAAAATAGCAATCACCATTGGACCTATGAGTTTTAGTCAGAGCCTTGATTTTATGCCAGGAAAAATACTGGCAAGACAGCTTATGGAACTGGTCAATCTGTACCTTGATAGACCACTTTACTTTGATTTGTATCTAAAAATTGAACTTCCTAGCATAAAACAGCCAAAACTTGATGGAATGTTTGCCTTAGGTCAGAGCTGTCACTTAATATCAGGGTATAAAAATAACGGAATAACCACAGTCAGGATTGATATGTCGTCATCTGAACTGTAGAGCTCAAACGCGATAGGAGTAGCTATGAAACTGAAAAGATTAGCTCTGTTTAAAAAACTTGATAAGACTGCATATCAGGCCTTAGAAAGTGCCACGGTTCTGTGCAAGACCAGAGGAAATCCCTATGTGGAACTTGCTCATTTCATAAATCAGATCCTGATGGGGGCCAATACTGATTTGCATCAGATCATCGCCTCATTCTCATTAGATGAGGGGCGCCTTTCAAAAGATCTTATTGAGGCAATGGATTCTCTGCCAAGAGGTGCAAGTTCAATTGAAGATTTCTCATCTGATATTGAGCAGTCCATAAAAGAGGCCTGGATGATCTGTTCATTAGTCTGTTCTGAATCTTTAATCAGAACAGGTCACCTTATTGCAGCTTTAAAACAGAATCCAGATCTCTCTCGCAAGCTGCATGCAATCTCAGCAGAATTCAAAAAGATAAATGCCGATCTTCTAGTTGATAACTTTGCAAATATCGTCAAGAATTCTTCAGAAGTCTCTGTAAAGGCAGATGAGGCAAGCTCAACCGGGCAGGCAGGAAAGATGCTTTCAGATCCTGCCATGGGCAAGGGTGAGGCCCTGTCTTTGTATACTCAGGATCTGACAGCCAAGGCTAAAGACGGCAAAATTGACAGTATCGTAGGTCGTGATGAGGAAATCCGTAAAATCATCGACATTCTCTTAAGACGTCGTCAGAACAATCCTATTTTAACTGGTGAGGCAGGTGTAGGTAAAACCGCAGTTGTTGAAGGCTTTGCCTGCCGTCTTGCATCAGGTGATGTTCCTGACTGCCTTAAGGGATCAAAACTTCTGTCACTAGATATTGGTCTGCTGCAGGCTGGTGCCTCCATGAAAGGTGAGTTTGAAAACCGCCTAAAGCAGGTAATTGAGGAGGTTCAGCATTCCGATACTCCTATTATTCTCTTTATTGATGAGGCTCATACCTTAGTTGGTGCAGGCGGACAGGCTGGACAGAATGATGCCGCAAACCTTTTAAAGCCTGCTTTAGCCCGTGGACAGCTTCGCTGTATTGCAGCAACTACCTGGAAAGAATACGTAAAGTATTTTGAAAAGGATCCTGCTCTATCAAGACGTTTTGAGAAGATCCTAGTTGATGAGCCAGATGATGACAAGGCAGTACAGATGATGCGCGGTATGGTCGGAGCTCTTCACAAATATCACAATGTCAGTGTATTAGATGAAGCTTTGGCTGCCGCAGTCTCTCTTTCAAGACGCTATATTCCATCAAGACAGCTTCCTGACAAGGCAGTATCTGTTCTTGATACAGCCTGTGCCAAAGTTGCTCTTTCACAGAGCTCTGAGCCTTATGCTATTGAGTATTTAAGACGCAGACTTGATGCTCTAAAGACAGAGCAGGAAATTTTACAGCGTGAAGATGCAACAGGTTTTGATGCCAAAGAAAGACTTGAAAAGGTAAATGAGAAAATAAGCTCTACTGAGGAAAAACTCAAAGAGCAGAATGATCTTTTAGAGAAGATTAAAACTCTGGCAAAAGAGTATATAGACAAGCGTAATGCATTTGCTGAAAGCGAGGATAAATCAGATCTTGATGCAAAACGTCAGGAGCTTTTGGATTTAAGAAAACAGCTTAATGAACTCCAAGGTGAGGAGCCTATGTTCCTGCCTGAGGTTGATTCCCAGGCTGTAGCCTCTGTTATCTCAGAGTGGACCGGTATTCCACTTGGCAAGATGGTTAAAGATGAAATCAAGTCAGTATTAAGTCTTTCTGACATTATGAAACAGCGTGTGATAGGTCAGGATCATTCTCTTGATCTGATTGCCAAGAGAATCACCACCGCAAGAGCATCATTAGGAGATCCTAACAAGCCTATTGCGGTAATAATGCTGGCAGGTCCTTCAGGTGTAGGTAAGACAGAGACTGCGCTGACTCTTGCTGAAACTCTGTATGGATCAGAAAAGAATCTTATCACCATCAATATGAGTGAGTTCCAGGAAGCCCACACAGTGTCAACTTTAAAAGGTGCGCCTCCAGGATACGTAGGATATGGTGAGGGTGGCGTATTAACTGAGGCTGTACGCAGAAAGCCATACAGTGTCGTCCTTTTAGATGAGGTTGAAAAGGCTCACAAGGATGTACATGAACTGTTCTTCCAGGTCTTTGACAAAGGACAGATGGAAGATGGCGAGGGGCGCCTTATCAACTTCAGAAATACCGTGATTATCCTTACAACCAACGTCGGTGATAATGAGATTATGGGACTGTGCCAGGATGAGAACAATCTTCCTGACGTGGATACCCTTGAAAAGGCAGCACGACCTGCCATGTACAAGGTTTTCCCTGCAGCCCTGATTGGCCGTATGAGTATCGTTCCATACTATCCTTTATCAACCAAGAGCCTGAATCATATTATTGATCTCAAGCTTTCAAAGATTGTAAAGAGAGTTAATGAGAACTACGGTGCTACCTTCAGCTTTACTCAGGAACTTCGTGATGAGATTATCTCAAGGTGCAACAATATTGCATCTGGTGCCCGCATGATTGATGCAATTATAAGTAACGATCTGCTGCCTGAAATCAGCTCTCAGTTCCTTGAAAAGACTATGAACGGACGTAAGATCATTTCAGTTGAGGCTGGATGCCAGGATCATAAGTTTACCTATAGTTTCAAGGATGAAGCGGCAGACAAATGATGAGCAATTAAAGAAAAGTCACAGATTATTTACTGGTGACTGAATAAGGATTTTGGATGAAGAAACTAATATCTATCCTAATGGTATGTGCAATCACACTTACAGGGTGCAGCAGTTATCCTAAGTTTGATATATCTGTATCACCGTCAAAGGCACTTGTTAAAAAATACGGCTTCTATCCTTCTGTGGAGGTCGATATAGCAGGTCTGTCTGAATCAGATGCAGTCAAGTTCTCATCCTATCCTGTTGACAAGTACTTTGAGGATTCATCAGGACTTAGGGCTTATTTTGAGCCGTACACCATGCATTTTTCCCAGGAGGATCTGACTACAAAAGTATTGAATCCTGACAATGAGGCCTTTGTGAAGATGATGGAAAAAGATCCTGTCTATCTGATGCTGATTGTAAATCTGCCATATGCAGACAAGGAGTCAAAAACTCTGGATCCTCGAAAATTCATTTTGAAGATTGAAAATGGGGTTATTTCCTCACAGAAGGATCTGTACCTGAAAATAGGAGCTACAGGTCTTATAAAGACCACCAGAATTGATGCCCAAAACGACAGACCTGAATCACTGGAATCAGAAAAACAGCCTGTAGATGTATCGCTTAAGTGCACTACGAAAAAGGGAAGTAAAGATCTGTCCTGCAAGACAATAGATGAAAAGGATAAATAGTTATGAAATACCCACAGTATGTACATTGGTCTGAAGGTCAGTTTCTGCAGCCGCATCATTTTCAGCAGATGCAGCATTCGCTGCTAAGTACCATTTACGCTGAGAGATCACTGTATACCCCATATACTGAAGGTCTTATAAGCCTTGATGTGGATACTGATGCTTTAAGAGCAAACCGAGTGGTAATAAAGAGTCTAAACGCCATCATGCCTGACGGTGTAGGAATAAGCTGTCCTGGCAACTGTGTCATTGAGCCTCTTTCCATCAGTTTTAATGCCAGCGAGCTTGACTCTCTTGTGACTGTTTACCTATGTGTCCCAAGATATCTTGAAAATGAGCCTAATATCACCAGAAAAGGTGATTTGAGTTATGGTCGCTATTGTGTTCATGCAAGTGAAGTAGCAGATGAGAATACAGGTGACAGTGTAACTACCATTATCTCACGCAGGATCAATACAAGACTGATTACAGATCCAAAGTCAGTGACAGACTGCACTGTGCTTCCTGTATTAAGACTTAACTGGGTAAGTCTTGAAAACAACGAACATTATCTTGAAATAGACAGAAAGTATGTTCCGCCTTATGTAGTCTTAGATGACAGATCATCTCTTTTTACCATGGTAAGAGAATTTATCTATGAGCTTAAGTCATACAAGAGCAAGATCCTCTCTGATATTGAATCAGAAGGCTTTGATCCCAATATTCTTTCTGGCTCTGGATTCATGCGCCTGATGCAGCTGCAGCAGCTTAATATAAGCATTACTGATCTGACTGCGCTGCTCATCCCTCAGCGTGTTAGTCCTTTTACTCTGTATCTTAAACTCTCAGAGACCTTGTCTGCCCTTAAAGCCTTCTTCCCGCTTTCTGATTCAAAAGAAGTTGTAAACTACGATCATTATGATCTTTTTACTGTATTCAAAGAGCTTCTTTTCGGGATCCGTTCGCTTATCACATCACAGGGTAAGGCTGAATGTATGGAAATTGACTTTATCCATAACGAATCTCAAAACTGCCTGAGTGCAAAACTTGAGGATGAGCATATCGTCAAGGCCAAGGATTACTATATTGCACTTTCAGGGAATCTTGACTGGAAGAGCCTTATTGAGGACATTGAAACAGGTGACAATTTTAGAGTTTTGGACTTAGGCTCAAAGGACAGTCGTGTTCGCGGCTTAAAGTTAAGTTATGTCCGTTTCCCTCCAAGGTATCTGCCTGTAGCTGGATCTGATACCGTGTTCTTTAAGATCATGAGGGATGAGTCACCAAGGATTTGGCGTTATATTGTTGAAGATCACAGCATGGTGATCGATTATGCCCAGAGTACTTTTGCTAAATTCTCAGCCAAACTTTATGTGGCTATTGTTGATGAAGAGGCTTTAAACTGATTATGGTAGAGAACAGCCTGCATGAACTGATACGCCCAGTGCTGATGTGTGTCTGTGATTATTATCTTTTCAAACAGCACGGAGTCGAGGAAAAAGAGGCTAATGTAGTTGCAAAGCTAAGAGGTCTTTTTGCTGATATCAGAAGAGCGATTGAGGCAGATGATTTTTTAAAGCGTGACTATCTGCAGATAGAAAAACCTTTGGTCTTTTTCGTGGACTACTTTATCAAGGAAAGCGGCTTTACATTTTCAAGGGATTACGAGCCGATGGCAAGAATGTACAACGAGCTGTCTGGTGATGACAAATTCTTTGACATTTTAGAGGCATATCTTTCAAGTGCCAACACCTCAAAAGAGGTTATCGAAGCTTTTTATATGATGCTGTCTTTAGGTTTTGACGGGGCCTACAAGCGTGATCCTAAAGATGTTATTCCTTTTATCTACAGGTGCAGAGAAAAGCTAGATTCAGGCGTTGATTTCAAATCAGACTTCATAACTCCTCTGGTGCAGCCAGATGATGAGGAGCGCAGTGAGAAGAACAAGAAAGAACTAAACTCATTTGTGCTTAAAAAGAATTTCCTTCTGATTTTAATTGCGGTTACAGTGTTGACTTTAGTAATAAACATGGTAAGTGTTCACAAGAATATCTCTGCATTTGAGGATATTGTCGAGCAGACAGTTGATGCGGCATCACCATACAAGAACATGTTAATAACAAATGATCGTCAGAGCGTGGTACTTCCATCAAAAGACACTGATGCGGAATAATGGTTATGGATACTAATACTCAATTATCTGAAAACATGGGAACAGGTGTTTTTGACAGCACCACGGGAATTATTCTCGTGATCCTAATTGTTCTTATCTCGCTTCTTATACTGTATTTTCTCTTCAAGCGTTTCAAGGTCAAGCATGATATCAGCAAGGAGCGTCGCTCTTTAAAAGAAGATCTCATGATCTGGTCAAGCCTTACCAATCTTGTGGCTGGTGGTAAAAAGAGAAAGAAGGGCAAAGAGGAGCTTACAGCGGATGTACGAATTGTAAAGCTCATCTTTTCATCTGCAATCAATCTGATAAAAAACAAATGTTACAAGAAGATGAAGACCCCATGGTATATCGTCGTGGGTGAACCTTTATCTGGCAAAAGCTCTATTCTCTCAAACACAGCTCTTGGCTGTGAGCAGTCAAGAAAAGAACTTGATCTCAAAGATGAGGAATGTCTTCACTTTTTCATCAGCAAGGATACTGTTTTTCTTGATGTGAAGGGAAAGACCTTCTTTGATACCTGGCTTGGCGGTTCATCTGCTCAGTGGGAGGTTATCTGCGAGCAGATTAAAAAGCATCATCACAGCAAGCCATTATCAGGTATTGTTCTTGCAATTCCAGCTGATGCGCTTATAGCAGATGACAGGGAACTTACAATAAAAAAGGCGAATCTTATAAGTCTTGAACTGCACAAGTTAAGCTCTGTTTTGTGCATGAATCTTCCATGCAGGATTGTGGTGACAAAATCTGACTGTATCTTAGGCTTTAGAGAGTTCTTCTCAAGTTTAACTCAGACTCAGCGTGAGCAGGTTGTAGGACTTGATCTTACAACTGATACTGGTTCATATTCAGAAGATGTCTTTAAAACTGCCTGGATGGAGTTTATCTCCCGTCTTAAAAAAGGTGCTCAGACTCTTTTATCCTCAAAGGAGGTAACTGATAAGACCTTCAATGGTGGCAACAGACTTGATGTCTCCGCTTATATCTATTCATTCCCGGAGCATGTCAATGTCATAAGACAGGGGCTTGAGATTTATATAAAAACCATTTTCCAGAGAACCACCTCTTTCAGACCAAACATTATTGACGGTGTCTATTTTGTGTCATCCTTTGATCAGGGCATCACTATGTCCTCTGATTTTGCAACACTGCAGGGTAAACCTGTAGATGAGGCTTTAATGGTTGATAAGGAAAAAAGTTCCAAAAAGTCATATTTCATAAAACAGCTTTTCGTAAATCTCATCTCTGATTTGGATGAGATATCTGTCTTTACCAAGCGTGAAAAACTGATAAGAAATATTCCTCTTGTTATTTTATATACAATCCTAGGTGTGCTCTGTATCAATTATGTTGTAACTGCAACACTTGGTAGGACTTTAATACATGATTATCTCAATCCTGATGTTGTCTACTACAAGAATCTCAAGGAGATGTTTGACAGAAACAATATCGTCAATTCTCCGCTTATTGAGATGGACAGTGACGGTCATACACTTAACTGTTTCAATGAACTGATGGATGGCGGTTCAAGAAGTAGCAGAATCAATTACTTCACAGAGACCAAGTCAAGACTTATAAGCAGAAAGGCTCTGCCTTTCTACTATTTCCCTTCTTCTTATCTCATTGCAGATTTTAATAATGTTGCATCAGATGAAAGGAAGACTATTTATGATCAGATGCTTGTGAACATGGTTTATGCACCTGCAACCACCATATTTGCTCGTGATCTGTTAAATCGTCAGGAATACTTCTCAGAGAAGAAGGCAGATGCTCTTTTAGCTTACATGTATCTGTCAATTGCAAAACGCGCTGAAGATGAGGACGGTATAGTCATACTTGAAGACTGCGTAAGGAAGATTTTGGCCTATCAGCATCCTGATATTTCTCCTAAGCTTTTATCTCAGGTAACAGAAATCAATTCCTGTGACGATGATTATGCCAAAGCTGCAGCAACGCAGATCTTACTTGATCCTAACTATACACCTGCGGTAAACAGTGGTATCAATCTGCTCAAAGGGCAGCTTACAGACGTTACGGCCTACCCTGAATCTCGTTATCAGATCATAAAGAAGATCATTGCAGACGGTTATACCCTGTCTGATACTTACGATAGGATTCAAAGCTACAATTACGGTTATACCGATAAAAAGACTGAAAATGACTTTATTGCTGAGTACTCAAAATTAAGACAGCTTATTCATGAGTCGGTGATAATTTCTAACAATCTTTATAAAACAGCAGGATTCTTTTTAAATGAGTACGCATCTCCTGCCACATCACAGAACGGTAAGGAATCACAATCACTGACTGTCACTTTAGCAAGACAGGCTCTTGTCAATGTAGCCTATAACACATACAAGGACATGGTGGAAAATGATTTTGATACCTTTGACTCCTATGTGTCCATGAGAGATTCAACAGGAACAGATGCAGCTGAAGGGGTCATTTTGCCATCAGAGATTGTTACAGCAAGACAGGATGCCTATATCAATCTTGAAAGAGACAAAAAGAAGCTTTTTGAACTGATGGATACCATCAATCTTTCAAGAGTATTCGACAAGGCTGGTATAGAAAAAGACGGCAATGTTCTCTACTATCAGGTTGCAAATGACATTCTGCAGATGGCTGATACTGCCGATATCAAGAATACGATAGAACATACATCTCAGTTTGTTGAACGTTTCAACACGTTAAATACCATCTTCAAAAACAAAAATGCAGCCCTAAGCGAATATAAAAAGCGTTTAGCCCAGCAACCTCAGCTTTTAAATCTTGCCAAAGCCGTATCAGATTATCTTGTATTTGCTGAGTTTGCGGCTAAGATGGAACTGACAAAACAGCTCCTTGCTCTGTATCCAGACTCATCATCAAGAACCTCTAATCTTGCAATTCTCTCTGATTATGTAAGTCAGAATCCAGGCATAGATTATGAGAAACTCTTTTCATTTGAAAGCGCAAGAGAGTCTTTGGGCTACTTTGATATTGATGAGCAGTTTGCTCCGAAAGCTGTTACAGACTTTATCAATCCGATTGCTGTTCTTGAAGCCTTCAGAAACATTAAAATTGATGATGGCAAGGAGAAGAATCCATTAAGTACAGCGAATATTGCCTATGCTACTTATCTGTCAAAAAACAAGAGAGTTGAGACGGTTATCAATACTGTTGGGGACTACTCCGACAGATTTGTAAACTACTGGGCAACCTTTGCCGATACTCTAAAGCCTTATGCTACAGATTATCAGGCTTTCCATGAGTTTGCCTTAAACAGCAAGTCATATCTTATCAATACACAGCTACTTGATATTTATAACTTCTCTTTTGATCTGCTCTCATCAGTGAAGGATGAAGCAATCTACTCAAAGACAAAGAATACCAAGAATCATGCTTTGAAGATTATTGATGACAGACGCAAGGCATTGTCGCTGAACTTTACCCACGTCTGTACTAATGTGCTGAATGCCTGGGCAATGCTTCCAGAGGATGCAGTAAAGGCCAACCGCTATATCAGTGCGTTAGACAAGAAGTCTGTAAGAAATGACTACACTACTGTCAAGAATCTTAAAGATGCCAAGGGCAATATTCCATGGTGGACAGCATTTGTTAATCTTGGAACCACACTTTTAAAATCAGAAGCATCCTATCAGACAGCAGCAGGTCTTGACTCCTTCCAGTCAAAACTGTATTTCTTCCCGATTTTAAAGGATGCAGCTCCTGATACCATGTCAGTCCGCTTTGAGGACATGCCATCACTTAATCGCACCCTTAAATCCTACGGTCTTGTAAACGAAAAAGATCCTGTAAAAGAGGGCATCGACAAGATAGAGATGGCTGAAGATGAGGGCGTTGACAACCTTCAGGATCCGCTTTTAAACAATGTTATGGCAGGAAGAAATGATGTCAGAACCTGGGCTACATCTGTTAGCAGGATCCTCTCAGATATAGGAGACAGAAAGAACCGTCTCAAGACTAAGATCAGTATTCCTGATCTCAAAACTCAGGAGACTCTGATTGCACAGTCAGGAATAAAACTTCCAAATGCAAACTTCTATTTCAGATATGTATCTGTGGTATCAGGCTCAGTTGAAACAGAGCGCTTCAGTACCGTGTCTGAAAAGGAAGCTCATGAGATCTTCAATCAGGATATTGAGCAGTCAAGCCTTTCTTTCAACTTCTATCAGTATTCTGACAGTAAAGATGCTGATGTAAGCTATAAGGTTAGTGGTGGCTATGCCGCTATCAGAATGTATCTCAATGACAGAGCGGTCTACTCTGAAAAGGAACACTGTTCCTATGTGCCTTTAATGCTGAAAAACCGTATGGGAGATGACTGCGTGATCTTCTTTAAGGTTGAGTTCAACAAGGAACTTTTAAGTCCTGATGAATGGCCTGATTCAGAAAACTGGCCATCAATTACCGCTTTTTAACGATTAACTGCAGGATAAAATCCTGCAGTGTTTTTTAAAGGATCAGGATCTTTAATTATCTGTTCTTTTAAAAATCAGAAGGTTAAGTCTTATTTTTTCACAAACTGAAATGCAAAAAAGGTTAAGACAAATCCTCTGGATACAATATCCAGAGGATTTTTAAATGACATTTTTTACTTTTCAAAAAAAGAGCAGAGAGCAAACTTCAGAGCGCTACGTCACACGAGATGAGATTCTTAAACTTATTCAGGATGAAGTACGAAAAGTTTTACTTGAAAATCCTGTAGGTCATCCAGATAGCCTTGATAAATCATCAACTGACAACGTTAATGAAAATGCTGAGAATGAAGTTTCAAAAGAAAAACAGATCCAGTCTGCAGAACATATAGATATTTCTATGTTATCTGAAAACTCTTTTGATAGTACTTTAAAGTCCGATGTGAAAAGCTCATATAGCATCGACTTTTTTGATGATATTTCCTGTATAAACTCTCATATAAAACCAATATCAGTAATGCTGTCAGTCTTTCAGAACGGCAATTGGGAGTCATTTTCAGACAGACTTATAAGTCATGCCGCATATCTTTTAGGAGATCTGAGATTTCCTGGTTTAAAGATCCCAGCTCTTGAGCATACGTCGGTACTTGCCTGCATGCTTGAGCGGGTGGCAAGAAAAAATACCTATCTGATGCTTGATTACAATGAGGAAATTGTAAAACAGGTTCTGATGCTTCTTGCATTCTCATATTCTCTTGGAAAGACGCTCATATCCTGTAGAGTGTCAGCTGTTGTAAACGGACAGCAGGTATACAGAAAACTATATGAACGCCTTGATGATTTTAAAAAACGAATAGAATCTAGAGAGATTAGAGTTGAAACTACTCTGAATAATTATGATCTGTCTTTTATCTTATCAACAGGTCGAATGACTTTTTCCAAGTTCACAGGTGAACTTTTCTTCAAGGTAAAAAATACAGACGATGAGAGACTTTTTATAAGATATATGAATCTTTCAAGAGATGACCTGATTTATAAAATTTTAAAAAAAGCTCTTGTTCTTATTCATACCAAAAAGGACACAGGAGATGAACTTATAGAGCCTGTACGTCCTGTATTTGATGACATTGAGCATACACCAGCAGACTGGTATCAGGATCAAAGATTTAAAAATCTTAAAGGTCATTTTCCAGACGATCTTTTAGCGCGGAATTTTAAGTGCAGAGCTTTAGCGATGGCAGCTCCTTTAGGAGGTGAGGTCACATCTTTGCTTAAAGAAGCTTATGACGGTTATGACAAAAATCTTGAAGAAGAAAAGCAAAAAGACAGAAGATTTAAAGAAGGTCTTGATGTCTTAAAAAAGGCCATGCTTGAGGATGCAGAAAAAAGGCATCATAAGACTCTTGAGCTGTGCTCTAAGTCTTTTCCGTCTAGTAACTTTGATAGCTTACATACTGAAAATGAAAGGTTAAATTCAAAGAAGAGGAGAGAGTTACAAGATTATCCGCTAAAAGAAAGAGAGTTAAAAGAGTCGCTAACATCTCCAATTGCATGCAAAGATGACTCAGGAGCATCAGATGATTCTTCACAAACAGAAAAATACAAAAGCTGTGAATTACCAGATGATCTTTTTTTTACTGAAAAGACTGAAAGTGAAAAGGCAGTTTTAAAAAGAAAACCTCCAGTCAAGAAAACAGAGAATACTGTAGCTGTAATGCATAACAGCGGTTTTGAACTCCTTGATAATTATATGGATATGTTTGAAATGGTTTTCAGCTTAAAAGATGAACAGGCAAGTGCAAAACGAGTTTTAACTGCCCGCGAGTCAAGGATGTATTCTCTTTTAGCAAATCTTCTTGGATTTACAAAAGATGGAGTATTAAGTTTTTCATTTTCATTTGATACTGAACTTAAACAGGCATCATCGATAAAGGAATACTATGATCTGATTGTTAATCTCTCAAAAGAAGTTTTAGCCTCTGACTGCAGTCCAGCCAAAAAGTATCTAGAATCGTTTTTAAAGCAGGAGGCATCAGTTCTGAAAAAAGCGCCATGCTTTGACTAGAGCTGAGATCTGAGTTTTTTAAAGTACTCAAGGGCACCATCAACATCAAGCTCATTATGGGCATAGGCCATTTGCTTTAGTTCAGTACTTATATAAGCATCATGCTTGTCTCTGTCGATATTGCGCAGTTTTCTTACCAGATCAGCAGGATCAATATGATCCTGAGATAACAGGTTGTATACGGCGACTTTTAAGGTATCAAGTGGTGTAAATCCAAGCTCAATGTGGGATTTGTAGGCTGTGGCCTTGATGTTTTCCTTTTTGAGCATAAAGATAATGGTTCTTATCACCTTGTCTCCTCGCCAAGGGAAGAGTGCAATGCCCTGAGGAGATTCAATAAATAGCTTTTTGCCAAGACAGAATTCCTTAAACAGACTGATACCTGTAAGAAGGTGTTCTTTTGCCACTGAGTTTAGATATGGCGGGATGATCTCTTCATTGTAGATCTCAAACATCTTCCGTCTTACATAATCATGAATGTGTCCAGATGATCCGTTGATAAGCAGAGGCTGGGCATCATACTGATATGGTTTTACCCCAATTAGCCTGCGTTCTGCTGAGAAGTAGTTAACCCTCCAGCCACGACCAGCAAAAATAAAGGTTGTATCCACATCAAGATCATAGTTTAAAGGTACTGTTCCAATGACTCTGCCGTCATGATCGATGGTAAATTCCTTTGGAATATCAAAGGCGGCATAAAACCCCCAGTCGGTTAAAAGGCGTTCACCTTCAAGACCTAAGGTAAGGGATCCATCATTTAACTGTACTATCAGATCCTTTTGACCCAGGCACTTTAAAAACTGTGAGAAGATCTTTGGAGTACAGAGGCAGAAAGGACCTGTCTTGCATAAGAGATCATAAAGAGCCTTAGCTGAGGCACTGCCAAAGGATGCAATAACAGATAATGTCTGTTGCAACAGGGTTGAAAAAGCGTATTCATGCTCTAAAGGAGGTTCGTACCAGCGTTTTAACAGAAGCTCAATCATAGCCACTGTAAGCACTGTATCCTCAAAGAGTTCGATATGAGATGCGGTAATACCCTCTGGTAGAAATATTCTGAGTACCGCGTTGTGATCTCTGCGACCTGCGCGGCCAAGTCTCTGTCTTAATGAGGCAACGGTCATTGGATGATCAATCTGACCTATGGATGCCACATCAGAGATATCAATACCAAGCTCTAAGGTTGCTGTACATATGGCTGTTGTAGGCCAGCGTCCTTCCTGCAGTCTGAATTCTAATGACTCTCTTAGATCCTTTGATAATGAACCGTGGTGCGGGAAAAACTCATTTGGAACATGTTTACTACTGCACTGATTTTCAAGTCTTGCGGCGATAAGTTCAGTTGCTGAGCGCGAATTGCAGAATACAAGATTGTTGCTTCCTCTCAAAAGCCTGAAGATATCATTAGCTATATCATCATATTCAACAGGAACAGCAGCTGTTTTCTGGGCATTTAAAAGGCTAAGCTCATCTTCTGTGAGCATTTTCTCGTCAGTATGCTCATAACCTTTAATCTGTACAGAAAGTTTATCCTCATTGCTTTTTGGTGAGGTGATGACTCTGCATGGAACTTTTGAATTTGGCCTTAGGTATGCTGTAACAAGATTTGCATCAGAAAAAGTAGCTGAAAGAGCAATTCTTGGGATTTTTCTTGAGATAAGATTCTCAAGACGGTGGAGCTGTGACTGAAGCTGATAGCCACGCTGTGTTCCCATAAACGCATGGAACTCGTCAATTACCACGTAATTGAGATTTTTCATGGCACTTTTAAGGGCCTGAGTATGATTGATTAAAAGGGATTCTAAAGACTCTGGCGTAGTTAAAAGAATCCCCTCAGGATCGTTTAGAAGTTTAATTTTTTTACCAGCACTGACATCACCATGCCAAGGGGTAACTTTAAGGTTCATATACTGAACCATATCGTCCAGGCGGCGATACTGATCGTTAATTAAGGCTTTAAGGGGGCTGATATACAGAATGCGGATCCCTCTTGTGTCAGGATCCTTTGCGATTTTAGTAATGGCAGGAAGAAACGCAGCTTCAGTTTTGCCACTAGCAGTTGATGCTGAAATAATAATATCTGTTTTACTTTCTAAAACAGGTGCAACTGCAGCTTCCTGAATCGGCTGGAGAGAGCACCAGCCTTTTTTGAACATCCATCTCTGTAGACCTTCATCGATTAGAGCTAAATCTGACATATCTATCCTTAGAGGGTAAATGATGTCAGTTCATCATCATCTTCTTCTGAAGTTTTATCTTCACTGTCTTTTCTGATGACCTGCTCTTTTAACTCGTCATCAGTTACAGTAACAAGGCTGTTGTCTGATTCTGTATCAATTCTGATTGAACCTACAAGAGTTTTCCAGTTGAGCTCCTTGTTCTGCTCAATGATAGAGAGCAGATCAACAAAGGCCTTAATGGTATTTCTTGGGGTTCTGAAATAGGCATCTCCGATATTTTTTGAGCAGTGCTCAAGGAATGCTGTTAAGGCTTCATCAGGCAGAAGGTAGTTTTCTTTTTTGCCTGATGCGAATACATTTCTGATGTTGCACAAAAGCACATATATTTCTTCAGGAGAGAGATTCTGCAGCATCAGAATAGGGCTGTGGTAATCAACCACATTTGCAACTTTTGCAAAGGTGTTTTCAGCAAGACGAGAGTGCAGTGCCTCATAGGAATAAAGACCTTTTCTCTGATCCATCAGAAATTCTGGGGTGCCGCCCATCATAAAGCCGATACTCTCAGCAGATCCCTGCAGACAGTCATTTAGAATTCTTAAGATCTGCTCATAGTTTGAGGTTCTAGCTCTCTGTGATGGCAGTTTGTATAGATTTACCATCTCATCTAGGTTTACAAGTAGACCCTTGTAACCTGCTTGAGTTACAAATCTGGCAAGAAGCTTTATGTGATCGTACACATTGTGATCTTCAACAATGGCTCTTACTTTTAGATCTTTTACAGCTTCTGATCTTGTGTTGTATTCGCCTCTTAAATAGCGGACAACAGAATTTTTAAGCTCGTCGTTGCCTGTGTTATAACCTTCCCAGTATTTGGCAATGGCGTTGGCAAAATCATAACCGTCGACAAGTTCTGAGAGGGAATTGAGTTTTTCGTGAATAACCTGTTCTACATCACGTCCCTCACTGTCAGCAATACGTCTCTGCTCGGTAATGAATTTCTCAACAAGAGGGATCATGGCGTTACCCTCAGGATGAGCTCTTGTGGATAAATTTCTTGCAAGTTCCTTATAAAGGTTTCTTGCCTGACCTCCTGATGAGAATAGTCGTCTGTCAGGGGAGAGATCAGCATTTAAAACCACCATTCCCTTTTCAAGAGCAATATATCTTACAAGCTGTAAAAAGAATGACTTACCTGCACCGAAATCGCCGATTACGATTCTGAAGGCACTACCACCGGAGCTGATATTGTCTAGATCCTCAATTAAAGCTTTGACCTCGTTGACTCTACCCACCTGAATGAATTCAAGTCCTGTTCTTGGGGTCACGCCTGCACGCAGTGACTGGATAATAGCCTGTCGTTCACGTGGTCTGATCGTTGCCATGCTTACTCCTGAAAATTTTGCCGAACTAAATATTATATAACATGTTTTTATGTACCGGTGTTATTTAGATAGCATCTAAGGCGTATTTTTTAGGTTCAGGAGACAAAGGGCAGAACAGCATAAATGACTTGCCATCTTTAGATTGGAGTAATTATTCTTCAGTGTTATCTTTTGATCTCTCAATGTAGATCTCGTTGGTGGTATAGATACCTTTAGCATGATTAACAGCTTTTTTGAGATGCCATGAGAAAGGATTTTTTACTGCATTATCCAAAAGTTCACCTAATCTGAATTCCCAGTATCTTGTGGCGATGAAGTTTATCACTGTGCCGTCATCAAAGAGTTCTGTGTAATCATAGTGATAGGTGTTTTCGTTGAGATTCTGATAAAAAATCTTGCATACTGATGAATAGCTGCCGTCAATTATCTGGGCATCACCAATCATTTTCAGATCGATACTCTTGGTATAAACAGTTATTCTTTCAGAGCAGAAACTGTTCTTGTGATACGGAACCTTTGGTTTGAGATAGTTTATCTGCAGTCTGATATCAGACTCTTCCTTCTCAAGATTTACGGTAACAGTTTCGTCTTCTGTCTTAACTACAGGGATCAGTGCAGCTGCAGTATAAGTGTCAGGAACCCACATGTAGACCCCGGGAACATTTATGAATTCAGTATCAAAAAAGATAGATGCCTTATAACGTCCTTTATAGCGGGTCACTGTCTGATATTCAATCACATCTCGTTTATGTTGCAGTTCTTTGGCACGAAGCGCCCTGAAGTAAGCAGCCTTCTGCAGTCTTGACATGCCGTAGGTAGGTGCATCTGTTCCAGAAGGTCTTGCATGACCTGCGGAAAATATTGCAAGAAGCAGCGTTGTGCCTACAAAAAGATTGCGGACTGACATTTAAGCTTGCACCTGTTAAAGAACCTGAAGTACAAATTAAAATAAATGAGATGTATATCAAATAATTTGCTGTATGAGTCATTATACATGCAAATAAAAAACATGCAATATATCAAATACAAGAATAAATATTTCGTATTAAGAGAGGTGAACTGAAATGTTAGAAAAAATAATATTTTTATAGAAAGCGCAGTTTTGACTGCGCTTTTTTCAATCAGAAAGACCAGCTGCTGTCAGATGCAACTGTTACAGTCACATTACCTCGGCGAAGACCTGTGATAAGTTCTTCGTCGTATGGAGCCTCATCGATGATAAGACGAGAGATCTGATTCCAGTTCAGGTAGGTTGAAATGGCATCGCGTGAGATCTTTGTGTGATCTGCAACAATAATGGTTTCGCTGGCGCGTCTTGACATTATTTTATAGGTTTCTGCAATATCAATATCAACATTGGAAACACCGTCAATGTTGATTCCACTTGCTCCAAGAATTGCCTTCTGAGCGTAGATATTTAAGAAATAGTTAATACTTTCTGGACCAAATACACAGTTTTCTGTATCACTGTAAAGTCCAGGACAGACATGAACCTTAAATGTAGGATTTGAAGCCAGAGCTGATGCGATTACATATGAATCAGTAAAAACAGTGAGATCTGATTTTTCTGCGGCCAGACGAATTGCAACCTGCAGGGTTGTAACAGAACTTCCTATGCTTATAACCTCTCCATTCTGCACAAAATGGCAGGCAGCCTGAGCAATGAGTTCATAGCTTTTTGCATTTAAAAGCTCTCTCTGCTTGAATGAAGGCTCCCTGTTCAGCGCAGGAGCTGCGCCTCCATAGGTTCTGCTGATAAGCCCCTGTGATTCTAATTCATCTAGATCTCGCCTTATTGTTTCTGTTGAAACACCAATCTCGTTTGAGAGTTCTGATACACGGATAGCTGGAGATTCCCGTAATTTTCCGATAATGAGTTTATGCCTTTCGGGCTTGGTAAGCTTGTTGGTTTTGGTGTTCATTATTTATTCCTATGTTGGTTCGTGACTCAAAAGGCTCATTGATAAAAAATATTATACAATGAGCCTTATTTTTATCAAATTCTCAGATCTGATTTATATGCGTCCCTGACGACGATGCATCATCCATACGGTAAGTGCTCCAAGGAGCATGAGTCCTGCTGCACCTAAGGTACTCATGGTTCCAAGAGTTGGTACCATAGGAGTATAGCCTGCCACCATCTTTGAATACAGCCACTTTGGAACAGTGTTGTCTACGCCTGTGGTGTACAGAGACAGTGGGAAATTACCCCAGGATAGCAGGAAAGCAAAGAGCATTCCAGACCAGATGCCAGGCCATAACAGTGGCAGAGTAACTCTCCAGAAGATCTGAAATGGAGTTGCGCCTAAATCTTTTGCAGCATCTTCAAGAGTAGGGTCAAAACCATAAACCTGAATTGCAATTACAAGAGTAACTACAGGGGTGATCCACACTAAGTGTGCAAATACGGCAGTCTGCCATGAAAGACTGATACCTACAGCGTTAAACCACAGTAACAGTGCAAGACCAAGTACTGGCTGTGGAAAGAACACAGGCAGAAGAATGATCTTCTGGAAGGTTTTTTTACCTTTCCAGGTGTAACGTGCAAAAGCGAGAGAACCGCAGAAGGCAATTACAGTACTTATAATTGTTACCACAAATGCAATCAGCAGCGAGTTACTTACAAGCGAACTGATTTCAATTGAACTTGCAGTTTTTATCCACCAGTCCATGCTCCACTTTTTAATCGGGAACATGAAGAAACGTCCTTTTGACAGTGATGACAAGGCATCACAGATAACAGGCATATAGATAAAGAGAATGACTATTGTTGTCCACGCAATAATAAGGCTTCTGTTCCTTCTGCCCTGAGCTGTATATTCCATAATTCCTCCTAGGCCTTACCCATTAGCTTATCAAGATCAATTTTCTTGAAAGCATAGAGTGTAAGAGCACCGATAATAAGTGTCAGAACCACAGCTAAAGCTGCACCCTGAGGCCAGTTCTGAGAGAAAGTAAACTGCACGTCAATGTCGTTGGTGATAACAATGATTGACTGACCGCCTAAGATTTTTGATTCAGACATTGAACCTGTTGCAAGAACAAAAGTTAAGAGCATGCCGATGAGAACACCTGGCATTGCAAGAGGCAGTTCAATCTGCCACCAGGTACGAAGTCTTGATGCTCCAAGATCACGGGCTGCAGTTAATAGATCCTTTGGTACTAGAGCAACTCCCATAATTACAGGGAAAAGCATATAAGGTAAAAATGAATAGGCAAGACCCATAGCAGTCATACCAGGGGTGAAGAGCACATCAGGACCTGAGAAACCCAACAGTTTACAGATACCGTCGAGTACACCGTTTTTACCAAAGAAAAGGATCCATCCGTAAAGACGTACGTTTTCTGATACGAACAGAGGGAATACAAACAGCACACTGATAAAGGTTGATGTTTTCTTGCCAAAGATTCTGACCATACCGACAGCCACAGGATAGCAGACAACCGCTAGGATTGCTGTTACAACAGCAGCAAGTGCAATAGACCAGGCAAATGATCTCCACACGGAGTTTGAACCGTCCACAATGTGGATAAAGTTTTCAAGAGTAAATGATGAAAACACATCATAGCTTCTTGGTGTTGCAAATGAAAAGCCAAATACCATGAAAAGCGGTGCGGCAAAACCCAGAAGCAGAAGAATGTAGACTGGGAGAGCGCACTTGCCGCCCTTTGAGGTTATAAGCTCCTGAAAAGATATCTTTAAGGAGCTCAGTTTATCCTGAATACTCATAGTTCTACTCCGTTACAAAGATGGCATCTTCAGCATCCCAGCCAATATTGATAACTTCACTGTTTCCTACAGCCTGTACTTCAGAACGTGGCAGCTCCAGGGTGATTTCCTTCTTGCCGAAGGATAACTGGAACTGAGATCTTGAACCTAAAGAGAACTGATTTAAGATCTTGCATTCAACGACGTTGTCTGCGCTATCTCCATCTTTTATAAGTCTTAAGGCCTCAGGGCGGACAATGATGTAACCTTCTAAATCTTTGCCGTTCGGCTTTACCTTGATTGCACGCTTTGGCAGATCAGGGCTCATCCAGGTACCTTCGGTGGTCATGGAAACTTTGAAGATGTTAACGTCACCAATGAACTCTGCCACAAAGCGGGATACAGGATGAGCATAGATTTCCTCAGGTGTGCCGACCTGCTTTAATTCGCCCTTGCAAAGTACACCGACTCTGTCTGACATGAACATGGCCTCTTCAAGAGAGTGGGTAATATAGATGAAGGTTTTACCTGATCTGCGGTGTAAATCTTTAAGATCCTTCTGTAAGGTCTTTCTTAATTTTGCGTCGATAGCAGATAATGGCTCATCGAATAAAATGATTTCACTGTCGTAAGCTAGCGCTCTTGCAATTGCAACACGCTGTCTTTCACCACCAGAGCACTTCATGACATTTTTGTTATAGTAATCTTCTGGAAGATGTACAAGCTGCATCAGTTTCTGTGCTTTTTCAATACACTTTTCAGGAGCAATGCCTTTAACTCGCATTGGGAACTCAATATTCTGACCTACTGTCATGTGAGGGAATAAAGCCAGAAACTGGAATACCATGCAGGTTGGTCGCTTGTCTGGTGGCAAAGTAGAAATACTCTTTGATCCTAAAACAATATCACCAGAGGTTGGCTGATCCATACCGGCGAGCATTTTTAAAATTGTGGTTTTACCTGAACCGGAAGGACCTACAAGAGTAAAGAATTCATTCTTTTTAACAGTCAGGTTGACGTTTTTGATAACTTTAACCTTATCAAAGTCTCTGCAAACATTTACAAGATCTAGTAATGGCTGACCAGGCTTTACATTTACAGCCGGATCTTCAACTGTCTTAACTGAGGTGGATTTCTGTTTCATCTTGTTAACCTCTTTGGAAATAAAACTTGAAAACTCTAACAAACGATGAAGTTGGAATTAAATGTTGTACTTATTAACTTCATGATTAAAAAGTACAACATGGATGTGTTAGATGCAACAATATATTTATGAAGTCACACATTTGGTACAGTCAGAAATTAGAGCTACATCTACTTTTAAAGTTTGGATAATTGTTAAAGCCGTTTATTTATGCGGTTCTTTGAGTGATGATAAACTAATGTTGAAGTTGCAACTTTTTGTGTGATCAAAAATATAACAAAAGTAATATTTTGCTGTGTGCTTTTGGTGCATTAGAAAATTCTAAAAATGTCTTCAAAGTATCCGAAAAGATAAAAGCTATTCTTTATAACAATTATTATTTTGGGGCATAAAAAAGGCCAGAGCAGAGCTCTGGCCACAAATACAGAAGGTGAATTAACCTTTAGTACGCTTAGCCTCAACCATGATGTCGTGTGCAGCATCATAATCAGGTACTACGTCATAAGCACGTGAACGAGACATTTCCTCTTCTAGGCTGTCCCACTGAATTGCCATAAGTTCATCACTAGTGAAGAGCTTCATGCACTCTGGATTTGCCATCTGTGCTACAGGGTTGAAGGTACCTTCAGCAAAGGCTACGGTGTGAGATACCACAGGATCCTGTACGTACTTTAAGAAGTCCTCAGCAAGTGGTGAGTGAACAGGGTTGTTAACAATTGATGTTACTTCAACCCACATCAGGGCACCCTCAAGTGGAGAAATGGCTCTGATATTCTCAAGACCTTCTGCTCTAGCAATAGAAGCAGTGTAGGTACCACCAGAGATATAGCAGTCAATATCACCGTTAACAAGTGCCTGGTTCATGGCGGCGATATCACCGATGAATTTTGCACCTTCAAAGATACGGTGACAGGTTTCTTTAAATTTCTCCATTTCCTCTGGGGTGTGCTCTTTATATGGATCAATGCCTGCAATACAGAAGAGATGAGCAACGTTCCAGTCGTCGGTTTCATTGATACCGTACTTACCTTTAAGACTGTTGTCTTCCCATAACTTCCAACCGATTTCCTCTGCGGTCTTTCTTGAGATCTTGTCAGTGTTTACTGCAAAGTTATATGGACCGAAACGCTGAACCATACCTAAGAGATCTTTGCCGTCCTGTGACATTGCCCACTCATATGGATATTTGAAGATAGGCATCATCTTGTCAAAGTAAGGAGCGAACTCTTCTTTATTTAATGGAGTGATTAACCCTTCTGGATAAAGGATCTTGCGGGCCCATGGATTGTTCAGGTTTACCAGATCCCAGATCTTGGTTTCACCAGCACGCAGTTTGTTTACCATGGTAGGATCATTTGTAGCAGATTCTGCTGATACCTTGGCACCTGTAAGCTTTCTGTAAGGATCCAAAACCTCTGCTGAGTTGTAACCTTCCCAGCAAAGAATGTTTAATTCCTTATCACGCTCACCTGCAAAAGCTTTTGATGATAAGCCCATAGGTGCAGATGCAGCCATAGCGGATGCACCTAACATCTTTAATACGGAACGTCTTGTTAACTCAGTCATAACAACCTCCAAAATGTGAAACTCTACTCAAACAATGTTGAAGTTCAAATAAACATTACGATAAAAATGTGGCAATTGCAATAATAATATTTAAGCTAAAACAAAATTAACAATACTATTGACTGAAACGCAACATAGATATAATGTAATGACAAAAGTCCAACAAGTTTTGGGTAAAGTCCCACAAAGGAGAATTCAAATGGCTAAAGAATATGAGCCTAAAACAGTAAGTGAACTTACAGATATGGTAAATTCCTCACTTTCCCTGTGGGGATTGTCAGACAAAGCACAGGCAAAACTGCTCTGTCTTTCTGAAAATGCCACATTTAAGGCCACAGATCCTGTTTTAGGGCAGGAAATCATCATTAGAGTGCAGCGTACAGGTTATTCATCAAAAGATGCCATCAGATCCGAGATGGCCTGGGTGAAGGCACTGTATGACGGCAAGGTAATTGATACAGCAAAACCAGTTCCTCTTGTAAATGGAGAGTACGTGGCAGACGCTGAAACCGCATCAGGTGAGAAGCGAATGATGGTTGCCTTTGAGAAATTAAATGGTGAGGAACCTAATTTAGGATTGAGCGATCTTGCCCATTGGTTTGAGGTAATAGGCGAGATCACAGCAAGAATGCACAATCATGCTCGCACATGGCAGAGACCAGAGTGGTTTTCAAGACGTAAATGGGATTATGAGGGTATTGTCGGCAAGAATGCTTTCTGGGGATACTTCATGGATGATGCCGATCTTTCAGATGAAGACAAAGTTTTAATCGGCCGTACTTTGGATACTGTAAAAAATCTTATGGATGATTACGGTATAGATGATAAGAACTTTGGTGTTATTCATTCTGATTTAAGAGCTACCAATCTTTTAGTAGACGGTGATCTTCTACATGTAATTGATTTTGATGACATGGGATATGGCTGGTACCTTTTTGATTTTGCTGCCTCCTTGAGTTTTATGGAGCAGGATGAGAAAGCTCCTGAACTTACTAGAGCCTGGATAAATGGATATGAGAAGGTAAATCCTCTTTCAGAGTATGAGAAGAATCTTCTGCCAACTCTTTCAATCATGCGCCGTATTGAGCTTATGAACTGGTGTAACACCCACAGTGAAGTACCTTATGCCTCAGAGCACCGTTATGAGGTTACAAGAAATACAGTAAGACTGTGTGACATGTATCTTAAGGGTAGTTATTTAAAGTAGGCTGGGGGTTGTATGTTTAAATCACTAAAAGGAAAAACTGTCATTGTAACCGGCGCCGGTGCCGGTATCGGTAAGGCTATGGCGCTCACATTCGGTGCTGAAGGCTGCAATGTTGTATGTGTAGCCCGCAGAAAAGAAACATTGGATGAAGTTGTTGCTGAAATTCAAAAGGCAGGTGGTTCTGCCATGGCTTATGCTGCTGATGTAACTGATCTTGCTGTGATGAAACAGATGGCAGAAAAGACTGTTGAGGTTTACGGAAGCATTGATATTCTTTTGTCAAATGCCGGTGTAATTCCACAGGTGCCACTATCAGAAATGAACGATGCAGACTTTGATTATGTGATGAACATTAATGTCAAAGGTACTTTCCATGCAGTCTGGGCGGTAATGGATCAGATGAAGAAACAGCATCATGGCAGAATTATTCTGACATCATCTATTACAGGTCCTGTTACAGGCTACCCTGGATGGGCTCATTACGGTGCCAGCAAGTCAGCACAACTGGGTTTCATGCGTACTGCAGCCATGGAATTGGCTCCATTTGGTATTACAGTAAATGCTGTCTCTCCTGGTAATGTTATGACTGAGGGTCTGATATCCTTAGGTGAGGGATATGTAAAACAGATGGAAGCTTCGGTTCCTGTAGGAAAACTTGGAACTGGTTTTGAAATTGCAAATGCTGCAATGTTTTTAGCCTCAGAAGAGGCCTGGTATGTAAACGGCCATAATCTTGTGATTGACGGTGGTCAGATCCTTCCAGAATCAGCTGGTGCCTTAGAGACCATGATGGAACTCTCTAAAAAGGATCCACTCTACTAGTATATTAAATGCCGTCAGCGGGTGCTGATGGCATTGTAAATAAGTCTGTATCCAAACTCAAAGAAATCATCTTTTTTGATATTTCCTATCTTTGATAAGTATTCTTCCTTGTTTGAACCTGTGATGATAAGACCTGTAATCATTGACCAGATACACATGATAAGAGGAAAAGGGGAGAGATCTGATCTTAATTCACCACTTTTTACACCATCATCGATAAATTTTTTGAGCATATCATTTATCTGCTCACCAACCAAAAAGGTTTCCTTTTCTTCTGGAAGGAAATTTTCAGAGTTTTCATCGATATTGATGGTTTTCTGCAGCATTTCGGTATAAAGAGGGTAGGTGTCATGGTACTTTCTCAACGAGCGACAGATATTAAAGAAACGATCACAAACTGTATCTGCACTGCACAAAGCCTCTTCAAGATAGCTTTTAAGTTTCTGCATGCTCTGCATGACAATGTAACCTACAAGCTCATCCTTGTTGGTAAAGTAAACATAAAGTGTTGCTTTACTGTATCCTGAGATTTCTGAAATCTCACTCATAGAGGTTGCGCCAATACCTTTCTTTTGGAAAAGTTTTTCTGCAACTTTAGCAATTTCTGCTCTGTGAACGCTTTGAAGTTCTTTTTTTCTTCTACCCATATTTAACTGCCGTTTACTCTTTTAGAGTGATATAGTCTTTCAGATCCCGTCTGAATCTGTTGTTTGTGCCGTATTCGCCATCAATGTATCCGATCCTCATTACCATCTGTATTCTGCCGTTACAGTTAGTGAGTTGCTCTAAGAATTCTCTTGAGACATGATCTTCTAAAACTGCACTTACAGGCTGAATGCTGATATTTCTGTCAGTCAGGTCAAGCATCAGATCATAAAGAGTCCTACCTGCTCTTATTAAGGATTTGACGCTGTCCTCTTCACTTTTTACAGTTACAAATGCTCTGGCACTTTGAATCTGATTTTTAGACAGTTTTATGCTCTGATTTTCAAACATAGATCCTTTTACAGATTCATGTGTGGTCAGGGCATAGTAAAAATATTTTTTTATGCCACTCATGCCAAGCTGTTCAGCATTAAGTCCATCTTTATGCAAATTGGCCTCTCTGTCTGACAGGCGGAGCCATTTGGATAATTCATCAGCTGCATCTTTGTCTTTACACTGTTTTAATGATGCATCTAGAGTAAGATTCTGTACCTGTATGAAAAGTGCATCATTGTCAGTGATGATCTCTGCATCTTTAAATGAGTTTTTTAGGCTCTCAAGTACTTTTGTATCTATTCTTCTTTCTGAAAACTCTCGTTTTTCTGTATGTCTTTTCTCTATTAAGGAGATAATTTTCAAATCTCTGTTACCATTTATCCTTCTGTAGGATAGGGTGGCACCATCATCTTCAATTTGTGTTTCAGCATCAAAGCCGTTTGCCCTGAAAGCTAGTTCTAATGCTCTTATGTAGGTTCCAAGTGATATATATGATTCTCTAAATTCCGGATCCACTACATCAAGTCTCCTTGATTTATCAAGTAGTACTTTGACAAGTTTGTTTTTTTCATCTAGTTCTACACTCCACATTTGAGTGTTATGTCCGCTTGGAGCTAATGAGGCTAAATAAAAGACATTCTCAAGTCTTTTATCTTTAACATTAAGACTGGTATTGAACTTTTCAACTCCAAAAAGGCAGCAGAGAGTAAAAACACCTGCCGTAAGCAGTGTGGTTAAAACCGCAGCATAAAAAGCTCTGAATTTTAGCAGTCTTTTAATTTTCATACTCATGCCTTAAATTATTAAAACCGGTAGTTCAATATTTATACTGGAATTATTCATTTTAAGTGGCACAAGTCAATTGAATTTTTGTTAAGTTTAATTAACTATATGATATCAATATAAAAATAATTAAACTTATGGTTTATTTTATTGTGCATAAAAGGCAGCCTAGGCTGCCTTTTCAAATTACATACTGAGATCTTTCAATGCTCCTGTGATGGCATCAATAAAGAAATCAGCATCCTTTCTGTAGAATGTCAGTGGAGGACGGATCTTGAGGATATTTCCAAATGGTCCTGCCGCACCAATAAGCACATTGTGATATCTGAGTCGGTTGATAAGCAGTGTCGCGCCCTCAGAATCAACTTCCTTGGTATCTTTGTCTTTTACCATTTCAAGACCGGTGAAAAGACCTGCACCTCGAACATCACCAATGCAAGGATGATCTTTTGCAAGCTCTTTCAAGCCAGCTCTTAAATAGTCTCCTGCATCTATGGCATTTGCAATAAGACCTTCCTCTTCTAAGACTTCAAGGACAGCTGTTCCTGCCGCACAGGCACCAGGTGATCCGCCGAAGGTATTGAAGTATCCGGTTCCTTTTAAGGCATCGATAATATCAGATCTTGTTACCATTGCAGACATAGGGTAACCGTTACCCATAGGTTTACCCATGGTTACGATATCAGGTACCACATCGTGACGTTCAAAGCCCCACATCATGCCGGTTCTGCCAAAGCCTGGCTGAACCTCATCTGCAATATAAAGACCTCCGTGTTTGTGGACAACATCAACAGCCTTCTTGATAAAACCTTTAGGATCAGCAAATACACCATCTGATGAGAAGATATCATCAAAGATCAATGCAGCAACCTTGATGCCTTTTGCCTCGAGTCGCTGGCAGGCTTTTTCCACATCTTCAGCAAAAACATCTGCTAATTTGTCTGCACTTACTCTGTAGGTGTCAGGAGCAGGAACAGTTTCCACGAAATCACACATGACCTTGCCATTGGTACTTGAAGGAGAAGCATAGGTTACAAGATAGGTGTTTCCGTGATAAGCACCTGATGTAACGATAATACCTTTGCCACCTGTGTAATAGAAAGACGCTCTCAATGCCAGATCGTTACTCTCTGATCCAGAGCATGTCATTGCTATCTTGTCTAAAGGGGCTGGAAATTTTGATAAAAGCTTCTCGCAGTAATCGTTAACATAACTGTTGAGGTAACGGGTATGATGATTTACTTTCTTTATCTGGGCGCTTACATAATCAGCAACTCTTGGATTGCCGTGACCGATACAGGCCACGTTGTTGTAACAGTCCAGATACTTAGTGTTGTTCTTATCAAAAAGGTAACACCCTTCGCCTTTTGCTATTTCGATAGGCTCTTGGAAAAACAGAACCGAGGCAGATCCAAACACATCTAGTCTGCGTTTTGTCTCAGGTTTTAAATCTTCTGGAAGGGAATCGAAATTGGACTGATCGAAAGCATTCATAGATAAAATTGATTTGATAGCCATAATGTTTCTTCCTTTATTGGTAGTTAACACATTTGATATGTTTAAAGTACCACATGAATGTTGTAGTTGCAACTATAATGACAATAAAAATGTTGAAGTAATGTTGTAGTAACAACATTGAATTAAAAAAGAGCAGATAAACTGCTCTTGCACTGTTAACTAACAGAATTATTCAGGAAATGATCAGGCAGACTTCTGTTGTAAAGCTCTGTTTCTGAAACAGAGTTTTGCAAGAAGAAGTCCTAACTCATAGAGAATTACAATCGGGAGGGCCAGTAAAAGCTGTGAGCAGACATCTGGAGGAGTTATCACTGCAGACACTGCAAATGCGGCAACTATAAGGTAGCGTCTGAATTTTGATAATGATGCAGGTGTTACAGCTCCTGTTGAACATAACACAATCACTGCCACAGGAACCTCAAAGGTAAGTCCGAATGCCACAAACATGTGAAGGACAAAACCGATATAAGAACTGATGTCTGGTGCAAAGGCAATTGATTGAGGTGAAAAACCTGCAATAAACTGAAACACCATGCCAAAAACCACAAAATAGCAGTAGGCAATACCTGCACCGAACATTAAAAAGGCACTTATCACAATGGGAATGATGAGTTTCTTCTCATGACGGTATAAAGCAGGTGCTGCGAACATCCAGATCTGATAAGCGGTAAATGGCAGCGAGATAAAAAACGCTGAGAACAACAGTACCTTCAAAGGTCCCATTACAGGTGCTACCACACTTACTGCAAGCAACTGGGTGCCCTGAGGTAGCGCCTGCATTAAAGGTTTTGCTGCAAGATCAAAGATCTGCTGCATGAAAGGAAACAGGACAATAATGGTACAGACAATACCAAGCAAGATAAGCATCAGTCTTTTTCGAAACTCTAAAAGATGAGCAGTAATGCTCATGGTCTTGAGTTTTTCATCTTTGGTATTCTGCATGATTTAACCTTTACATTACCTGTTTTTTAAGCTTTTCAACTTCATCTTCTAAAGCCTTGATACGTTTTAAAAGATCATCACTTGTATCAGTTCTGCTATCATCTGCTGATGCCTGATTAAGGTTATTGGTATCAACAGTCCACATTCTTTTAGAGGTAGGCTCTGGAACTTTTGATACCAGCGGATCTTTTAGAGCATCTTTAAATCCTTTTTTGATCTGCAAAACATTCTCTCTACCCTCTTCGAGATCCAGCTCTTTAGCTATCTTCTGAACGTAGGATTTTGCTTTGCCAAACATTTTTCCTGCATACACTGCAATCCCAAAGGTTTTTACAGGACCTAGGATCACAAGTGACACCAGGGCGATGACAAGGATTTCATCAAGACCTAGAAAATTCATTATTTGTTCTCAAGAGATTTTGACTCGTCACTCTTGGTGGTTTCCTTAATATCAGAGGCCTCTTTCATGCCCTCTTTGAAACCACGGATCGCTCCGCCTAAATCCTTTCCTGCAGTTTTCAGTTTTGAAGTACCAAAAACCAAAGCTACTACTAACAGCAGGATTAACCAGTGCCATACTGACATTGCGCCCATAATAAGACTCCTTTTAACGGTTAGGTTTGATTAAAGTATCCTGTTATGGTGCATGACATGCAACACTTTTTGAGTAACTGCCAACATTAAGCACAATATCAATGCATGATTGCTTTAAGATAATACTGATTTGCTTTAAGATAGGGCACAAAATGTGGTTCTTGCCTAAATTAAGTCCCGCATCTTATAAATAGAAATGTTCATTGAATGAGAGAAAAATCCCCCAGAGTTTATCTGAGGGATTAATATTATTTTCTGGTGCCTGTTATAAGAGCCCAGCCTTCTTTGTCTTTAACCTTGTTCATGACGAAGTCTTTAGAATAGGCTTCAATCACTTCATCAGCCTGTTCTGTGAGAATACCAGAGAGTGCTAACTTGCCTCCTGATTTTGTCAGATCAGCGATGATTGGCTCTAATTGGGCAAGTGGACCTGCCAGAATGTTGGCAACTGTTACGTCAGCAAGTGGCAGATTGAGCTTTGAGTCTGTACCCATTACAACGTTGAGCTTGTCTGATACAAAATTTCGCTCTGCATTCTCTTTAGATGCGATTAAAGCCTGCTCATCAATATCAACACCATAGGCACATTTTGCACCAAGTTTTAAGGCGGCAATTGCAAGAATTCCTGAACCGCAGCCGTAATCCATGATCTGTCTGTCTTTTAGATCCAGAGAATCAAGATACTCAAGGCAGAGTGCTGTGGTTGGGTGAGTACCGGTACCAAATGCCATACCAGGGTCGAGCATTACCACAACACTGTCTTTTTCCTCAACCTTAAGCCAAGAAGGACAGATCCAGAGATGAGATCCGAACTTTAATGGTTTGAACTGATCCATCCATGCTCTGATCCAGTTTTTATCTTCAAGGCGGGTAGCTGCCATTGGGATGTGATCACCAAGTAAGGCTTTAAGCTTTGAAAGGATAGGCTCTGGATCTGTTCCCTGTGCAAGAAGACCTGTAACCTCGGTATTTGGCCATAAGCGTCTCTCACCTGGTTTTGGTTCCAGAATAGGAGAGTCCTCAGCATCAGTGTAACTTACTGCAAGCGCACCAAATTCTTCTAATAAAGAAGCGATGGTATCAGCAGAGGTATTTGTTGTTCTAAGTTTGATTTGTATCCAGTCGTTGTCGCTCACTTCTGCTTTTCTCCTTTATTTCCTGCATATAGCTTTTGATATTGAATGGTTGTGAAATACGGAATTCTGCGCCGGTATAATCAGCTGAATCTCTGATGATGTTTTCAAGTCCTAATGCCACATCAAAAGTCAGAGAGCCGAGAGTAAGTCTTATCTCATTGTTGTTTCTTAAAAAACCGACATTCTTTTTGCCAAGAGCCAGCAGCTGCTGGGATGAAACCTTTTTAAGATCGAATACCTGCAAATAAAGATCGTCTGAGAACTTTGTAATTTTTCTTAGGTTACTCTTGCCACCTATGTTCTTTAAAATGGCAATGATCATAAGAGACGGTGATTTAATCTGTTTTATTTTCAGTCCTGCAGTTCTTGATTTGAATTTGAACTTGTCCTTGATGTGGTAAATCATACCGATCTTTGAAAAGATCATCTGCAGTAAAACAGCAATGATAAAACACAGAGCAATAGCGATATAGTGAACGGTTGTGATCTGCAAAAAGATGAGATTCTTAAGGGTTAAATCAGGCTGATAGAGCATGTAGAAATTGGTGAAAGAAGGCATCTGCAGATTCACACAGATAAAGAAACATGCAATAGAGCACAGGCACAGTACAATCAGAGTGCCTGGGTAAAAGAACATCAGGATCGCCAGTTCAACTGAGATGCATGAGCCGATTTTTGAGGTCATGGTGGTTATGATTGCAAGGAACACCAGAAACAGGCGATTGTATGAGTTTGAAAATATGGATCTGACCACGATTACGGTTGGCAGTGCAATCAGATTGGTCAAAAGAATACTGTTTAAAATAGCATTTACGGTCTGGGTTTCAGTCTGCAGATTTACAAGATTGTTCAGGATGCTGCTAAAACCCAGTGTCAGCATGATTTCGTATATAGGTACGAAAAGACATGACAGAATTGAGTCAATGAATATTGATGTGAAGGTAATAAGAATAGAGTGCTCGATATTTTTTATAAGTACCACAAAGATTGCAAGAGTAAGAGTCGGAGTTACTATTACACCTAAGGATTTTCTTAAAAGAGAGCCAAAACTCAGTCCTTCAACTTCTGATTCAAGATCGTTGCTTGGCAGCAGGAACAGTGACGCAGTAAGTGATGCGACCACCCAGGCAGTAGGCTGAGAGAACAGATATGGGAAAAAAGTCAGCGATACCGTACTTAGCGCCACATAGTTTATTCCAACGGCAAGTAACTGGTAAAAGCGGTTGATTGTTGGGATCATGCAGGCTACTGCAATAGCAAAAAAGCCTGGGATCATGGTTCTGCAGAGCTTTAGAAGAATGCTCTGAACTGTAAAATCTATGCCAATTGGAATACGTTTATCAAGTGCAAAAGACACAATAGCCAACAGTCCTAATGGTAGGAGTAGAAGCATACTGCGCTGCTGGTATTTGTCATAAAGCATAGAATCACCTTTTAAATTTGTCCTATTCTAACAAATTTAACAGCCTGTATAAATCAGTAGCAACATCTTGCAAAAGAGGTTTTTATCCTGATGTTAAGTTTTGTACATTCTCAAACTAAAGCCTCAGGCATTTTGGTTCAGGATAATATATCATCGCAAAATTAAGTATCGTCTATATCAATTACCACTCTTAATACATATAATAATCAGTTTAAACAGCAAAAATATTGGCAGATAACTTAATTTAGGATAGAAAGTGAAGATCATACGCAGGGAAATCGTCGACGATACGCATCTTACAGATATAGTTTCTGATCCGGTGATCAGGCAGATCCTCGCAAGACGAGGTCTGAAAACTACAGCTGATGTAACATGCGATCTTGCTGAGATTTATCACTATCGTGATCTGCATGATATTGAAAAAGCAAGCAATATTATTGCTGATGCTATTGTAAATGCTGATCCTATCTTAGTTGCTGGTGATTATGATGTTGACGGAATTACTGGCACTGCTCTTGGTGTGCGCGGTTTATATGATTTAGGCGCAAAAGATGTCACCTATTATGTTCCGTCTCGCTATGAGGGCGGATACGGTATCAGTCAGGATGCTGTAGATAAAGCTGTAGAACATGGCGTCAAACTCATTGTCACTGTTGACAATGGTGTATCGTGTAAAGAATCTATTGATTACGCCAAGCAGAAAAATCTCAAGGTGGTTATTACTGATCATCATGAAACTCCAGAGATTCTTCCAGATGCCGATGCCATTGTTGATCCAAAACTTCCCTGTGACAGCTTTCCTTCAAAAAATCTCTGCGGCGGAGGAGTGCTGTTTTATGTTTTAGTTGCTGTCAGGGCAAAACTTCGTGAACGGGGCTTTTACGAGAACAGATCGCTTCCTAAGATCGGTCGTTTTCTTGATCTGGTGGCACTTGGAACCATTGGCGATGTCATGCAGCTTGATGCCAATAATCGCAAACTCGTCAAATACGGATTTGACCGTATAAGAAAAGGTCGCTGTGTTTTAGGTATCAAGGCGCTAGCCCAGTCCTGCAGAGTGGATCTGCCTTCGGTTGATTCTGTAAGTATTGCTTTTGATCTCTGCCCAAGGCTTAATGCTCCAGGAAGGATCCGTTTAGAGAATAATCCTGCTGTATTACTGATGTTAACCGACAATGAACAGGATGCAGCTGAATTTGCCCGAGAGCTTGAGATGTGTAACAGACGTCGTGGAGATTATGAGCGCGTCTTTTTAAAAGAAGCTACAGAGGATGCCATAATTCAGGAGGGGCAGTCTGCTATAGTGCTCTACCGTCCTAACTGGCTTGTAGGTCTTGGCGGACTTATAGCAAGCAGAATCAAGGAAAAGTTCGGTGTACCTTGTTTTGTATTCTCTGGTGACGGTGAGGAATTGTCAGGCTCTGCAAGATCTGTCCCCGGCTTTAGTATAGTAAAAATTCTTCAGGCTCTTGCTGAAACAAGTCCTGACCTAATTATCAGGTTTGGCGGGCACGCCATGGCAGCAGGAGCCTCTATCCGCAAGTCAAACCTTGAAAAATTCAAACAGCTCTTTAATCGTGTTGCTAATGAACAGCTTGGAAATGCCTGTGATGATGAAATCATCACTGACGGTGTTCTGCCATCAAACTATCTGACGCTTGATTTTGCAAAAGATCTTGAAAACTATGGCCCATGGGGTAATGGTTTTGAAGAGCCTTGCTTTGATGGAGAATTTACCGTAAGTGATGTTGTTTTAGTCGGCAACCGTCACTTGAGGTTTACTCTTATAGGTGATGATGGTTGTGTTATGCGTGCAATAAAATTAAGGGCATCTCCAAACGAGCGTTCAATAGTTCCTCATCTTAGAGTAAGGGTTGTTTACACTGTAAGTGTAAATCACTACCTTGGATCGCAGCGTCTTGAAATCCGTATCAGCGAAATTGAACCAGTCTGACAGCAGGTCGTGATTAAGGAAAAAAAACTTATCTCTTATATGTCCTCCTCTTGAGGAGGACTTGGTGTTTTTTTAATCGAGATTTAGTTTTCTTGTAACAGCAAGACCGCCATAGCACTGGCAGACCGGCATCATTTCAATCTCATTGATATTAAGGTGTGATGGACCTTCCACCAGCCATAAGATGGTATTTGCAATATCCTCTGGAAGAATTGATTTTGTATCTTTGTATACAGCTTCAACCTTTGCCAGATCACCATTGAATCTTACATTAGAAAACTCTGTATCAGAGCACAGACCAGGTTTGATTACAGTAACCTTGACAGCAGTTCCTGCAAGATCACATCTCAGGTTTCTTGAAAACTGCTCAACGAAAGCTTTTGTTCCTCCATATACATTGCCACCGGTATAAGGCCAGGAACCTGCCGTAGATCCAAGATTTATTACATATCCACGGTTGTTTTTTACCATCTTTGGTAACAGCGTTCTTGTAACGTTCACAAGGCCAGAAACATTAGTGTCAATCATGGTTTTAAAATCATCAAAATTTGCCTCAAATGCCTTGTCTTGACCTTTGGCAAGTCCAGCGTTGTTGACTAATACATCGATGTTTTTAAATTTTTCAGGAAGTCGATCCTCAATTGAGGTCACCGACTTTTTATCGGTTACATCAAGCTCAAGAGGATAAACACTGTCACCAAGTTCATCTGCTAGAGTTTTTAATTTTTCAATGCGTCTTGCTGCAGCTATTACGAGATAACCTTTTGCTGCCAGTAGTTTTACTGTTGCAAGACCAAAACCTGCTGATGCACCTGTTACAAGAACTGTTTTATAGCCAGACATATATCCTCCTTTGAAAATCAGCAAAAGCGTCAAGTTGTCATCTCAGCATAAAACTATAAACAGAACTTGTCATTAAAATTCTTTGAGTAACAAATAGTTATATGGAAATTTTCTAAAGGATTAGACAAAAAACAAAAGCTCCCAAAGGAGCTTTTGCTATAGATTAGATGACGTTATGCCTGTTTTTTAGGTGCAGCAGAAGGTGCCTTTGCTTTAGGTTTAGCTGCTTCTTTTGCAGGAGCTGTCTTTGTCTTGGTTGGAGCAGGCTTTGTTTTTCTTGAAGCATAAACAGCTGCGCCGATGATTCCTGCAAGATTTAAGGTTTTTGCTGGAACAACCTTGGTCTTTAAGGTAAGTTTTTGTTCATACTTTTCAAATTTCTTTGAAACGCCTCCACCTAAAACTATAAAATCAGGCTGTACTAAAAATGAAATATATTCAAGGTACTTGTTTAATCTTTCACCCCATTCCTTAAAGCCTAAATCCTCTTTTTCACGGACAGAGTCAGCACAGTAATGCTCAGCGATATCGCCTTTGAACTTGATGTGACCAAATTCTGTATTAGGGTACATCTGTCCATTGATAAACAGGGCAGAACCGATGCCGGTACCGATGGTCAGGAACAGTACCGGACCTTTGTAGTCTTTTACAGCACCGAATGTTAGTTCAGCAAGACCAGCCACATCTGCATCATTTGCTACATGGACATCCTGACCAACAGCTTTTGAAAAGAGTTCTTCAACACGTACATCAATCCAGCTCTGATCAATATTTGCTGCAGTTAAAACCACGCCATTGATAACTCTGGCAGGGAAACCACAGCCGATAGGTCCTTTAAAACCTATCTGATCAACTAACTGTTTCAAAGTCGCAGCAATAGCCTCAGGGGTTGCAGGCTGCGGGGTAGGAATTCTGATTTTTTCGGTTTTAAGTTCACCGGTTTCTGTATCGACAACTGCTCCCTTGATGCCGCTGCCACCGATATCAACACCTAATACTTCCATATAAGCCCCTTTTTAATTGTTGTTATTAAAGTATTAACAGATGATGTGAGTATAAGCAAAAGAAAAAAATATTTTCCACCATAAAATTGTTAAATTTTGGAAAAGTATGAGCAAGGCACAAATTCTGAGCATCAGATTGTTTAGTTTTGGGATCTTGTGACGCAAATCGTTTTAGTGGCTAATAAACCGCATTTGTAGGATAATACGCACACTTGAAAACGAGGGAAAAATTATTATGAAAAAATTAACATTAACAGCTGTAGCTGCAGTTGTGCTTTCTTTAAGTGCCTGCACACAGACTACAAATTCAATGTTTGGTGATGATCGTTCTCAGCTCCTTCTTGTGTCAGAGGAGACTCTGAATGCGGAGGCAAAAACTGCTTATGATGAGGTAATATCAAAAGCAAAAGCTAACGGAACTTTAAACGCCGACAAAAAGTTTTATGACAGAGTTGATGTAATTTCAAAGCGTTTGATTGCTGTAGCTCCACAGTTAAGACCAGACTGCCAGAACTGGGATTGGGAAGTTAACACCATTGTTGATCCAACTGTAAATGCCTGGTGTATGCCTGGCGGCAAGATCTGTGTGTACTCTGGTCTTAATGACACCTTAAAACTTACAGATGATGAACTTGCTTCAATTATCGGTCATGAAATAAGCCACGCCCTAAAAGAACATACCAGAGAAAAAAGAAGTCAGGCTGCAGTTCAGAATAGCGTCGCATCTGTTGCTAAACTTTTAGGTGTAGATGATACAATTACAACCGGAGTGAATGTAGCCTACAACACTGCCTTTGCCATGCCATTCAGCCGTGATCAGGAAACAGAGTCTGACAAATATGGTGTTGAGCTGATGTATAAAGCTGGTTTTGATCCTCAGGGATCAGTAAGTGTCATGAAGAAGCTTACTGAGTTTGAAAAGAAAGCTGCTGCTGAATCCAAAGTGGATACCAATGTGGCTGATGCTTTCTTAAACCGTATCACCAGCACTCACCCTGCAACTGAAGATCGTGTCAAAGATTTGGAAAAGCTTATCAGCGAGCACAATCTTTCTAAGCAGACTCATGATAAATAATCACTGACAAAACTGTCCTGAAATGCCGGTTAATAACAGTTAACTGGCATTCTAAATTGGTATAACTTCTTATTTCTGTTTTCACATCTTTAAAACATAAAGGTGCCATTCATCAAAGCTCCGTTTCTATTCTTCACCATTCAGCTATAATAGAATCATGTTAGGAGATTTAAGATGAAAACCATAAGCAATTCAGGCTCATTTACAGATTTTTTAAATGACAACTATATCTACATAGATAAAACAGAAACCATTTACAGTCTGTTAAATAATCAGAAAAAGGTTTTCATCTCCCGCCCACGCAGATTCGGTAAATCCCTAACTTTAGATACCATAGGAACACTGTTTGAAAAAGGTGTTGAGC
>JBJEWY010000048.1:0-10487 GCA_051885305.1 Succinivibrio sp. | reverse complement strand
AGTTACTATCTAAAAAATCTGTAAATGAGCCTGAATTGCTTATCTGTTTCATCTTATATCTCCTGACATGATTCTATTATAGCTGAAAGGTGGAGAATAGAAATGGTGTAGACAAAAAGGATAAAAATATAGTGTTGATGAGTGACAGTCCTTTTTTTGTATTCTGACAACATATACCTGCAATGAGGATAAAAAGAGAGTATCAATGTATCTGATAAGGATGCTGTATGAGACAGTACTGAAAGAAATCTGCATGCATTTTTAGAGAGGGGCTACGCCCCTCTCCTGATTTCTTGTTTTTGTCTGTATGACTTATGCTCTGACTTCTGTGCTGTCAGCATCAAAGTCATGGTCAAGACCTTCAATTACAGGCTTGCCCTCTTTCCAGTATGGAGAGAGTTTTCTTAATGTTGCAATGATCTGAGGTAATACCTCCAGGGTTTTATCAACTTCCTCTTCGGTAGTAAAACGGGAAAGAGAGAAGCGGATTGTTCCGTGAGCTGCAGAGAAAGGTACCCCCATAGCTCTCATCACATGACTTGGCTCTAATGACTCTGATGAGCATGCAGATCCTGACGATGCAGCGATTCCATACTCATTGAGCATTAAAAGGATGGCTTCACCTTCAACATACTTGAAGGCTACATTTAAGGTATTGTCAGTACGTTTTGAAACATCACCTGTAACAAAACACTCTGGAATGGTTTTCAAAATACCATCCTGAAGTTTGTCACGCAGCATTTTTACTCTGCCAGAAACTTCTTTTAAATGTGCCTTTGCAAGTTCACAGGCAACACCTAATCCCACAATAAACGGTACGTTCTCAGTTCCAGCACGTCTGCCTCGCTCCTGATGACCGCCCTTCATAAATGGAACAAAACGGGTACCACGTCTTACATAGAGCACACCAATACCCTTTGGAGCGTGAATCTTATGACCTGCAAATGAAAGCATGTCAATCTTGGTGGATTTTACATCAATGTCGATTTTTGAAGCTGCCTGCACAGCATCAGTATGGAACATTACACCTTGTCGATTGGCAATTTCAGCAAGCTCTGGAATAGGATAAATGTTACCAGTTTCATTATTAGCCCACATAACGGAGGCGAGAGCTGTATTTGGAGTTAATAAAGACTCAAACTCGTTTAAATCAACATCACCTTTAGAGTTTATTTTCAGATATTTAATAACTGCTCCGTGACTTGCTAAAAAGTCACAGGTCTGCATGATGGCAGGATGCTCTACAGGAGTTGTAATAATTTCATTTTTACCCTTCTGAGACCATAAGGCTGACCATAAAGCCGTATTGTCTGATTCTGTTGCACATGAGGTAAAGATGATCTCATCTTCATGCTCTGCGCCAATAAAATCAGCAACCTGCTCACGGGCTTTTGCTATTGCCTTTTCAACAGGTACACCGTAACCATGCTGAGATGAGGCATTGCCAAAATATACAGACAGATATGGCTGCATGGCCTCTACAACCAGAGGGTCAATCTGAGTTGTAGCATTATTATCAAGATAAATACCGCCTAAACCGGTACCTAAATTCATGTTATCCATTATTCCACCTATCTTACAGAGATGTTAATCAAACGACCGGTTCCGTCAGATAACTTCTGCTTCACAAAGCCTACAGTCATATCTTTCATCATGCCGCTAGCAATAGGACCTGACAGTTTGATTGCCACATCATTTCCAGTAATTGAGGCAAGTTCTACCTTTGAACCATCAGTAAAGCCATTTGAGATCTCATTTAAAATACTCTGGACCTCATTATAGATAGGTGAACTCTTAGTCTTGTTCTCACTTGCTGCATCAACGGCAGCTTCAGCAGCTGATGATGAAGTTACAGTTGAAATTGAAGAAAATGAGGAAGATGGAGCCTCTGTTGAAGTTGTAATAGTAATAGATGGAATTGGAGTTGGGGCATGGCCTGGACGTGGTACACCGCATTTTTCAAGGTCAACCCAGACCTCATCTATGATCTGCTCGATTCTCATCTTGCAGGTACCGCAGCCGCCACCAGCCTTGGTGTAATCAGTTACCTCTTCTACTGTTGTGAGGTGATTCTCCCAGACGACTTTCTTGATCTTGTTTACACCAACACCAAAACAGTGGCAGACAAGCTCACCATCGTCATGAGAATTCTCATAGCTTAAACCATGATAATTGGCAATTGCAGCATCTAATGCCTCACGCCCCATCACTGAGCAGTGCATCTTCTCTGGAGGAAGACCGCCTAAATAATCCACGATTTCCTGATTGGTGATCTTTTCTGCCTCTTTTAAGGTCTTGCCCTTGAGCATCTCGGTTAGAGCAGATGATGAAGCAATTGCAGAGCCGCATCCATAGGTCTGGAATGCAGCATCTTCAATTACCTCAGTCTGAGGATCTACCTTAAGCATCAGTCTTAAGGCGTCACCACAGATAATTGAACCAACATCACCGACAGCGTTGGCATCCTCAATGACTCTGGCATTGCGGGGATGAAGAAAATGATCTTTTACTTTATCAGAATAATCCCACATATTATTTTTCCTTTAATGTGCATGTATAAAATTAGTTTGTTATAGACATAGGTGTTCTGTTTAAAAAATCTTTGTTTATGACAATCTCAGCTTTAACCTCTCCATATTCCTGTTCAATATGGTTTTTAAATGCTGACAACTGAGCTAGATTGTCAAAGGCTGCGATTAAAAGATAGTTGTATTCACCTGTGATCTCAAGAAGTGATGAGACATTAAGACTTGCCTTGGCGTAATTTTTAAAAGCGTCTTTAAATCGGTTTAAAACCTTTACAGATATGACAGCTTCAAAGGACAGAGCAAAAACTTCATCACTTAGCACCACCTGATAACCTTTGATGATCTTATGATCTTCAAGGCGCTTGATTCTTGCAGAAACAGCAGGAGCACTCAATCCGCACTTATCGCCAAGATCACGCAGTGAGAGTCTGCAGTCAGAACTCAATGCCTTTAAAAGCAACAGATCCTGCTCATCAAGCTTCATTTCTATCCACCTTTAAAACCTTAAAATCCAAATTTTCTACAGCCGCGGTGATTTTATCAGACAAAAGATCGTTTGTGGCGCATAAATATGCCTGTTTATTTTCAAGTGACACTGAAACATCAGAGGCCCCCTCAAGAGATCTAAGAGCTTTTTCTACACTTTTCACACAGTGCTGACACATCATGCCATCAATTGTAAGTACCACTTTATCAGTCTTTTTAGCGTTGCTCATAGAATTTTTCTCTCCTGTCACTTCAGATACTTTGCCATCACCTTTTAGGTTACCTAAAAGTCTTAAAGAGTTTAATACTACAAAAAGTGAACTTATGCCCATAAGAACAGAGCAGATAACCGGAGTCAGTTTAAGTGAGAAGGCATTATAGAAAACACCTGCTGCAACAGGAATAAACAGAAGGTTGTAGATTAATGCCCAGAAAAGATTCTCGAAAATAAGTTTTCTGCACTTTCTTAAAAGTTTAAATCCTTTTTTAAGACTTTCTACAGGATCATAAAGCAAGACCATATCACCAGCTAAAAGAGCGATATCTCTGCCACCTCCAGTTGCAATACCAACTGCTGCAGTTTTAAGTGCAAGAGCATCATTGATGCCATCACCTACCATGGCTGCAGGTCCTTCAATCTGGCATTCTTTTACAGCTTCAGCTTTCTCAAGAGGATTTGCCCTTGCTATTACTTTATCTGTTAATATAACTTTGTTTACAAGATCTGCTCTTTTTTTGCTGTCACCTGTTAAAAGCACTGTTTTAATGCCAGACTTTTTAAATTCATTTACAAGATTAAAAGCATTCTCTCTTAAAGTATCATCAAGTCTGAACACTGCCATTTTTACATCATTTTTCAGAAGATAAAGATTAAGGCACTCATCATGTACTAAAACACCATCTACCCTGTTTACCAAAGCATAGATATCATTACCAATTCTTGCTTTAATACCAAGACCATCCATGTACTCGTAATCTTCAGTTTCATATAGCTCAGATACTTTATCTAAAAAAGCGTTTTTGATTACATGCGATGATTTACTCTCAAGGGAAGCTGCAATCTTTAAATACTCTTTACATACAGGAGAATCAAAACTGTCTAAAAAGACTTCCTTTTCTCCTTCAAAAACAGATAGCTTTTTTATGGACATCTGCCCTGTAGTTAAAGTACCTGTCTTATCAAAGATAATGGTTTTAATCTTTGATAAGTCTTCAATTACGGAGGCTTTCTTGCAGATAAGACCAGCTCTTGCAAGCTGAAGTGAGGTTAAAACCGTACATAAAGGAACAGCAAGACCTAAAGCACATGGGCATGAGACCACAAGTACACTTACAGAGAACATTAAAGACATATCAAATGATGCGCCTAAAATGTAATACCAGGATATGAAGGTAAGAATTGAGATTACAATTACAGAAGGCACAAAATATGAGGCAATCTTGTCTGTAATACGCTCAATACGAGTCTTGGTGATACTCCCTTTTTCAACAGCTTTAAGAATTCCCCCCATAAGGGTGTTAGAACCTTCTTTTTCAACTGCTACCTCAAGGTATCCAGATACCAGAGTGGTACCAGATAAAACCTTATTACCAATACCAGCAGACTTATAAAGCCCCTCACCTGTAAGGGCACTCTCATCTATCTCACCGCTGCCATTTATGATGCTGCCGTCAGCTGCTGCAAGATCACCTGCCTTTAATATCAGTACATCACCAACTTTAAGTTGTGATGCAGGAATAATCTCATTTTTATCAGCTCTTTTAACAAGTACGGTATCTGGTATCAGCTTTTTTAATGATTTAAAAAGATCATCACTTTTGCCCTTTGCTCTGCTTTCTAGATATTTTCCAACTGATACAGCGGTTAAAATTGCAGCACAGCCTTCAAAATAAACAGGGTTATCATGCATCAAGACATGAGCTAAAGCATTGTCATCAACTTTTAAAAGATTTACTGAAGAATAGATAAATGAGATAAGAGAGCCTAGCGATACTAAAACATCCATGGTTGCAGTACGCTCTTTTAAAGATTTATATGCTCTTACATACAGATCTTTTAAAAGAAACATGACAATAAGGCATAAGAAAAGCTCTATTGAGCCTAAAATAAAGGCGTTTTGTGTTTCAAAGCATCCAAAGTGCTGACTCATGGCAACTGCCATGAGAATTATGGTTACAGCTGATGCAATAAGTAAGATAAGACCGCTAAAACCAAAGGAAGTTTCTTTAGTGTACTCATCTACAGTATAACCTTTAGCTTCAACTGCCTTTTTAATCTCTTTAATGTCAGTTCTACTCTCGTCAAATTCAACGTATAAGGTATTTTCTAAAAGATTTACTAAAGCAGTACCTACACCATCAACTGATGATGCTGCCTTTTCAACTTTTCCCTTGCAGACACTGCAGGACATTCCTTTGACATTTATTTTTAAAGATTTCACGACATCCCCTGTAATTTATTGTGATATGTTAGCTTATTTACAGGATTTTGTGCTTTGTGTAGCAAAGATTTTTGTCTACTATTGTAGACAAAAATCCTGAATTGTAGATTTATTTGACTTTAAAGCCCATGGTTCTCATGGCATTTATCACAGCAAGAATAAGTACTCCTACATCACCTGCAATTGCAAGCCAGATATTGGCAAAGCCAAGCGCACCTAAGATAAGAATACCTAGCTTTACTGCCATAACAAAATACATGTTGGATATGGCAAGAGAATAGATCCTCTTTGAAATAACGATGGTTTTAAAGACAGCATCTAAAGAATCATTTAACACCACAACATCAGCTGCCTCTAATGCTGCAGCCTGGCCAATATCTCCCATGGCAAAGCCAACATCACAGGAACTTAATACTAAGGCATCATTGATACCGTCACCACAGAAGGCAGATGGTTTGTATCTTTGCTTGAAATCTTTAAAACAGGCAAGTTTATCCTCAGGACTTTTTTCATAAAATACATCCTTAAGTTTAAGCTCATCTTTAATTGCAAGGGCTACTTCTTTTCTGTCACCTGTAATAAGACATGTAGCAATAGACTTGTCTGTTAAAGCAGCAATACAGGATCTGGCATCCTTTTTAAGCTCATCAAAAAGTTCAATGACACCTAAAAGTTTCCCCTCAACTGCAACATAAACACAGTTTCTGCCAGGTGTTGTGTCTATCTTGTCACATAAGACTGTATGATTTTTTATAAAATCAACTTTTCCAGCATAAACTTTATTTCCTTCAATATCACCTTCAATGCCAAGGCCAGAACTCTCTTTTATGTTCAAAGCACCTAATAGTTCTAAGTCTCTATTTTTTGCCTCTTTTACAATTGATAAGGCAACTGGATGGTTAGAACCTGACTCAAGGCTTGCTGCCATTAAAAGAATGGTATTCTCATCAGCATTTATGGCATTTATCTTTGAGATCTTAAAATCACCTTCAGTTAAAGTGCCTGTTTTATCAAAGGCAATTCCCTTAAGTCTTGCCATAGTTTCAATATGGACAGAGCCTTTTACAATGACACCTATTTTACTTATGGCACTCATACCGCCTAAAAATGACAGTGGTACTGAAAGCACCAGAGCACATGGACATGACACTACAAGAAACACCAGCGCTCTTTCTATCCAGTCAGAGAAGAGTGCATCTTTTATAAAAATAGGAATAAGTGCCAGAATACAGGCAACTGATACCACAATCGGCGTATACCAGACAGCAAAACGTCTTATAAGATTCTCTGGTCTTGATTTATTTGATACTGCATCTTCAATCAGATTTAGTAATCTTACAATTGATGAATTTCTATAGTTTTTTGAAACTCTTAAAGTTATAACTCCACCTTCATTGATACAGCCAGATGGGATCTCTTCGCCTTTAAGATACAATCTTGGCTCTGACTCACCTGTTAAGGTTTTAGTATCAATTGCTGCAGAATCATCTAATAGCACACCATCTAATGCAACAAGATCACCTTTAAGTATTCTTATACTTTCACCAACTTTCACCTCTTTTGGATGAAGCTGCAACTCTTTTGAATCTCTTATGACTCTTACTTTTGTAGGTTTTAGTTTTACAAGGGATGAGATCTCGTTTTTTGAACGGTTAGATGCATAATCTTCAAACAGCTCCCCTATCTTGTAAAAGAACATCACAGCAATGGCCTCAGGTAAATCGCCTAAAGCAAAAGCACCGAAGGTTGCTATCATCATCAGAAACTGCTCTGACATGCGATGTTGTTTAAAAAGGGTTCTAAAGGCACTTACAACAACATCTGATGCGATGATAATGTATGAAAAAACGGCAAGCCCTACAGCTGTTGCAAAGCTTAATGGGCTTTGTGATATATATTTGTCATATATGAGAAATAACAGATTAAATCCTGTAAGCAGGATAAGTTTTTTTTCGTGTGAAGCAAATAGTTCTTTCATTTTTAATCTAAATACTACAGTTGAACAACCATGCAACTATAAGCGTAAAAAAGCAGCGGTATAAAACCGCCTGCTGTTAATCTCTTAATTCAATAGAGATGCCATCTTCAAAATCATTGGCGATTGACTGTGCTTTTTGTAAAACATCATCCTCAAGAGCATCATCTGCTGTTTCAATTACCAAAGTGCCTAATGAATAATTTAAGACTGCATCGGTAAATTCCTTTTTCATCATGCCCTCTAGTTTTGATGCACAGTGCGGACAATCAAGACCTTCAATATTCATGCGTATTTTCATATTTACACCTCAAAGCTCATGCCTTTATTATATAACAGTTGAGCAACCATGCAACTATTTAATAACAAAAAATGGCAGTTTTCTGTTCTGGGGCACAAAGCCCCAGAAAAACTGCCAAACAGATTAACTAAACGGTCTTAGATGCAATTCTAAGTGATGGCTTTTCTGCTCTATCCTTTTTAAAGAGCATGTAGAAAAAGACTGCTAAGAGAGCAAAGGCTACAACAGTAAAGACATTGAACTCTACAGTACCTGTAAGAAGACCACCTACCTGGTAAATTACAAGAGCCATAAAGTATGCCCATAAGGTCATATAGGAGATTGCAAATGACCACCATCTGTTAGAGCCCATCTGACGCTTCATGGCACCAAGTGCAGCAGCACATGGAGTTGACCATAGGTTAAAGGTCAGGAAGCTTAAACCTGTGATGGTTACAAGTACAGAGCCTGATGTAGAACCTGATAAATCTGCAAAGTAGGATGATAATGCACCTGACAGAGATTCTTCATCACCTTCAAATTCACCATCAAGACCTAATACAACAGCCATGGTACCTACAACATTCTCTTTAGCTAAAAGTCCGTTTATAACAGCAACTGTTGCCTGCCATGATGAGAAGCCAAGTGGGATAAAGATAAAGCATAATGCTGAACCGATTACAGCAAGAATTGAGTTATCAACATCCTCAACCATGCCAAAGCCAGTCTCCCCCATACCGAAGTTTGCAAGGAACCAGACTACAACTACAACTGTGAAGATCACGGTACCTGCTTTTACAACGAAAGCTTTGCAGCGGTTGTACACCTCTTTTAGGATATTTCTTAAAGTAGGCATGTGATAATCTGGAATTTCCATTACAAATGGAGATACTTCCTCTTTGAAGGCTGAATTCTTCTTTAAGATAAGACCTGTTACGATAATTGAGAAAATTGACATACCATAAACAAATGGAGCAAACCACCAGGCACCATCCATAACTGAGGCAAAGATCATAGTCATGATTGGAAGCTTTGCTGAGCAAGGAATGAATGTGGTAGTAATAAGACCAATGCGTCTTTCATTGATATTATCTATGGTCTTGTTTGCCATTAAAGCAGGAACACCGCAACCTGTTGCAATAACCATTGGAATGAAGTTTCTGCCAGACATGCCAAATGAACGGAAGATTCTATCAAGTACAAAGGCAACACGGGTCATGTAACCTGACTGCTCTAAGAATGATAAGAACAGGAATAAGAAAGCAATCTGTGGCAGGAAGCCTAATACTGCACCAACACCACCAACAACACCGTCAATTGCAAGTGACTGTAACCATTCTGGAGCTTCAGCACTTTCGCATAAAGCAGTAGCAAGATCAGTTACATAACCGCCAAAGAAATTGTCATTGACCCAGTCAGTAATGGTTGCATACTCTGTCTCACCTTCATCATTAGCAAAAGGAATAAGCTCAAGATATGAGGTAAAGTACATGGCACCAAAGTAAACAAGACCTACTACCACTAAGAAAATAGGAAGAGCTAGGAATCTGTTTAGAACAATCTTGTCTAAAGCCTCTGAGAAGGCAGATGATTTTACAGTCTTTTTAACACGGCACTCATCTAGGATAGCATCAATAAACTCGTAACGCTTCTTAGGGAAGAATGACTGAGCATCAATTGAAGACTGCTCTTTGATGATATTCTTGGCTTTGGTAACCTTTGCCATGATCTCAATTTTATCTTTGTATTCTTCAACAAAGATGTCATCGTCTTTTAAGAGAGCAGTTGCTACAAAGCGACGACCACCAACCTTCAAAGATGGCTCAAGGCTTGAAGCTACATCATCAATTAAAGATTCTACATCAGCGCCAAACACTGATGGAAGATTTGGAACCTTTGCGTTCTCTATAGCATTTACTAGCTCGTCGATGCCTTCGCTTTTAACAGCAGAGATCTTTACAACCTCAATACCAAGCTTTTTAGATAATTTCTCAATATCAATTGAAATGTCTGACTTATCGAGCAGATCAATCATATTAAGAGCAATTACCATAGGCTTGTTAAAAGCAGCACACTCTAAAGTTAAAGACAATGATCTCTCTAGGTGGGAAGCATCAACAATATTTAAAATCACGTCATATTCATCAGTTAAAAGATAGTTTCTTGAAACTACCTCTTCTGGTGAGTATGGAGATAAAGAATAAAGACCTGGCAGATCAACAATTGAAATGTCTTTTTTAGCAATTCTGCCCTCTACTCTGTCAACAGTAACGCCAGGCCAGTTACCTACGTACTGATGAGAGCCGGTTAACAGATTAAATAAGGTGGTCTTGCCGCAGTTCTGATTACCAATTAAAGCAACATTTTTTACAGTCATTATCTGATCTCCACTAATGAGGCATCATCACGTCTGAGAGTTAAAGAATAATCTCTCACCTTGATCTCAAGAGGATCACCTAATGGAGCACTTCTGAGCATTGTGATCTTTGTATCAGGGGTAATGCCCATATCAAGAAGACGACGTCTTAGGGAGCCACTATCGCCAGCAACATTGCTGACAGTTGCACTCTCACCTGGCTTTAATCGATCTAAAGTATTCATAGTATAGTCCATATTGCATTATGACAATTGTAATTAGTTTGTTCTAATTATAATTACTTGTATAAAACTGACGTTACTTTATGCTAACAGTATTAAATTTGCAACATAAAATTAATATTTTTTTGTAAATGGTCTGAAATAAACTTTTAGACCATCATAAAACAGCCCCTTAAGCG
>JBJEWY010000047.1:0-10581 GCA_051885305.1 Succinivibrio sp. | reverse complement strand
CAATCCAAGAGTAGATCTGGATTTAATTAAATTTTTTATCTGGGAAACTCGAGATTCTAATATTAAGATTATTGGCAAATGAAAAAAATTAAATCCTCACTGGCAATTTTTTTCCTTTCATTAGGATTAAGTGCCAACGGTACAGATAATAATGATTTGAATGACAGGCTAACAAAACTGCGTGGTACCGTTGACAGTATCAATGGTGAGCTTACCTCTCAAAGGGCTTCTATTGGCTCAATAAGAGCTGATATAGAACAGTCAAATCAGCTTTTAAGACGTCAGATACTTGAAGAACTTAAGGCTGTACAGCGCCAGAACCAGTTTGTCTATGACACTCTTGTTGCAGAAAGAGAACGCAGTGGGGAGAAGATGAAAATTAAGCCATTGAGAAACTACGATCTTGAAACTCCTGACAACAAAATGATTTTAGGTGGCAGTGAATACGTATATGTCAAAGAGGCAGATGCCACCATTGAGGCCCGTATTGATACCGGTGCATCACAAAGTTCAATTTCAGCAAAAGATATTACAGAATTTGAACGCAACGGCAAAAAATGGCTGCGTTTTAAACTTATCCACAATGACCGCTCCATTGATATGGAGGCCATGTACGTCAAGCAGATCAGATTGTTGCAGTCATCTACAGATGATTTCAGCTACCGACCTGTAGTAAAGCTCAACATCAAGATTGGTGATTACTCTACCGTAGCAGAATTCAACCTTATCGACCGATCCAAGATGCAGTATGCCCTTCTAATCGGACGCAATATCCTCACAGACATTGCAGTAGTTGATGTTTCAAGACGACTTATTCAGAAAAGAGCTGACAAGGATGGTCTTCTGATAATCAGTACAGATGAATACGTTGCTAATGTCAAACAGGGTATCAACTTAAATGAAAAATATGATCTGAAAATCAAAAACGGTCGTGGAGAGCAGAACGCAACCTTAGCATCAGACGGTTCAGAGAGTTTAGGTACCAATCCAGAAAAAGCCCTGCCAGCCGTAAGCAATAAGATTGCAGAAGAACAGGGAAGCAAACCTCAGATGAAGTCTGACAAAAAGACCGTCAAGGAAAAACCTGTAAAAGCTCACCCAGAAGCAGGCAAAAACTCCAAGGTTAAAGAAAAGAAAACCAGAGTACTTGCAGAAAACAGCAAAAAGAAACTCCAGTAAGAGTCAGGAAAGAGAATTATGATATCCCGCGGTCTTTTTTATTTTGTAACAGCTATTCTGTTTTTGGCAGGCATTCTGCTTATCGCTTACCAGAAGATCACTTTTGAAGTGCCTTTCATGCCTGATGTAAAAAAGGAGATCTGGACTGTTGAGGCCAGAGTCGAGTTTGAACCAAAAGACAATCAGGCAAGTGAACTTATTCTGGCCCTCCCTGCTGTTCAGCCTGGATTTACCCAGCTAAGTCAGAACACCGCATCATTAGGTTATGGTGTCAATTACATCAAAAAGAATTCATCAAACTACGTAGAGTGGACCAAGCGTAGCCCTCATGGTCTGCAGATCCTCTACTACAGAGCCGATATCATGGTTGATGACAATGCCTATGAATCATCAATGATCGTTCCTGCAATTGAGCCATCAGTTGAAGGAGAGCCTTATGCCACAGCCATGGCAGAAATTGCGGCAACAGCCCGTTCAAGAAGTTCAAATGCCTATTCATTTGCAACTCAGATCGTTCATGAATTGAATCAGGACAGTGAATTAACCTCCCTTTTATTCTCCAAATACAAAAGAGCTGAACTTTTAGTCAACATTCTGCAGTTAGGAGGCGTTCACGCAAGAACAGTCGGTGTATTACAGCTTCAGGATGGCAGACGCAATCAGAAACTTAAAAACTACGTAGCTGTATTTGAAGGTACAGAATACAAGATCTTTGATCCTTCAAGCGGGAAGACAGGTCTTGCCAGAAATCAGATGATCTGGACTGATAACGGAAACTCTCTTTTGGATATCACAGGTGGTCACCATGCCATGGTAAGCTTTACCACCATGTCTCATTCTGTAAGTGCAATCGAAGCGGGTATGAGAAAGGCAAATGTTGATATTGCTGCAGGTGAAGAGTTAGTTCCCCTATCACTTTCAGCACTTCCTTTAGAGGAGCAATCACTGTTTAAAGGACTGCTGCTACTACCTATCGGTGTGCTTATCGTAGTATTTTTAAGGATCATAGTAGGAATTAAAACATCAGGTACCTTCATGCCGGTACTTATTGCAATGTCATTCCTGCAGACATCACTTACAGTTGGTCTTATAGGTTTCGTGTCAATTGTAGGCGTTGGACTTATTGTCCGCTCTTGGCTTTCACACTTGAATCTGCTGCTTGTTGCCAGAATCTCTGCCGTTATCATTACCGTTATTGCAATTATCGGTATGATTTCATTCTTTACCTATAAGATTGGTCTTACAGAAGGTATTAAGATCACTTTCTTCCCTATGATCATTCTGTCTTGGACCATTGAAAGAATGAGTATTCTCTGGGAAGAGGAAGGCTACAAAGAAGTATTAAAACAGGGTGGAGGTTCACTCTTTGTGGCTGTATGCGCTTATCTTGCTTTGAGCAGCTTCTTTATCCAGCACTTAACCTTTAACTTCCTTGGTGTACAGTTAATCATGCTGTCTTTGGTACTTATCATGGGTAACTACACAGGTTTCCGTCTTTCAGAGCTAAAACGCTTCAAGCCATTAGTCTCTCAGATCAAAATGTATCCAAATGGCGATGAGAAAGAGCATGAGTCTATAAGACTGAAAAATGAGCTCAATGAAATAAAAAGCGATCCGCACAACACCTACAGAAAGTGGAAACAGCAGGCTCAGAAGCGAATTGAGATAGAAGACAATAATCAGGATAAAAACCATGATTAACATCTTTGAATCCGTAAAAAGGCTTAAAAACCGTTATGCCTCCCCTTTTGAGATGGCGCAGGACGGTGTTATGGGTATGAATCAGCGTAACGTAAGTTACATCAGCCGATACAATAAGAGAAATCTGTACCCTCTTGTAGACAACAAACTTTTAACCAAACAGATCGCTATAAAAAACCATGTAAAGACCCCTGATCTTTTAGGTTCTATCAGTAATCAGCATGAAGTCAGTGAGATTTTAAATATCATTGGCAGCCATTCTGAATTCTGTATTAAACCTGCCCACGGCTCTGGCGGTAAAGGTATTCTTGTTATCAAGGATAAAAGCAAGACCACTGGTAACTTTATAAAAACCTCAGGTCAGGAAATAACTGAGCATGAGTTAAAACGTCATATCACTAATATTCTGGCAGGTCTATTCTCATTAGGTGGCAAACAGGATATTGCCTTAATTGAAGATCTCATTCACTTTGACAATGTCTTTTCAGGTTACAGTTATGATGGTGTTCCTGATACCAGAGTTATTGTATTTCAGGGCTTTCCTGTAATGTGTATGATGCGACTTTCAACCTCAGCATCAGATGGCAAGGCAAACCTTCATCAGGGTGCTGTAGGTGTAGGTATCTGCGTGAGAACAGGACGAGCTGTAAGAGCAGTGCAGCACAATGAGCCTATTTCCATTCATCCTGACACCGACAAGGTTTTAGCTGAACTGAAAGTTCCTCACTGGCGTGAGGTATTAGAACTTGCATCATCCTGCTATGACATGTCAGGCTTGGGTTATATTGGTACAGATATTGTACTTGACCGCGATAAAGGACCAATGCTTTTAGAGCTTAACGCAAGACCTGGCCTTGCAATTCAGATCTGCAATAACGCCGGACTTTTACCACGCTTAAGACTTATTGAAGCTATGACCAAAAAACATCGTCTTAGCATTTCAGAGCGTGTTGCCTTCTCCCAAGAACACTTTGGCGTGTTCTCTGACGGCATTTAGTGCGCACATACAATTAAGCCAGAGATGACTCTGGCTTAAAATTCAAAACTGTTCCTCCTCTTTAGGAGCTCTTATCAGATACTATCTTTTGCTACTTCAAAATAGCTCTGACCATGCTGACAGATTGGGCAGATCTCAGGAGCAGCTGTTCCCATGACAATATGGCCACAGTTTCTGCACTCCCAGACTTTTACACCAGCCTTTTCAAAGATCTGTTTTTCCTTCACATTCTCTAAAAGCTTTCTGTAGCGCTCTTCATGGGCTTTCTCAATAGCACCAACAGCTCTGAATTTATAAGCAAGATCAGTAAATCCTTCATCCTCAGCATCTTTTGCCATAGACTCATACATATTGGTCCACTCGTAATTCTCACCGTCTGCAGCTGCCTCAAGATTAGCTTCCACAGAGCCGATTCCGCCAAGTTCTGTAAACCACATCTTAGCGTGTTCCATCTCGTTTTCAGCAGTCTTTAAAAAGATCTCCGCTATCTGCTCAAATCCTGATTTTTTGGCAATTGATGCAAAATAGGTGTACTTGTTTCTGGCCTGAGATTCACCAGCAAAGGCTGTCTCAAGATTCTTATATGTCTTGGTGCCAGCGTATTTTGAAACACCTGCTTTAACCTCAGATGATGGCACGACCTTTTCAAAATCTGATGCTGGATGTTTGCACAGAGGGCAGACATAATCTTCAGGAAGTACATCTCCTACATACTCATAACCGCAGATAGTACATCTCCAGATAGTCTTGCCATCTTCTGTGCTTCCAACAGCCTGTGGCTTTGGCTTGATAAAATTCTGATAGTATTCATAGGTAGCTGAGATCTCATTGTTGAGAACATCCATATCGCTTACTGTACCTATAAACATCAGATGTGAACCTAAATCAACAGTTTCAGTCACATCAACTGACAGATAGGCGTTAGTACCTTCAGTGATATACAAAACACCGTTAGATGCACGTTTTACTGCTGAAAATGAAGCAAACTTATCTGTATCTTTTCCTGACGCAAAACCAAAACGCTTAAACAGTTCAAACGATGCGCTCTGAGTTAAAACAGAAATATTGAACTTGCCAGTATTCTTTACCATAGTGCAGGTGTAATTGGCCTTGTTGACGCAGATACATAATCTGTCTGGATTTATGGCAACCTGCATGCCTGTATTGATGATGCAGCCGTTATCCTTGTTACCATCTTTTGCAGTTAAAACAAAAAGACCATAACTTAATTTATACATTGCTTTATTGTTCATTTAGATGCATTCTCCTTATAATATGCGTGATATGCAAAGGTGATTTTCATAGTGTGTTGAATCATTATCTGAATATTATTCAAATTTGGATTCTGTATGTCAGATCTATATCGCCTTTTCAGATATATCCTCTTATAACTATCTAAAATTGTTATATATGTAGCATTTATTGAGAATCATTCTTAGTAATTATTATCAGCTGATAAAACGCATCAGTGAGTATGAGATTAATCTCAGGTCATTCATACTGTTTTCACACAGGTAAATTAAATGAAATTCTTTACAGTAAAAAGCACAGTTTCATATTCAACTTCAAAAAAGGAATTATGTCTCTTTAATTTCCCTGTGTATATCAAGGAGAAGAATGCGGTTTTTGAGAAAATCACTCTCTTTAGACACATTCCCCTTAAATACCGCATCCGCAAAAGTAGTAGGATTTATGACAGAAATCTTGTAGCACTAACTAAGTTTTCAAAACTTGTAAAAGATGCCACCTTGAAAACTGATAAAAGAATCATGGTGTACTTTGATCTGTCATTAAAAGGCGGAACAGAAGTTTACAGCAATGAACTCTTAAAAAAACTATCTACAAAATACTTCATATTAAGAATACAGTACTACCCTTTAGAAAAAGTCTTTGTGGCAACAACCCCGAACTCACTTGATATAAAGACCTTCTCTTTTGAATTTTCTGGCATCAAAAATCTTATAAAAGAACTTAAAACAGATGAGATCATCATAAACAGTCTTGTAGCCTACAGGAATATATTTGAGGTTTTATCCTTTGTATCAGAGCTTAAAGAGAATTTAACTCCAAAACCTTTTGTAAGTTTAAGAGGACACGATTTTCATTCTATCTGCCCAAGCTACAATCTTATGGATGATAAGAACAGCTTCTGCAGACTCAATCTAGAAAAATGCCAAGACTGCCAGAATAAAAAGCAGCAGACACTCTGTGATTATGACAGAGATGTTTTGTACTCATCCTACAGTGACATTTCAAAATGGAGAGGATCCTTTAGCAAATTCTTTAGAAATACCGCAGATGAGATGATTGTCTTTTCTGACTCTGAAAAAGAATACCTTTTAAAGGTTTACAAAGAACTTGAAGCAATAATAAAAGTAATCCCCCACAAGGTAATGCCGCTTAAAAAGGCTAACGTACCACAGCATGCAGGCGTAAACATAGGTGTTTTGGGAAATATAGCATCAGTAAGTAAAGGACTTGATGTTGTAAATAAACTTATCAAAAAGATTGAAGAATCCTCTGATACAAGACTTGTAGTCTTAGGAAGTATGCTTGATACCAAAACAACAGACAAAGTTGCAGTTACAGGGCCATACAGCCGTGAAGAGCTGCCAGCGCTTGTTGAAAAATATAAAGTAGATGTCATTCTTATTCCATCAGTATGGCCAGAGACATTCTCATACACAACATCAGAAGCTATTGAAATGGGAGTAAAGACTGTCTGCTTTGACCTTGGTGCCCAGGCTGATAAAGTAAAAAACTATATAAATGGACTTGTTGTAAGTGTGGATGATGCCTCACTTTTAGAGAGAATAGTTAACTTTGTGAGAAAGTGAGGCCAAAAACTTATTTTATTTGCTTATCTTTTGTGATGAGCAATCATTGTTATAAGAAACAAGGTGTAATATAGTTACAAAGTAACTTGAAGTCCGGTTTAAGAAAAAATGTACCTTAAAGTATTAGCAGCATCTTTTTTATCTCTCCTTGTTTTTAGTGCTCAGGCAAAAGAGCAGGAGTGTACCTTAAGTTACAGACCATCTCCTGATGAGACAGCATTCGCTGCCGTAGGCTCATCATTAAAGATTGCAGATAAAACCTGCATTGAGCATGTACTGATTCTGCCTTTTGATACTGTATCAGGAGGTGTAACCATTCCAAAAGGTCAGTACAACGAGTTACTAGATGAGGATACTCTTGTTTCTTTTTCAACAAAGAATTCTGCAGGTGCTGACGATGTTTCAAGCTGCGCCTTCTGTGATCCTATAGATGCTCTAGTGTTAAGAAAAAACAACTTAAAGCAGTTGTGTGTAAGAACAAGTTTAAGACTTATCTCTTGCGCGAAGACCGATGAGATAAGTTATACCGTAACCTCAAGAAAACTTACCAAAACAGGACTTTGCACACCATCGCTTGTCTACTCAGGTCGTACCGGCAGTACTCTGCACTTTGCTGTAAACGACTGTACCAATGTAAGTAAACCAACCCTCACCTATGATTTAAGACTAGGTTCCTCAATAAGATTTCTTGATGATGAAATTGACATTGTAAAGGCAGATAATCACGGACTTTACTATACAATTAGAAAAGCCAGAGGACTTAAGAATAACGATATTATAAAATCCGATTCAAAAACTCTTGCTGAAGTAAAATAATGACAACCAAAGGTTCAACATGTTAAAAAAGATTATCGAATTTTTACCTCTAATTGCTTTTTTTCTATCATATAAGCTTACAAGCGACCTTATCACTGCAACATTAGTAATCGTAATTGCCTGTATTATTTCTGTAGCAGCAGGTTTTATCATTGACAGAACCTTTTCAAGAATGCAGATCTTTTTGCTTGCAGCGGTACTGCTGTTTGGTATTCCGACTGTTCTTTTAAAGGATCCTGCCATCATCAAGTGGAAGGTTACGGTTGTAAACTGCCTGTTTGCACTATGTATCTTTGTTTTTCAGTTTATTCTCAAAAAAAATCCTTTCGCTTTTCTCTTAGGACGCGAGATACCACTACCAAAAGAGGCTTTTGCAACCTTGGGCGCCTTGTGGATGGTCTTTTTCGTATTTGCAGGCCTTCTTAATGTACTGATTGCTTTTTATCTTCCTGAAATTTTCGGTATAAGTGAAAGTGAAGCAGAATCATTATGGGTTGATTATAAAACCTTCGGCAATGCCATTTTGAATTTTGTCTTTGCACTCATCTGTGGTGTTCTTTTAATGCGAAAATATCCAGAACTTCTAAAAGAAGGCTCAGGTCGTGAAAAATAAATAAAACATACGCTATAATCTATTCATTACTCAATAAAACATATATTAGGTGAACAAAAAATGCCAGATCAGAACTTTGGTAATATCAAGTATGCGGTTATTCCTGTTGCTGGACTTGGAACCAGACTTTTGCCTGCAACCAAAGCAATTCCAAAGGAGATGATGCCGTTAGTTGACAAACCTTTAATCCAGTATGTGGTTAAAGAGGCTGTTGATGCAGGTATCAAAAACATCGTACTTGTTACCCACTCCTCCAAAAACGCTATTGAAAACCACTTCGATACTTCATTCGAACTTGAAGCTACACTAGAAAAGCGTGTTAAAAGACAGCTTCTAGAGGAAGTACGCGGTATTATTCCTGACGATGTAAGTATTCTGTCTGTAAGACAGGGTGTTTCAAAAGGTCTTGCTCACGCCATTCAGTGTGCATTCCCTATTGTTGGAAAAAATCCTTTTGCAGTAATTCTTCCAGATGTGATCATTGATGATTACAAGTCAAATCCATCTGTAGACAACCTCTCTGCCATGATAAGACGCTTTGAGGAAACTGGTGCACCTCAGATCATGGTTGAAAAGGTAGCTAAAGAGAGTGTCAGCGCTTATGGTATCGTTGATGTATCAGGAGCAAGTCTAAAACCAGGTGAGAGCACCAAGATTGCAAATATCGTTGAAAAACCAAAAGTTGAAGAGGCTCCATCAGATTACGCTGTAGTAGGCCGTTATGTTCTGCCATCTGAAATCTGGTCTCTGTTTAAAAAGACTCCTGTAGGCGCCGGCGGTGAGTTCCAGCTTACAGATACCATTGATCTTCTGATGACTATGAGTGATATTGAAGCCTACAATATTGTCGGCAGATCTCATGACTGCGGCAATAAGCTAGGTTATGTTGAAAGCTTCATTGAATATGCTCTGCGCAATGAAAGCCTTGCTCCTGCACTTAAGGTCTTCATAAAAGATCTCTTAAAACAGGCCTAAACTGTTTTGTCAAAAAGGCGCTGTAGCATTATACTGTTACAGCGCTTTTATTTTTTATGGCATAAGAAGGCATCATGACAGATCACAGGGGTTCAAAGGAAGTTACCATAAACTGGAAGTTTGTCCTTGCAGTGATGGTAAGTTTTGCCTTTATGATGAGCTCAAGCTACACCATGCTCATTCCATTTCTGCCAGTCTATATGCAGAAGGAACTCAACTGCTCTGATGATGCAGTAGCCTTATGGAGCGGAGTCACCTTTGCCATTACCTTTGCTGTAAGCGCAATTGCAGCTCCTTTGTGGGGAAAGCTCTCTGATAAGATGGGCAAAAAGCCCATGATCATCAGATCAAGCATTCTTATTTCTCTTACCTATCTGTTTGCAGGTCTTGTACAGACACCATTTGAACTTTTCTTGGTACGCGGCTTTCAGGGAATAGCAGCAGGATTATGGCCAGCCTGCCTTGTGATGATCTCAGCATGTGTTCCAAAATCACGCTTAGGTCTTTCCATGGGAATGATGCAGAGCGCCAATATCTGTGGCGGTATCGCAGGTCCACTTTTAGGAGGCGTTTTAGCAAGTTTCTTTGGAATGAGAAATTCTTTTTTCATTGGCTCATCTGTTCTTTTTCTGATCTGTCTTATTACTGTTTTATTCATTAAAGAACCGCCAAAATCAGAAGAGACAAATGTAAAAGAAAAGAATAATGTCACCTATTTTTCGCTCTTAAAGCAGAAGAACATTCTTATTCTTCTTGTATGTGTCTGCCTGACAAACATGGTAATTCTGCAGATACAGCCTATTGTGGCTTTATATGTTGAGAAGCTGACAAATGGTGCTGAAAATTCTGTGATGCTCTCAGGACTTGTGTTATCACTTGGAGCCTTATCAGGAGCTATCGCATCCCCTATCTGGGGTAGAACGGGGCAGAAAAAAGGCTTTGCAAGAACCCTGTGCTTAGCACTGATAATAGCAGGTTTCATGATAGCAATTCAGGGAATTCCTAATAACCTTGAGTTATTTGCGCTGATACAGTTTATCTGCGGATTGGGCTTTTCAGGGATCTTCCCGTCAGCTAATTCAATTCTGGTACTCTTTACCCCATCATCATCAAGAGGAACTGGATTTGGTCTTCTGTTCTCTGCACAGATGGTAGGTGGTGCAATCGGACCTCTGCTTGGAGGAATAGTAGTTACGCTCTTAAGCTTCAAGGCTGTTTACGCCTTAAGTGGCAGCATGCTTTTAATTGCAGGACTCTATCTTCTTTTATTTGCTCCAAAGTCATTTAAACAAAAAGCAAATTCTACTCAGTTAGTTAACAGAACTGATGCCAAAGAACATATTGAGTCAATAAAATCAAAGTTTATTCTAGATAATTCAAAAGATAAAACTGTTAAATAGAATTTATCCATATACATGATTTTAAGGCTCCAAAAGAACAGTCTCAAAGCCAGTAGCACAAAG
>JBJEWY010000046.1:0-10635 GCA_051885305.1 Succinivibrio sp. | reverse complement strand
GGATTTGTGAGGTTCGTCACCCTTGTTGTAAACTAGGGTGACGGGAGTTTAGGTTTTATTTCCATCATTTTGTAAGAACCTAAAAGACCTTTTACTGTATCAGAGGTCAGAAATTCTCTACATATTCCGCTAAATGGAATATGCATTGTGTATACTAATTCTGACAGTTATATAACAAAACAATGTGTATCAGTCAGGAAACGGTATGTCCTTCAAGCAGAATCTTCATGTTGTAAATTCCAATAATCTCCACAGGCTTGCAACCTTATGTTCACTTTTAATTCAGGGGGGACCTTCATCTTCTGAAAATCCGTTTGTTCTTGATAAGGTTATTGTCATGAACCGAGGAATGCAGACCTATCTTCAGCAGGAAATTGCCAATACAAATACAGTATGTGCAGGTCTTGAGTTTGAACAGATCTGGGGATTCATCTGGTCACTTCACAAGATTATAAATGGTGCTGACGCATTCAACCGTTTCGATCATGAGCATATGACATGGTCACTGTATTCGCTTAAAAACATCTGGCTCAATGAGCGCGATCCGATCTTTAAAAGAATGAGAGATTATCTTGATGACGATGAAAGTGAGCCAAGAAATGACGATGGCAACTCTAATGACGCCAAAGCCTATCTGTTATGCGGAGTAATTGCCGACTGTTTTGATCAGTATCAGATGTATCGCCCTGAGTGGATACTTAGCTGGAATGAATTTACCAAAGAAGATTTTGATCTGATTTCCTCTGACAAAAATGGTGAGCTTAATGTAAACGGGGGCAGAATTGCTGCTTGGCTTAAGGATGCAGTTAAAAATGTTAAATCAAGTCACCAGAAATTTGAGCGAAAAAAGCTTTTAGACAATATCTGGCAGGTCAAACTCTGGTATCTGATGAAGGGAAATTTGAATGAAAGCTCTAATGCTGCATCTGATTATGACAGAGCCTTGACCGTAAAGCACATCATTGATGCTGTATATGCCGAGGCTGGTAAATCCCAAAGTGATGAAAAGGCCAGATGGATGGATAAACTTCCAAAGAGGCTCTTTATTTTCGGGGTTACAGCATTGCCATCACAGGTAATTGATCTGTTCGTTGCCCTAGGCCATATTGTGCCAGTATTTTTTATGCACTTAAATCCATGTCAGGAATACTGGGGGGACTTTTTAACAGGAAAGGGGCAGTGGAAAAAGGAGAAACAGAGCATAGTAAGATACCTAAGAGCTGATGATTTAAATACCAAAAATCTTCATGCTGGAACTATAGGTTTAAAGAGCGTTGAAAGCCCTGCAGAATCAGATGAGGACGCTTACTTTGATTCATATGTAAAACTTTATGAGGAAGATGAGGATAACAACAGCATTCTGACAGATGGCAACCCTCTTTTGATTTCTATGGGACGTCAGGGCAGGGATACTTTGAATGAACTTTTAGATCGCTCAAATGAAGTTGATATTACAAACAGCTTCGTGTCGTCTTTAGATGAACTAAAAGGCGATAAGAAAACTCTTTTGAATCAGATAAAAGATGATCTACTGCAGCTTAAAAAAAGAGAGAGAATGCCTGTAGCGGATGATGATTTCTCTTTGCAGATCCATTCTTGCCACACCAGACATCGTGAAATTGAAGTCCTGAGGGATGCAATTTTGCAGACTTTTAAAAGAGAGGGCAGAAGTTCTCCAAAAAACATGCTGGTAATGGTGCCTGATATTGAGTTATATGCTCCTGATATTGAATCAGTCTTCGGTGCCTGTGATGAGGAAAGTCCAGAGTACATCCCATACGCAATCTGCGATAAGACAGCTACAACCAATAACAATCTGGCTGAGGCTGTAATCAAACTCTTATCAATTGGCAGCAGAAAAATTTCTGTATCTTTAATCATTGAACTTTTATCTGTTGATGCCATAGCCAAGCGTTTTGGAATCAGTGCTGATGATTTATCTGTTATTTCATCCTGGCTTGAGCAGGCCTGTGTTCATTTCGGGCTTGATAAGGAAGATCTGAAAACAGGTGAAAGCGATCTGCCATGGACTTTAAAAAAAGGTTTATATCGTATTGTTGAGGGCTTTATTCTTGGAAATAACAGTGGCAGTGAGGCCTGTGACAATATTGATACCTCTGACTTTGAGCTTTTAAACCGTTTCTGCAGCTTTGTAAACAAGCTGACAATGGTTCGAGATGCATTCAACCCTCAGCTTGATCTGTCGACAAGGGAATGGACATCAAAACTTACAGATCTTCTGCTTGGAGGATTCTTTTCTGCAGATCAGGACGATCTGGCCTCCTATCAGTTCATCTCAAATGTTTTAACCCAGATGAATGATTCTATTTCCAATTTAAAGCAGAATGGAAAAGACAGTGAACTTAAAATCAAACTGCCTGTTTTCAGAGTAAAACTGATCCATGCTTTTGGAAATGACAGAGATTCATCAAAGTACTTAAGAGGAAAGGTAAATTTCTGTTCATTTATGCCAATGAGAGCAGTTCCTTTTGATCATATTTTCATGCTGGGCATGAATGATGGAGATTTCCCAAGAAAAGAAACTCTGCCTGGCTTTAATTTTCTGTCAGACAAACTTTTATCAAGGCGCAATGACAGGCGCATGTCAACAGATGATCGCTTCATCTTTTTAGAATCAATTTTGTCTGCCAACAAGAGTCTTTACATTTCCTATATAGGCCAGTCTCCAGTAGACAGAACAGAGCTTAATCCCTCTGCTGTTGTGACCGAACTGTTAGAGTATGTAAGTAATAATTTCTATGTTGAAGGCATGGAAAGTTCTGATGAGGAAGAAATCTCAAAACAGATTAAAAAACGCCTGATAAGGCATGAGTATTTAAATGCCTATGATCTTAGAAATTATGTTGCAGAAGAAAACAGAGGAGAGCTCTTTTCTGCGCCTTCATATAATGAATTTGCCTTCTGGAAACAGGATTTAAAGTCAGCTAAAGAGAGTGTAAAGCCAATAGGATGTGTACCAGATGATAATGATCTCAATCCATGGGGACAGGAAATACCAGAGCAGATCTCATTGAATCTCTCAGAGATTGAGTCATTTTTCAGGAATCCTGTAAAGATTTTTTTACGTGACGTACTGAATATTTATATTCCTGATATAAGAAAAAATGAAGATCCAGATATAGAGCCTTTTACCCTGTCAGACTTTGAAATAAGCAACATTCTAGGCTCAATAGGGTTTGATTTCAGCTATGAAGAGGGAATGAAACAGATAAAAGAGCAGCTTAATCTAAAAGAGAAAAAGGGTGTAATACCATATGGTGCTCTTGGAAAAATCCAGAAAGAAAAAATCATATCAAGATACAGTAGCTTAACCTATTCACTTATGAATGCATCACATAGTGAACTGTCTGATCTTGGTTACAGATACTCATTTAACCTTGATGTCGCAGGAAAAAAGGTAACAGTTACCTTTGCAGGAAATCTTGCTAAAGAAGATGCTCTGATTGTGGATTATTACCATGACAGTAGCAAAGTTGAAAATTACCAGAACATTATGGGAATAATCATAAGAGCTCTTGCTATGAGAACGACATCAACCGCTTCTTTACCTGTGGTCAGAATCATCTCAAATGATGGCAAGTGCAACGCATATAATTTCATGAACTCTAGTGATGATGAATATGTACTGAGCGTTGAAAACGCAAGAAAACTGATCATGAAGTTATGTGAACTGTATCTTCGAATGAAGCTTCTGCCTGTGCCTTTATCTAAGAATCTGATGAAATATCTGACAGAAAAAATCAAAAAAGAAGAACGGGATCTGATCTCATTTGAGTTATTTACAGAGAAACTTGAAGGCAAAACGCTAAGTGAGATCTTTGAATATGATCAGCAGACACGATATTTCTTCAGTAATGAGCATCTTTTTGATGATAATTTCAAGCTCTTGTCAAAAGCTCAGAGAGAACTTTTAGTGGAGTTTTTATGCCTGTATTTTGGTCAGCTGAAAGTCATGATTGAAGATTCAAAGATATCTGAGATGGAGGCAGTGTAAGAGATGACAGAAGAAAAGAGCATCATCAATACCATTGATTTAAACCGCTCCTCTTTAATTGAGGCATCAGCTGGTACTGGTAAAACCTTCACGGTAAGTTATCTTGTTTTAAGATTGCTTTTAGGAAAACCATCTGTGGGAAGTGACTCTGCGTTATTAAGCAGAGATGAGCCACTTGATATTGAAAATATTCTGGTGGTTACATTTACTAATGCAGCTGCAGCGGAACTTAGGGCAAGAATTCTCGAGCGCATTCATGCAAGCCGTGTAGGTTTTGAAAAAATGCTGAATGCAGAAAACGAGGAAAAGAGAGAAGAAGTTATTTCTACATTTGAAGATCCTTTAAAGCTTATTACCAGAGATTATCTTTTTGATAGCGGTGATAAGACCTTCAGAAAAGATAAGACTTCCCTTTACATAAGACTTTTAGGTCAGGCTGAACGTTCTATTGATGAGGCTTCAATAAGTACCATTCACTCATTCTGTAACAGAGCGTTAAACAAGATTTATTCATTTGAGGCTGGAAGAGCATTTAATGTTGAACTGTCTCAGGATATTCAAAAGCAGGAGCAGGAGGCTGGTCTTGCGGTATTCAGAGAGCTGTTTTATGAAAACAGTGCAGACTTGGATCTTGATGTCTTCAGTGAACTTTTCAGATGTGAAAGCCCCGATGATCTCAAAAAGTATATAGAAGCCCTGATGGCTGTAAAAATTATAAGCGGCAATAGTGGATACTATGGTTTCTGTGTCAACCAGAATTCACTCACAGCAGATGAGCGCAAGGAAGGGGGGAATTGTTTACCTAAAACTCCGCTTCTTAGGATCAAGGAGCTGGTGGACAGAAAGTCCAGACTTGATTCAAACCTGTACTCTAAGGCTGAAAATTATGTAAAAGAGGTTCTTGGGATATTTGAAGAGTTCCCTTATTTTAACCCTTATGGTACTGAAGGTTCTTTCTTTGATGCAAAGAAAAAAGTTTCTTTTAATTCAAAAAGTGCTCCTGTCATAAAAGAGGTTTTCTATGATGAAAACTACAGCCTCAAAGATAGCTGCGAGGTTTTAAAAAACATAAGACACCTTACTGGTCTTGGTACAAATAAAGGTGGCAAGGTTCAGCTTGCAGCCAGGATCAGATCTGCAGAGGGTCTTGAACATAAAGATGAATTTGAAGAGGCAACTGCCAATCTCTTTGAACTATATAAACTGGTGCAAGAAGAGGCTTTCACGGTAGAGACCATAGAAAAGGAACTAAAAATTCTGGTTTCAATTCTCATCATCAGGCGCACCGATGAAATCTGTAAAAGAGATAATGTGATTTCAAATAATGAAGTACTAAGGCAGCTTGCTCAATCCCTAAGAGATAAAAAACGAGGTGATGCTTTAGCTTCAGTCCTTCGAAAACATTACCCTGTTGCTCTGATTGATGAGTTCCAGGATACCGATCCGGTTCAGTTTGCTGTATTTGAAAAGATGTACATGAACGAGGATGCAAGAAATGATTCATGCGTCTGTTATCTTATCGGAGATCCGAAACAGTCAATATATGCTTTCAGAGGCTCTGATATCAATTCTTACAACAAGGCTAAAGAGCTAGTAAAAAATCTAAGCCCAGGAAAAGAAACCGTTTATACCCTTGATATCAATTATCGTGCTGCCACCAATGTTATTAACGGTGTAAACAGTGTGTTTTTAAATGGTTCAGGATATATGTGTGATCCTTTTGGCAGCAGCATACCGTTTGAAAGTGTCTCCCCACCAAAAAAAGAAGGATTTAAAGACAAATTTAACTTTGTTTTTAATGAAGAGCTAAGTGAGGATGATGAGGCAGATAAGCATCCTGTATCAAATTATGTGACAACGGTATTTCCAGACAACAATACCAAAAAGAAAAAATCATCTGAAAACGAGAAAAACAATAGTGTTTTATCTTCAGATTATAAAAAGACTGTTGCCATGGCCGTCACCTATGACGTCATGAAGGCTCTTAGTGATGGCGTCATTATTGAGAAGGGGATTACAAAGCGTAAAGTAAGACCTGGAGATATCGCTATTTTAGTTTCAAAGGGATCTGAAAGTGAGGCCATACAGAATGAGCTCAAATCCAAAGGACTGCAGTCTGTTTATTTTTCAGAAAAAGGATCGGTTTTAACCACAGTTACCTCAAGTGGCTTTATTAAAAAGACATCTCCTTCAAAAGAGGCTGTTTCTTTAGTGTATTTTATGGAGGCAATGTGCAACAGCCGTGATGTTTCAAAGATTTCAAGACTTTTAGGTTCTGATCTTTTCTCTCTTACTCAGAAGGAGTTTAAAGAGTGCACCACAGCAGAGATGATTGATCTTGAAATACAGAATATTTCTCTATGTGCATTAAAGTGGGAACAGTTTGGTTTTATTACCGCCTTTAACTATTACGTAAGACAGCATGATCTGATTTTAAAAATCATGAATCGTGAAGAAGGGGAGAGAAGCCTTACCAACTATTTCCAGATTGCAGAACTTATTCAGTCAAAGAAAACTCAGCTGCCAACCCCAAGTGCCCAGCTAACCTGGTTCAAGAATGAACTTGAAAATGACAATGGTGAGTTGTCAAAAGATGTTACTAAAAAACGTCTTGAATCAGAAAAGGATCTGATAAAGATTTATACAATTCACATGTCAAAAGGTCTGCAGTATCCTCTGGTATTTCTGCCTTATCTTTTTGGAGCTCACCCAGAAGAGGAACTTGGTAAAGACGTATCTGTCTATTATGATCCTTTTGTTTTTGTGGATAAAGAAAAAGGTCATATGTGTCTTACAACAAAGGACTGCTCTGTACTCGATGAACAAGGCAATCCTGTAGATATTTCAGTACTTAAAAGCAATGCCAGTGAGGCAGAAAAAGTAAGACTTTTGTACGTTGCAATAACAAGAGCACAGGCAGCAAACTTTATTTACCTAAACGATTTTGTGAAGATATCATCATATATTGATGATGCCCTGAGAGTGATAGTAAAACCTAATAATCCAGAAGATCCCCTGAAGGCATTTTCTGATGAGAAACTGTTTAAGCATCAGCGTATCAATTTTGATGACGGACTATATTCTCAGAAAAATCTTTCAGATGACAGCCATTATCCAAAGCTTTCTTTAGAGGATGAAAATTTACAGCAGTTAAATGGATCAGATGCGAAGGTAAATACTCTTGATGAAGAGTGTATCGACAGATCGTTTACTGTAACCTCTTATTCAGGAATTACCGCTGGCAGTCATAATGATATTTTCCACAACTTCAACGATGATTCTGAAAAGCGTGGAGAGAACATCTCACAGGATCCTAGTGTAAATTCAGATAGGAGCAGCTTAGAACCACGTTTTGTCTACACAAAATCTGCAAAGGCCGGTACTTTTTTGCACAAGGTTTTTGAAGAGCTCCTCTCGCTGCCATATGAAAATCGTGACAGTGAAGAACATCTTGTAGAGGCAGTTAAAAAACTGCAGCGTTTTGACTATGCCCACACTCTGACATCTCTTGAAAGAGCAAGTATTGAGCCAGTAAAAGCCATATCAAGATGGTTTATGTCTGTTTTAAATACACCTTTAGTCCCAATAGGTTCTAACGGTGAACATTTAAGACTCAATGATCTAACCCCTTATTCATGTGCTAGAGAGCTTGATTATTTCCTGCCATGCAGTCACTTTAAAAAAGAGCTTTTCAATGAAATTCTAAAAAAGTATTTCTCTGATGAAATGGCAAAAATAAAAGAGTATTTCGGTGAGTTTGAAATTCCGTCTCTTCCTGCCATCAAATGTGACTTCAAGGGGTTTATGAATGGAAGTCTTGATCTTGTAGGGCAGTATCAGACCAAGGATGGACCAAAATTCTATATGATGGATTACAAGTCAAACTTCCTTGGAAATTCTACTGCTGATTATTCTGTTTCCAGAATTGTCAGGTCGATTTTTGAATCTCGCTATGATGTTCAGATCCTTTTTTACTCACTAGCGCTGCACCGCTATCTTAAAATGTCTTTTGCCAAGTACAAAGGTGATAAGGACAGTTATGAAAAATACTTTGGCGGTGTTATGTACCTGTACCTAAGAGGTATGTCTGACAGTCAAGAAAATTTTGGCAACGGTGTTTTTTACACTAAAGTGTCTTGGGAACTTATCGAGAAGCTTGAACAGTTATTTGAAAGCTGGAGTGAAGAGTAATGCTATACACAAATATTGATGTTCCAGAGGAAATAAGAGAGTTTCTCTGTCTTGTAGAGCAGGATCACTCAATTGATGAATTAAAACGAAAGGCAGGAGAATTCTCTTTTGTTCCTCAATCAGCAGTATCCGCTTTTGAGTTGTATCAGGAGAGATTTGATACGAGTATAGACGAAATCCTGTATAAAGGGCTCTTTTTTGTCTTCTGCTGTCTATTTATAAGACTCAAATCAGGTGATGTCTGCCTTAAGGTAACAAAAGAGGATCTTTCGCCAATCTTTACACAGGATCTTGTAAGTGAATTAGATTTTTCTGATGACACAGCTCTTTATAACCAGTATCAGAAGACTGTGGATGAACTGCTTTTTAAAATCTGCACAAAACTTGAAAACTCACTTTTTAAATCTGACAACTTTCTTGCAAGTACCAGTACTGATGCTCTCACCCCACTTGTAGTCTATAAGGCAGAAGGGATCACAAGAGTATATCTTAGAAGTTTTTTTGGTTATGAAAACTATATTAAGAACTTCTTTTTAGAACGCTCTTTTGACTCATCTTTTCTGAGTGCTGATGATATTGAATACTTCAGATCAGCTCTTGATAGTCTATTTGCTGATGAAAGTATTAAAGATGGCGAGCTTAACTACCAGAAGATTGCCGCAGCAACTGCCATGGCATCAAATTTCTCAGTGATCTGTGGTGGTCCAGGTACTGGTAAGACCACCACAGTGGTAAAGCTGCTGTTTTTACTTCTTGCCAAAGATAAAGAGCCAAAGAGGATCAGGTTATGTGCTCCAACAGGCAAAGCTGCAGCCAAAATGATGGAGTCAATTCTTGAGCAGTTAAACTCATCTGCTGATGATAAATACAGTTTCAGAGCAAAGGCCCAGAAATTCTGTGATGACAGAAATCTTGATTTTTCTGAGATCATAAAAGGGATCCCTCATGAATCAACTACAGTCCATAAAACCCTAGGCTATTACCCCCATAGTGCGGTACCAAAATACAATCAGGATAATTATCTGCCCTGCGATATTCTGGTGGTAGATGAAATCTCCATGATCCCCCTTTATATGTTCTGCAATCTTTTAAAGGCTGTTGATTCTAAAACCAAGGTGATCATGCTTGGAGATAAGGATCAGTTAAATTCTGTAGAGCCAGGTCGTGTGTTAGGTGATATCTGCAGTGTGCTTGATGGAGATGCCCCTCTAAGTGACAGTCGTGCTGAAATTATTTCAAAGCTTACCGGCTATTCAAAAGAATCTCTAAAGATGAAGGTTGAGGGTATGGGAAGTGCCTTAAGTGATACCGTATCTTTACTGGTAAAAAGTCGCAGATTCTCAAAAGACTCTGTGCTTGGTAAGGTTGCAAAAGCAGTTAATACCGCTAAAACTCAGAAAGATGCTTCAGATCTGATGACAAGCGGTAGCATTAGGGATATTGGGGATGATGTTAAAAACTGCTTTGATAAATGTGAGGTAGGATTCTTTGATGTCACAGGAATGAGCAAACAAAAGCTGTCAAAGGCATCAGATGAGATAGCAGAGGAAATTGCATCTATCTACTGTGGTAAAAACGGATATTTTGAATATCTAAAGCAGTCTGAATATGTCATAACAGAGGATAACTCAGAAGAACTATTTAAAAAACTTAATACCAGTAGAGTAATTTGCTCCAATCTTGAGGGAGCTTTAGGTGTTCATGAACTCAATAAGAAAATTGAGAGAAAAGTAAGGCACAATCTTAAATCTTTCTTTGAGAAAAATAGAGACAAGAATAGTTATATCAGCTCTGATATGGAGTTTTTTCCTGGTCGTGTAATTCTTATTACCAAGAACAATCGGTTACTTGGTGTTGATAATGGTGATGTAGGTGTCTGCTGTATTTCAGATAAGAATTTAAGACCTGTGGTGGTATTTCCTTCAAAAAACGGTAACAGACATGATCTTATAAAGATCTCTCCAGAACGTTTGAGTGATTATGAATCAGGCTTTGCCATGACGATTCACAAATCGCAGGGAAGTGAATATGACAACGTCATCATGATGCTCTCTGACAGAGACAATCCTATCCTGACCAAAGAACTTATCTATACCGGTCTTACAAGAGCAAAGGAGCGTCACCTTAAAGTTAATGGAGAAGATCTTAAGTCAGGAGGCAAGGTACTGATTATCGGCAACAAGGAGATCTTTAAAAAGGCCATCATAAGAAAAGTTCAAAGAGCAAGTGGACTTTCCCTGATGCTTAATGATTCTAAATAATCATACGGACAGAAAATATCCTGTCCACCTTTCTGTGATATTTGGAAAACAATCCTGAAATGGCTTATTAATCGGATTTGTTATCTTAAGATAAAAATTTGGTGAAAAATTAATTAAAAAAAGTTTGACAGTTATCAAAAAAAGTCTATAATGCATTCCCGTTGTCAC
>JBJEWY010000045.1:0-2840 GCA_051885305.1 Succinivibrio sp. | reverse complement strand
TTTTTTGTTGTTACTCTAACAACAATTTCACCTAACTTACGCTGTTCCCAAGCGTCCGAAAATTCAGGAAAACGAATTTCTGGAATATTTTCTCCATTTTTTGGAAACATCTTTTGAAGAAGACCTTTTTTCAATTTTTGGAGCGAATTTAACTTACGCTGCTGAAGAGTAATATTGTTGTCTAACGATTTAAAAAAAGCCCCAATTTTTGTTTGTTCGTCTTTTGATGGAATGGCCAAAACGATTTTAGATAAAGTTGGAAATTGAACTCGTTGTTTTTCTTTTAGAGTTCCTGTCGCATTGTTCTTATATAGAAGAATAGCCTGAGGGCTTTTCATCCAAGTTTGAATAAAATAAGCATCTGAGCCCTTACTTGCAGACATCGTTACATAATATCCTGAAACAGCAACACTTTTTCCAACGTTATTTACGTCGATAGCACCTAGAGTCATGTTCATAGGGTTATAAACGATTTCTCCAATTTTTACCTCTTTATATTTATCTTCGTTTTTCGTTATAAATTCCCTGTTATAACGTTCAGTTTTTTGAGTAAGCCCATCTTGAACAGTTAGGCTCCATAATTCTAAATTTTGTTCTTTAGGATTTACGTAATTAGCAGTTTGTGTGAATATGACACCAAGCTTACGCTGTTCCCAAGCGTCTGTAAATTCAGGAAACCTCAACTGAGGTACTGTCTTATCTTTTTTCATAAGTTATACCTCCAGCTTAATGTTCAGACCTAGCTCTTTGAAATAACCATTTAAGGTCTCATTAAGCTCTGATTCTTCTTTGCAAGAATCTTGGTATTCTTTGAATACTTCATCAAGATCGATTGGTTCCTCTTCCTCGAAGGTATCAACATATCTTGGGATATTTAGATTAAAGTCGTTTTCTTTGATTTCCTCAAATGTTGCTAAATGGCTGTACTTCTCGATATCTTTACGTTCCTTGTATGCGTTAAAGATCTTTTCAATATTTTCAGCTGACAATTTATTGCGTGCTTTTTCTTTTACAAAATCTTTCGATGCATCAATAAAGAGAACATCACGATTAGAGTTGTTCTTTTTTAAGACAACTACGCATGTAGGAATTGAGGTGTTAAAGAAGATATTAGCTGGAAGACCAATTACGGCATAAATAGAACCAGATTCTAATAAGTGTTGTCTAATTACACCTTCAGCATTACCTCTGAACAGAACTCCATGAGGTAAAACAATACCCATAGTTCCATCTGTCTTTAAATGATAGAAACCATGTAACAAGAATGCATAGTCGGCTGCAGACTTAGGGGCTAACTTTTCATACTGAGCAAAACGAGGATCTGTAATAAAGTTCTCGTTAGCAGACCACTTCAATGAATATGGTGGATTCATAACTACCGCATCAAAGTTTGTAGGTTCATCTGTAGGCCAATCAGCAGATAATGAATCACCACTATTCAATCTTTGGTAATGAGCAGATACTTTATGTAGCATCATGTTCATTCTTGCTAAGTTGAATGTCTGATTTACTATTTCCTGACCGTGGTAGTAAACATGCTTTGATTGAGAATCAGAAATGTAATTTTTAACCTGTAATAATAAAGAGCCTGATCCGCAGCATGGGTCAAATACAGTAAATGCATCTTTATTCTCTTTGCCACAGGTGACGATCTTAGCTATTAACTGAGATACTTGCTGAGGAGTATAGAACTCACCTGCTTTTTTACCTGATTCTGATGCAAATTGGCCAATCAAATATTCGTATGCATCACCTAAAGCATCTTCACCATACTTATTAAAATCTATATGAGCTAACGCTTTAATCACAGATGAAATTAACAAATTTCTATCCTGTGGTGTTTTACCCAAATCCTTTGAATTGATATCAAAACCTTCAAAAAGGTTTTCATAGGTCTTACCTTGAGATAATTCAACTTCTCTAAAGGCTTGATGTAAGTTTTCTAGAAGAAAAGTATCTTCATTAATTTGGTTATAAAAAGCTGTAAAGGTAAATTTTGGGAGTATACAACAACCAAAATCTCTGGTTATCTCATCTACAAGATCTTCCCAATCTTCAGAGTCTTGAGCTTTTTCATAAATTTCTTGAGCTTCTTCAACAGAGGTTGGAACTCTATCTTCTAAAAGGTCAATGACTTTATATAAAGTCTTATCTGATAAGCTCTTATAGAAGATCAATCCTAGTAAGTAGTCTTTATAAACATCTGCTGTCATTTTGGCACGCATTTCATCAGCAGCTGCCCATAATGAAGCCTGTAAATCTTTTGCATTTAGCTGTTCCATACTATCCTCTTTACAAGTATGAGTTAATCTATCTTTGATTAAAAATTTTATAACTGTAACTTTATAGAAGTAAAAGATTTTTTGAAATAGTAGCCACACTATTATTCTTAAGCTATCACACAAAAAAACTTACCTAATACGCATTTTAAATTTATGCCATCATCGTTCCATAATCAGAAACGAATTGAAAAATAGGTAAGCTTGATATGGATAGTGATCCGCATCATTGGGTGATAGTACAGGCAAGCTGATAAATTAAATGGTTGGTGACTGCATTGCGTCTTTCAGGATGTTCAACACAGAAGCTTTTTTTAAACTCTGACATCAAAGCTAAAGTACTGTTCATGCGATATGGATAAATTTGGAATTTCATTGGATCTTAGCTGTGACAATTCCAAATCTCTAGTAAAACATCCTCAGAATCTGCAAAGGATGATATGTCATCGTCACATGCTGTTAATGCTGAGAGATTGAACTTTGGAGTATCAAATTCGATATTATTCGTGACATCCTCCCCTACCTGTAGAGGTAGGGGCTTCCTGTTCGATAGCTCTAATG
>JBJEWY010000044.1:0-44176 GCA_051885305.1 Succinivibrio sp. | reverse complement strand
TTTAAGATTGAGGTGATGGGATTTGATGATGTCTACTAGTTTGCAAAATTTCAGGAAAAAATTTTGAGATAAAATAAAGCCAAACAGACTATATAACAATATTCACAAGTCTTTTGGCTTTTTATAATTATAAAAACAAGCTAATATTTATCTTCGAGATAAATCTCATTTGTGTTTTCAATTATCCATTTCATTGCAACTTCTTCACCTTTTTCAATTGCAATTTCTACGGCTTTGACAGACTTATCTAACAAATCTTTAGCTTGTTTCCTTAATTTGCAAGATTTTCTTACTTTATCTGAAATAATCTTCTGAATATCATTTGAAATTATAGGAACTTTCATATTTAGCACATCTTTATCTTTAATAACTGGATAAGATGTACCTACATTGAATTTTAGAAGCCAATTTCTATAAACTTCAGTTCTAAATAAAACTTGCAGTGTTTCAGATAAATAACCACAATTTTTATTACGTAAAACCGTAAAAGCTCCACTTACCAATATTCCTTCAGAATCAATAACGGTTATTGCACCTCTATTTGGTCTAACGGTGGAAACTAATATATCGCCTTTTTTTGTCATTATTTTGGCATTATCTGGTAATTCTTCTGTTTGTATTAAATTAGGATAAGCATCACCATCTCCAATATTAACATCGCCTATTTCTATATATAAATAACTCGAATGATTTTGTGTACATTTTGTTTTTACATAATCAAAATATGTTTCTACAGAATCATATCCATTTTTATATGATTTAATTTGTTTAAAAAAATAATCATATTTATCTTGATAATATTCAGCATCAAGTCTTTTAGATTTTACGAATGAATCTGAAAGGCTTTTTATTGAATAATTTTTGGAGTTTTTAACATTAGTTATATTGAGTTCTTTATTTAGAATATCTTCTGCTTGATTATAAAGTAGTTCTGCATGTAATCTTAATTTGTTTGATTCTTGGAATAAATTAGCAATTTCTTTTTGAAATTCATTTGAAAAATGAGGGATCTTAATTTGTTTTATCTTATACAAAAAGAGATTTAACTGAACATTCCCTGTTGATTCTCGTATAGTTTGGTTGCGCCCATATTTTGTTAACAAGAAAGTCGATAAAACAGGTGGAAGAACTTTTTCTTTAAGTCTAATAATTCCTACATGACGATCTGAATTTGCAGGAAGCATTTCTTTATTCACAATTGCGCAATTACCAATTGTACCAACAGTTGAAAGAATAATATCATGCTCTTTTAACGCTGTTCTTGGATTATTTTTATGCTGTTTAAGTGAAATATGAGCATTTCTTGATAGATCAAAATAATTATTTCGAGGACTTGTTGCTGAAATCAAGTTGATATTGCTATCTTCATCATAATCAATTGATTCGTGAATACCATCTGTAACATCTGAAATATTGCCTAACACATAATAAGGTAACTGATTTAAACAAGTCTCATAAATTAAATTTTGCTTCAAAAAATACTCAGCATCTATTCTAAAATCAGAATTAATGTTTGATAGTTTTATTTCACTACATTCAAGCCCATCTAACAGTTTCTGATATTTAACGGTGTCAAATGGGCAAGCTAAAAATTTACAAAGGACAATTTCTCCTTTTTAGCAAATTCAATAAAAGCATCAACAATTCCATCTTGAGTCAATCCTTCATGATTAAAGAGGTCGTGCTTTACTATTAGATGACCATGAGAATCCAACAATGGTTTTTCATATTCCTTTGGTGTTGTAATAGATATATATTCAGCTTGTTCTGACTCGGTTAGTTCAGAAAATTTTAATCCGTTAATGATGCAAGATAGTGATTTCAAAAACTCTAGATTTTTTGAATTGTTATTTATTGAATCTTTGTGTAAATCATAATCTGATGATTTTATATAGAAAGAACATTCCTCAAACGAACCATATTTTGAAATAAAATCGGTTTTATCTAACTCTTTTCCTAAGAAACTAACAAAGCTTTGCTTTACATAAATTTTGTCACCAGAATTGTCTTTAGAAGGCTCTTGCATGGTTGCAAAGAAAATATTGTAGTCATCAACTTTTGGACAGAGTTCTTCATCCCATTTTTGAACAAATAGCACACTAGTTTTAGTACCAGTATGAGGTTTGAATACATTACCATGCAAACCAACAACTGCAAGAATACGGCATTTATCTGCAATATATTCTCTTATAAATTGATCGGATGTATTGTTAAACCTTCCCTGAGGCAAAACAATTGCCATTCTTCCGCCAGGTTTTAGAAAATCTAAATTTCTTTCAATAAAAAGAACATCTCTGCTTACATTTGTTGCTTGCTTTATTTGAGCTTTGTAATATGTATTTCCTTGTTTAAACATGCTATCAGGATTATTCAAAGCATCAGGGAATGACAAATCACTATCTATAACAGATACATTTTTTGCAACGTTTTTCTGTTTCTTAAACGATACTTTTTTTGCTAATTCATATTTAGAAAGGATCTCTCCTTCTTTTATATCTCCAGCAAATGGAGGATTCGCCATGACAATATCAAAATTAAAATCTCTATTACTATTTTGATCCTTTCTAAGTTTTTTTAATTTTTTCCAACCTTCAAAATAAATATCGCTCCAAGCCTCTTCCTTTGTTTTTTCATCCCAACGTGAAAAATCAAGAGTATTAAGATGAAGCACATTGGTTTGACCATCACCAGCAATAAGATTTAAAGTTCTACCAACTCTTACAGTCTTTTCATCAAAATCAATCGCAAAAACGTTGTTTTTTACATAATCAGTGCATTCTGCTGGTTTTTCTTCTGTTGTAAACAGATGACTTTGTGCCATTCCTTTTTGTTTAAGAATTTTTTTCCATACATAAAAGATTGTATGTACAGGGAATCCACATGAACCAGCAGCTGTATCAATAATCTTCTCTTCAGAATTTGGATTTAACATCTTCACACACATTTCAATTACATATCTTGGGGTGAAGTATTGTCCCTTTTCTCCTTTCGAAGCCTTGCCTATCAAATATTCAAAAGCTTCATCAACAACTTCTAGGTTAGAATTGAATAGCTTTACATCTTGTAAAGATGATATACAGATTGATAAATGAGATGGAGTTAATTGAATTTTGTCATCTTTTGCAAAAACGCCTTCCCATTTATCTTTAGCTTTACCGAATAAAGACTGGATTTTATCTTTTAACTGTTCGTCAGTTTCTCCATAATTTCTAAATTCTAAATTACGATCTTTCTTCCTACCACTTTCCATTTCATCGTAAAGTTTTGTAAATATCAGTTTAAAAACTTCTTCAAATACGTCTACGCCTGCATTTGCGAGAACTTCGTCCTCCATTTCTAAAATAAGATCTTTTAATGATTTTCGTTCATTAACTAGCTTATCTTTCTTTACAAGAGTTTCTATAGTCCATCGTTCTGTAAGAATATCTGTTAGTTTTTGTGAAGCATTAGGTATTGAGTTAATATCTTCAAAATAATTAGGATCTTTTCTATGGTAGTAAGAGATGCTTTCACCGTTTGTCCATACTCCAATTGGTGCACCAGTTGCATTACAGTAGCTTTTTAGCTGTTCTTTACCATCCTTTAACTTTGGCTTTTTTACTTCAACTATTATGTAAGCACTCGTTGGATGTTCTTTATCAAAGATTACAATATCAGCCCTTTTCTTTTCTCTTCCAAAAGTAATTTCTTGTTCAACTTGAATGTTATCAAGAGAATAACCATAATCGTGCACAAGCTTTATTAGCATTAATTGTCTAATGACTTCTTCAGGCTTTAATTCAATTTGTTTCTTTCTTTTGTAGCAAGTTACATAAACTTTGTTTTTATTAGGATCATTAGTTAAATTACTTTCTAATGTAGAAATAGTTTTTTCATCAAATTGAGTTAATTTGTAAGGAGATTCTTTTAAAAGACCTGATAATACATTTGAAGACATTTACTGCACCTCAATTATAAAAGAGAAGCAGTATTTACCATTACTTAATTTAGAGAAGCGTTTACCCCCCCCCCAGCATTAACTTATTGATTTTCATATATAAACCTCTTTTTATACAGGAACAGCAGCTCTTTTACTTACATCGTGAGATTTTTCATAAAATCTGTTGGTAAACACGAAATCTGCAAAGATCTGCTCTTTATCTTCTACTGAACCTAAAGAATAATTCTTGATATTATTCCAAATCAGGTAATTGTTAAGATATTTAGTTGCCACTCCTCTAAAGTTATAGATGATAAACATCTTTAAAATTGAGTGGTAACTGTTGATTTTAGCTATGTTAAAGGTTCCTTTAGAGCCTTTACCTGACTTAATTTGAACTAACTGTAAGTTATGTTCACTGGCAATCTTATTGTAAGCTGAATTTCTGTCAGTAACCAGAACAGAGCTCTCAACTATTGACCTAGAGAAAACTTTTCTTAAGTCTTTAACTGTAGGTTTACCTAAATTGGTAATTACAGATTTTGAAAGACCGTTAAGATTGATTGCACAAGGTACACATACCTGCTCTGATGAAATACCACGAGTATGAGTACACTTTCCTCTATGATGACTTTCTCTAGGTAAACTAAAATTTGATTTTTTATGATTTCCTTTGAAGCTTAAAGCAAAGAATGTTTCATCAGCTTCGACAACGCCATCCAGTTTTACTTCATCGTGCATTGTTTGCAGAGAATCTAAAATCTTATGTCTCCATTTAAATGCTGTATCAGCATTGATACCACATTCCCTAGCACTCTTTCTGATACTCATTCCCTGCATCATGCAGTTAATGTATTTTCTCCATACTTTCTCTGAATAAGGTGATTTATAGAGAATGGTATTAGTTTTGGCTGTGAAGGTTTTATTGCAGTCTTTACATAAATATCTTTGGTCACCTTTATCAGATTTTCCAAATTTAACTATATGCTGAGATTTGCAATAGGCACAGTTGCATGTAGTTCTGGATTTAGACTGAGTTGTAGAATTTTCACCTTTTACCTTTCTTAAAAAGGCTTTCTTTTCGGATTCTGAAAGATTATTGAAGAGTTGAAATAATGTATTAAGCTCTGTCATATCATCACCATAATTATTTCTATTAACTGCTTAAATTATAGAATAAAAATGATGTTTTATCAACCGATTATACGAACAGAGCTATAAAAAAAAGAACCGAGGGGCACTCGGGGATAGCCTGTTGTGAGGTAAAAGCTCACTGCTTAGCTCATTAGAGCTATCGAACAGGAAGCCCCTACCTCTACAGGTAGGGGAGGATGTCACACTTCTAACACATTCCTACTTACAGCTATGTCATAACTGTAAAGCCTATCATAGATATAACAATTTTCTATAACTGGGTATTTGTATTTAGTATTTTACAAATATTCCCGCTACATTTAGACTACCCTTACTGAAGATTATTAAACAGAAGTGATTAGTACGGTTTTAATAAAACCAACAGGTAAACTATATACGCAATAACCTAGGAAAAAATCATTGAAAAAAGACATCAGTAAATGACCACAGAAAATACTGTGGCAAAAGTATCACTTACTGTAAAAGAATCTTCAGTGAAGTTTCACATGAAGATATTTGTGAGACAAGTATTGGAGGACATTTTGTCCTCCCTTTTTTTACCTGAAAAAAAGCTCAACCTAGATTGAGCTTTTTCCAAAGTAATTTATGAACGTTTCATTGCTGTGAAGAATTCATCATTGGTTTTTGTCATTGACAGTTTATCAATGAGGAACTCCATAGCCTCGATTTCGCCCATTGGATGCAGGAACTTACGTAAAATCCACATCTTCTGAAGCTCATCTGGAGTGGTGATAAGTTCTTCACGACGGGTTCCTGAACGGGTTACATCAATTGCAGGATAAACTCTCTTCTCTGAGATCTTGCGTGACAGGTGAAGTTCTAAGTTACCTGTACCCTTGAACTCTTCGTAAATAACCTCATCCATTTTTGAACCGGTATCAATAAGAGCTGTTGCAATGATGGTCAGGGAGCCACCCTCCTCAACATTTCTTGCTGCACCAAAAAGTCTCTTTGGACGCTGGAGCGCATTGGCATCAACACCACCGGTTAATACCTTGCCAGAAGATGGAGCAACGGTATTATACGCTCTTGCAAGTCTTGTAATTGAGTCCATAAGAATCACTACGTCATGCTTGTGTTCAACAAGACGCTTAGCCTTTTCAATTACCATTTCTGCAACCTGTACATGGCGGGTTGCAGGCTCATCAAAGGTAGAAGCCACAACTTCACCTTTAACATTACGCTGCATCTCGGTAACTTCTTCTGGGCGCTCATCAATGAGAAGAACGATAAGAGTGCACTCTGGGAATTTGCTTGAAATTGAATGGGCAATATTCTGCAGAAGCATTGTCTTACCAGCTTTTGGAGGAGCTACAATCAGACCGCGCTGACCTTTACCTACAGGAGAAACAAGATCAATAACTCTGGCTGTCAGATCTTCCTTTGAACCGTTACCCATTTCAAGGTTCAAACGGTACTGAGGGAAGAGTGGAGTTAAGTTTTCAAAAAGGATCTTATGGCGGGAATTTTCAGGATCGTCAAAATTTACAGAATCGACTTTCAGAAGAGCAAAATATCTTTCGCCTTCTTTCGGTGGTCTGATCTTTCCTGAAATTGAGTCGCCAGTACGAAGGTTGAATTTGCGAACCTGACTTGGAGAAACATAAATATCATCAGGACCTGCAAGATAAGAACTGTCAGCACTTCTTAAAAAGCCAAAGCCATCAGGAAGAATCTCAATTACGCCTTCGCCGTAGATATCTTCACCGTTCTTTGAGCAGAATTTCAAGAGCTGGAAAATAATTTCCTTTTTGCTTAAACGGGCGACATTTTCAATGCCATTTTTCTCGCACATCTGAACAAGCTGTGCGACTGGGGTGTTTTTTAATTCTGTTAAATTCATAAATAGCGAAATGTATAAAACTGCACTGGGGAATGCAGAAGTTAAACTTACTTTTTGGATTTCCTGTGTATCAGATCGAAAATGACCTATGAGAAATGTGACCGACTGATCACGGGGTTATAATAACACAATCCAAACAGTTTTGACCATAATTTAAAACAAATTTATCCATCAGAACAGAGATGGAACCTTTTCTATCTGATAAGGCTTATCCTCCGCCTTGCTACACTTGTTTACGATATCTCGTAAAAATGTGCTTGCTCCTGTTACAAAGGAATTGTTAAAGAGGTAACGGGACTGGCTATATGAAAGATAGAGCTTGTATTTTGCTCTGGTTATACCTACATAGGCAAGACGACGCTCTTCTTCAATCTTTGCTGCTCCAGCCTCTACAGAACGATTAGATGGCAGAATAGTCTCTTCAAAGCCAATAATAAATACATACTTAAATTCAAGACCTTTAGAAGAGTGGATAGTCATGAGGTTTACACTGTCCTGACTGGAACTGCCACTGCTTCCGTCCTCGTCTATTTCGCCTGTTGACACTAAAGTTACGTTAGATAGATAGGTTAAAAGAGGATCAGTTGTATCATTTATGTCTCTTTCCTCAATTTCACCTGTTTCATCGTTTTCTATCTTCTCGAAATCTTTTTCAAAGTCAGTGATATTGGTAACAAACATACCAAGGTTATTGTATCTTGAATGCTCATCAGTACTGCTCTTTCCCTCTTTGATATCCTTCTGCTGATAGAAGGTATAAAGACCTGTATCCTGCAAAAGATCATTGGCAAAATCATGCAGTTTCATCTCATGGCGTTTGACATTCAATGAATCGATAAGCTCTAAAAATGGAGAAGTCTTTTTGTACAGAGCAGTCAATTCCTTATCGGTACCGCCTTCTGAAACATACTGCTTTAGAAGTCTTATGGATTTCATAAGAGAGCAGTTGCGTTCTTTTGATATTTTTCTCAAGGAATCAACAACTTTTGGACCAATTTTGCGAGCAGGAACATTAATGATACGCAATGTCGCAGTGTCATCATCCTCATTTAAGATAACTCTTAAATAGGCAAGAGTATCTAAAATTTCAGCACGCTCAAAGAATTTCTGACCACCATAGATAGTAAATGGGATATGCCTTTTTGTAAGACACTGCTCAATACCTGCTGACAGATAGTTGTTTCTGTAGAGAATTGCAATATCAGAGAGTTTTTCTCCACTATCCTGCAGCTGAGAAATCAGATAGGCAACTTTGTTCTCCTCAGCACGATTGTTACCACAGTTTAAAATGGTAACTTGCTCTCCTATGCCAGATGAGCCCTGTAAAACTTTTTCCATCAGACGGTCATAGTTAGACTGTATTAAAGCATTTGCTGTATCTAGAATTCTCTGAGAAGAACGGTAATTGATGGCAAGTAAAACCTGTTTAACATTCTCATAATCACTTAAGAATTTCTTCATATTGGTGTAGTCTGCACCACGCCACCCGTAGATGGACTGATCATCATCTCCTACTACCAAAACCCTGGTGTCCTTACCAGCCATCAGTTTTACGAATTCGTATTGGATAGAATTGGTATCCTGAAACTCATCTATCAGAATTTCTCTAAAACGGCTGTGCTGTAGCTGCTGTATTTCAGGATGATTTCTAAGTAACTCTACAGTTCTTAATAACAGCTCTGAGAAATCAACAGAATTCTCATTCTGGCAGGTTGTTTCATAGACATGGTAAATTCTTGTGATCATGTCAAGATACTGGGATCTATGAGTGTTTTTATAGCTTAAAGCCTCAACCTGTTTTGCTCTCATTCCCTTTTCTTTGAATGATGATATCCTAGATGAAATATCAGAAGGCTTGTTTTCTTTTACTGAATAGCCAAGTTCCGTCATAATTCTCTTAATTAGAGATGTCTGACTGTCAGTATCTAGTACGGTAAAACCTGGACGCAGATTGGCCTGCTCAGAATATGCTCTTAAAAGCCTCAAACAGGTAGAGTGAAAAGTGCCAGCCCATAAATGTTTTGATGACATCCCACCAACAATAGTGGAGATACGGGTGCGCATTTCCAAGGCAGCCTTGTTAGTGAAGGTAACTGCCATAATACTTCTTGAAGGAATATTCTCAACAAGGAGTAGCCAGGCAATTCGAGAGACAAGTACACGGGTCTTACCTGTACCTGCACCAGCAACTATCAGCATATTTGTTCTTGGGGCAGATACTACTTCCTTTTGAGAATCATTTAGTCCCTGTAAAATCTGCTCTGATACAGAACCTTCATTCAATAAATCCAAATCACTCATGATATCAATCTATAAGCAGTTTTCTTAATTCCAGAATATTACTGATGCAAACCTCTGGAAGAACCTTCAAATATCTATGATCAGGAGACTTTCCCTGATAGCCCTTATAGAGGAGAACACTCTGGCACCCAGCCATTACTGAGCCGTAGACATCAGTATACGGATCATCGCCTATGTGCAGGATCTCACTTGTGCTAATGCCATAAAGCTTTGCACATTCTTTAAAAAGATCGGGGTGAGGTTTACGATGCAATTTAGACAAAACAGGTCGCAAATCATAGCAAAAATTGTTTTTTACGCCAAGAATATCAATATCCAAATTACCGTTGGAAATTGAGACTACAGGATACTTTTTTGACAGATCTTCTAAAAGCCTGATCACCTCTTGCTCAACTACGCCACTTGAACGCTTCTTGATAAAGATACCTAAAAGCTCCATGGCCTCATTCATACCGCCTTTTAAGGGATAATGCATTGATTTGAAAGCCTCAATAAGGCTTTTAGCTCTAAGAAGAGTAACATCATCCTCAAGGGCTGGCTCGTTCTTTAAAATATTGGATTTTACCCTAGCCCAGTATTCATAACTCTGGTATTCACCACCTAAACCATAGCGCTCACACAGATACTCTGTGAACCATTTTTCCGCTTCACGGAGCACGCTCTCGCAATCATAGATGGTATTATCAAGATCAAAGCTTAATACCCTGATTCTGCTCTTATCCAACGATTTAAAAAACTTCACTTTTTATCCTTTGTTGCAAGAGGGTGAGCATTCAAATAAACTTTCTTGATGTGGTCAAAAGCAAGATGTGTATAAATCTGCGTGGCAGCAAGACTTGAATGACCAAGCATGTCCTGAACGGATCTCAAATCAGCACCTCCCTGAAGCAGTTCTGTGGCAAAGGAATGCCTTAACTTATGCGGATTCAGATGAGATGAAATTCCGGCTTTTTTAGCAAGTTTATCAAGATTTCCTTCGACACCACGGGAGGTTATTCTTTTCCCAAAGCGATTTAAAAAAAGAGCATGCTCTTCAGCATCTGGTTTAAATGAATCCCTGACATCAAGATACAGCATGATCTTTTCTATAGCCTTTCCACCTATGGGAACAATGCGCTCTTTACTACCCTTACCCATAACGATTAGTTCTCTTTGAGCATAATCTAGATCTTCAAGATTCAAACTGACCAACTCTGAAACACGAAGTCCTGAAGAAAACAGAAGTTCTGCCATAGCAAGATCGCGCACTTCATAAGGATTAGAAGGAGGAGCATCCAAAAGAGAGTTTACTTCATTTAGTGTCAGAGTAGATGGAAGATGTCTTTTTACTATTGAAACTTTTACAAGCTCTACAGGATTGATGGGCAGATTGTCGGTACGGATGAGATATTTAAAAAAGGAGCTTAAGGCATAGATGTCATGAGCTACGGTATTGTTTGAGAGTTTTATTACATTACTGTCAAAATTAAACTCTCGCATAATGCAGCGAATTTTCTCAAGATCAATCTCATTCCAGGAAGTTACAGTAGAGTATTCTCGCTCCACACACTTCAAAGCCTTATCAAGAACCCTCCGATAAGAATCAAGGGTATGCTTTGATACCCTTTTTTCAAATTCAAGGTAATGCAAATAGGCTTCAACTGAATCCTTAAGCAAATCAACTCCTAGATAACAATGGTACCTTCATAGACTCTGATTGCAGGACCTGACATCATCACAGGGGAATCAGCTCCGTCCCATGAGATTTTCAAAGTGCCGCCTGGCAGGTTTACAGTAACAGGAGAAGTTACTCTGCCCTGAATAATAGAGGCTACAGCCGCAGCACAGGCACCTGTACCACAGGCCATGGTTTCACCACAGCCGCGCTCAAAAACTCTGAGATTTAAAGTATGGTTATCCACAACTTGGGCAAATCCAACATTGACCTTTTCTGGAAAATTAGGATGACACTCTAATTCAGGACCATATTTTTCAACAGGTGCAGTTTTCACATCATCAAAGAAAAATACTGCATGAGGATTTCCCATTGATACGGCACCATGTTCTAATACAGTTCCATCCTTTAAGGTAATAGAGTAAGACTTGCTCTGCTTTTCAGCCTTGAACGGGATCTTTTCTGGATCAAGATGTGGGGCACCCATATTTACGGTAACAGTATCATCGTCATTGAGTTTTAATCTCAGTACACCTGATACTGTACTTACAAGAATATCGCGCTTGTAGGTCAGTTCATGATCGACCACAAAACGAACAAAGCATCTTGCACCGTTACCGCACATCTGAACTTCAGAACCATCGGCATTAAAGATCCTGTAATGAAAATCAACATCAGGGTCAAATGGTGGTTCAACCAATAGCAACTGATCAAAACCTACACCAAAATGTCTATCTGCAAGCTTTTTAATCAGCTCAGGAGAAAAGAACACCTTTTGTGTAACCCCGTCAACGACCATAAAATCATTGCCAAGGCCATGCATTTTGGTAAATTTCAGCAACATATCAGTTCCTACTTACTTTACAAGAATCTCGTCTTTCCAGATGTCTTCAAAAGTCTGACGGCGTCTGATCACGCTTACCATGTCGCCATCTACCATAACTTCACAAGGAAGTCTTCTGGTGTTGTATGTAGATGACATTGATGAACCGTAGGCACCAGCACCGCGAACAGCAAGAATATCGCCGTTTCTGCAAGCAATCTTTCGATCTTTGCCAAGGAAATCGTCACTTTCGCAGATAGGGCCAACAATATCAGATAACACAGCCTCACTGTCATCACGTCTGGTGGTATTGATAATAGTCATCCATGAACCATAGAGAGCAGGACGAATCAGATCGTTCATACCGGTATCAGTAATTACAAAGTGCTTATCACCATTGTTTTTCTGGTATACAACCTTAGAAAGCAGTACGCAGGCATTGGCCACCATTGCTCGACCAGGCTCTAAGTAAACAGCTACATCAAGATCCTTTAAGCGCTCAATAATAGGAGCACAGTATTCTGATGGAGTTGGAGGTGTCTCGTTGTCATAGGTAACACCAAGACCACCACCCATATCAATGTGATCAACTTTGATACCAACAGCAACAAGCTTTTTATAAAGAGCAATGATCTTGTCGGTTGCCTCTATAATCGGCATTCCGGATGTCATCTGTGAACCGATGTGGCAGTCGATACCTGAAATCTTAAGACAAGGCTCTTTTGCCATACGCTGATATAAATCAAAGGCAATTTCCTCTGATACACCAAACTTGTTATTTTTTAGTCCAGTTGAAATTGATGGATGGGTCTTAGCATCTACGCCTGGATTTACTCTCAGAGCAACTGGAGCTACTACGTTCAGTTTCTTGGCAACAGCAATTACAGTATCGATCTCTTCTTCTGATTCAATGTTCAGGCAGTTGATACCTACAGACAGAGCATATTCAATTTCAGAGAAAGTCTTGCCAACACCTGAGAATACAACCTTTTTAGGATCTCCACCTGCTGCTATTACGCGTCTTAATTCGCCTTCTGAAACAATATCAAAACCTGCACCCATTGATGCCATTACATTTAAAACAGCAATATTTGAGCAAGATTTCACAGCAAAGCAGACAAGATGTCTTACTGATGCAAGAGAAGATTCAAAAGCCTGCATATGGCGTTCTAATGTACCCTTTGAATATACATAAAGAGGGGTGCCATATTCTTCGGCAAGTTTCTTTACATCAACGTTTTCAGCATAAAGATTGTTGTCTTTAAAATTAAAATAATCCATAGATATTTCCAAACAGTGGGCTATTAAAAGTTATTCTTGAACCTGATTTTCCTGCACGCTCTGTGTATCTACAGGCTCATCTTCAATATAAAGTTTGCCCTTGATACCGCAACCTGCAATTGCAATGCCCGCGGCAACTAATACAAAACATAGGATCTGTTTCACTTGAAACCTCAAATTCAGCTTATTTTCGCTCTAAAAGTATATCAAAAATCTTACTTGTTTAATGAAGTACTGATGGTAAATGGATGCACATCGTTGTGATCTGAATCCAATACAAAATACTGAGGCAGATTAAAATTCTGCGCATTAAGGCCAGTCTGATCATCCGACTTTTGGGTATAGAATCGGTTAATGGCGTTTACGAGCGCAGAACGGGAACCTTTGAATCCAGAAAAAATTCTGACTTCATTTTTCTCATTTACGATAATTATGTCCCAAGATTTTTCAGTTTTCACAAAGAAATACTGAACAATACCTGCTGATGCACAGCGCTCAACGACAGATGGCACCTGCAGAGCGTATTCTGGTCTCATACCAAATCTTGAAAGAATGGTTACGTCATAATCAGAAGCTCTGAAGGCAGCATGACGGACAATTGAAACCATATTGGTTTCATCTACTCTGGATTCATATTCATTGTGTCCAACGTTGAATATGAAACGGGAATCATAACCAAACTTACAGTTAAAGATGCCTCTTATCACAGCTTCAAGATCATAACGAATTAAATCTTTATGAACATTTGAGTAACAGCAGACTCTGATGTCGTTTACCTTGTTAACCTGGAAGGTCTCTTTTGAGTCATCATTTTCAACTTCACTGCGCTGCTCATGCGAGTTCAAAAGGGAAGCAAGAACATCTAGGATACCGTCTTCACCATAACTGAATGAGTTACAGGAAATCTCTCCCCATGAATTGATATTTACAATATCAACTGAGCCTATAAGGCACATCTTCTGTCGCCCGCAGGAAAGAGCAGAACCAATTTCAAGATCTGATGCTGATATCAGGAAATCTTTGGTCACATCCTTTTCAAAGTTTACAACAAGCAGTGTTCTGACCACGCGTCTTGGTTTTTGCAGATCAGCTTCTGTTACAGCAAGACTTGCATTCAATATGAAGTTTTTAATATCAAATGATAGTTCTCGTACCTTATCCTCAGTTACGGATGAGTTTTTAGCCCTGATAAAAACATTGGTTCTCTCTGAAATCACCTTGCTTACAGTGGCCCAGGTAACCATTTCCACAATACCGCCTGCGATATATACAGGTTTCTGCGACAAAAGATCGATACTGCTGTCTACACAGGTATACGCATGCCATCCCATCTGGCAGACACTGTGTTTTGAAGGCCTTATCAGTGTCAGATTTTCTTCTTCAAGTCGGTGAGAGAAATCGCCTGTAACATGCAAGATCTTGCCAGGATATCTGTCATAGGCAGCGTAAATTTTTCTTGAAAGAATTCCTGCATCGTCGGATGTAATGGCATATTCGATTCGATGTTCAACAGAGAATCGAAGCAATGATTTATAACTTTCAAGCAGAGATGACAGCAGCTGATGCAAAAGAGGTCTCACAGATGAAATCTTCCACTTATCTACATTGTCAATCTTCTCTGAATAGGCAAGATTCCACCCCCAGATTCTGCAGATTCGTCTTAAGAAACGGGTTCTAAATCCGAGTTCTTTGCATTTTGGCATGCCGATAATACCGTTTCTAAGCTTAAGGTAGAAACATATTCTTGCCAGATTCTGACGGGCAGTATCATTTTGATCTCTTAAATAGGTGATAACCTTTCTGTACATCAGATAGTACGGATCATGACGCAAAGAGAATTTTGAACTGGTCATTACCGCTTCTTTGAGCTGCATTGAAAGCAGTCTTGTGGATGGATACTCACTTGCATAGGTTTCCATCAGAAGGATCTTTAGTACAGCCTTTAACGGATGATCAATACCTTTGTAAACAAGCCACAGACCAGAACCGAAATATTCAACTGGAGAGCATTTTGCTACAGAGCCAAAATCAAACCACTCCTCTTTTCTGACGAAAGGACTGTTATAAAAGCTGCTGATAGCCTTTGTATAATCGTTAATCTCATCCTGTTCTGGGATGATGTACCAGGCAAGATAACGTCCGCAGAGTCTTAGAGATGTTCTGTAGAATTCATCTAAAAGGAAGAGACTCTGCGCAGAACCGCAGTCTTCAGTATCCATGGTTCCATGTTCACCGTTTGTGAATCTGTCCTCTGTGGTAACAAACAGATTTACTTCACAGCCAAGGGCCTTGGCGTAATTTGAAATAAAACGGCACTTGTCAGTTAATAAATTTATTTCATGGAATGGGATACTTTTTGATACACACACCCAGATATCAAGATCAGATTCCTGCCCTTGGGCAATTGATGCGGTACTTCCCATGGCATAAAGGCCATATACCGGATAATAAGGTTCAATTTTCTCATCAGGGTCAACACCATGTTCAATAAGCCATGAACGCTGAAAATCGTTCGGTTTAAACAAATCAATTCCAAATGGAACATCTCCTGTTTTATAACCTGGCAGTTTTGGGGTGTTGTAATTTAAAAGAATTGGAACAATGTTGAGAATATCAACTGTTCTCTTGTTCATTATGGATACGGCTTTTTTAAGCCTAGATTCATTATAGGCTCGCAGTTTTTCAAAACGCGAATTGAACTGAATCTCATCCATAAACTGACTGAAAATAACTGAGGGAACAACTTGCAAATAGTAGCAGAAAATTGCACTTATTTAAACTAACTAAACAAATATGCAATTAATCTTTTTTAGGATATGATTTTCCAAATGAGAATGAAAATCATCTGCTCTTTATAATCACGTTAAGTCAGTATATTTCTATACAAGACACATAATCAGAAAAAACACTATATAATTAGATTTACAGGAGATAAATTTTTGAAAAATTTAAATTTGATCCTGTATGTAATACAAAAAAAGTGATCAACTTGGTATTAACAGCCCATAATAGCTTGATGCGCACTGCTCTGGGCTAATATCGTGTTATGATACTGGTTATTACTGTTTCCTGAATAAGGGATCTATAAATGAGCGATAAAAAAAACAATCAGACAGCAGTTACTGCAAATGAGGAAGCTTTGGAAGCGAACTCTGTGGAGCATATTGACAGCAAAGAACAGCAAGTTCTTGAGAACCTAGAAAAAGAAGAAAAAACAATTAACGAACAAGCTGTTGCTCTTAAAAAACAGGAAGAAACAATAAAAAATGTGAACGGTCAGAACACTACAAGTACAGTCAATAATAATCCTAGTGACCAAACTAACCAAAAGACTATGACCGATATGGCAAATAATCAAATTGTTAACCAGGAATACATCGAAGTTAGAGCATTAAAGACAAGAGTAAATCTGCTGACTCTTCTTTTATGCCTCACCATTGGAGCAGGTGCATACGGTGCTTACTATTTCAATCAGCACAAATACGATGATATCAATCAGGTATTTGGCAAAATTGAAGAAAGCCGCAAAGCTGTTGAAGATACCCACACGGCTGTTGGAGATCTCTATACAAAGATTTTAAGCAAGGATGCACGTATCGATGAGGTATTCAACAATAACAATGATATCCGCGCTCAGAATAATGCAATCAGAAGCAATGAGGAAAAATTAACCAAACAGGTTGCTCAGGCAAAAGAGCTTACAGAAAAAGTTAATTTAAGACTTAACCAGTATGAGGCAAGAAACCCTGAAGACTGGCTTATAGCTCAGAGCTATTTCCTGGTTGCCAATGCCGAAAACATCATGTCTTTCTCTGATAATTTAGAAGCTGCTAGATTAAATCTTGAACAGGCTGACCTTCTTCTTGTAAAGATTACAGATCCGAAAATTTCAAGACTCAGAGAGGCTATCGTAAAAGACTCTCTGCTCTTAAAATCCATTCCTGACATTGATCAGAACGGCATGGTATTCAAACTCAACGCAATTTATGATTCTATTAACAAAATGCCTCTAAACGAGTTTTTAGACAGCAAGTTAAAAGAAGATATTTTTGCCAAGAAAGATGTTGATTCATCTGATCTTAAAAACTGGAAAGAGAATCTCAAAGCTTCTGTTGCCAACTTCTCCAAGCGCTTTATAGAGATCAGAAGAAGAGATGAATCCATGGTCAACCAGTTCCTGTCCCCAGAACAGACCAAAATCCTCTTGAAGAACCTTCAAACAGAAATAATTCTGCTTAAGGTTGCACTTTCAAATCAGGATGAGATTGCATTCAGAAGTGGACTACAGGAACTTGCCTCTCACATCAGATCATATTTTGACTGCAACAGTGAGATTGTCAAAACCAATCTTGAGATCATAAATGAGCTTGATAATGCAAGCATAAGACCAGACAAGCCTGAAACTTTAGCATCATTCAATCTGTTCAAGGATCTGGTAACTGACAGGTTCCACCTCTACAAGGCACAGAAACAAAGTGATCTGTCAGCTGCTGAATCTGCTCAAGAAGTAAAGGCTCCAGTAAAGAACACTGAAACCAAGCCTTCTAGCAAAAAGATTAGCAAGGAAGGTCAATAATGATAAAGCTATTAATTCTCCTTGCCATCACCTGCATTGCAGTAGTTTTAGGACCAATGCTTGCTGATACTCAGGGATTTGTTCATATCTCAACAAGACAGCACATTATTGAAACCTCAATTACAACCGCACTCTTAATCTACGTATTCAGTGTGCTAGTGCTGTTTATTATTTACATAATTACCAAGAAGCTGTTCTCAATTCCTCACGGAACATTACAGGCATTCCGTCTGCGCTCTGTTAAAAAGAAACTCTCCCTTCAGGACGAGGCCATCATCTGTTTTGAACAGGGACAGTATGAGAATGCTTTAGCTTTATTAAAACATGCAAACCCAATCAAAAAGATGCCTGAAAGATCACTTCTGATTGCAGCTCAGGCAGCATTCCATATCGGCTTGTATGACTTTACAAGGCAGGCCTTGGATGAAGCCCAGAATCGCGGACGTCAGACAAAGATAGCAGCTGACATTGTAAGAGCACGTTTGAACTATCAGGTGGGTAATTCAAAAGCTGCTTTAGAATATCTCGACAACACTGCTTCTAATGTTAAAAACAAGGCTGTACTTAACCTGTACCTTGAATGTTACCTCAAGGAAGGTAAACTCGATAAAATTGTTGAGCTCAGTCCTCTGCTTATCAAATACAATGTAATTTCCCAAGAACAGGCAAGAGGTTATTACATCAGACATATTGAGAATTGTCTAAAAGATGCAAAAACTCTTGATGAGATCGAGAATGTAACTAAAGTTATCACTAAAAATGACAAGCATGATCCTAGGATCATGGGAGCTGTAGCCTACAAGCTCATCAAACTTGGTGATGCTAATAAAGCTAAAGAAATTACCTTAGACCTTCTTAAGAGAAGTCAGGATCCAAGCCTTTTAGAGAGCATTGCAAACTGGGATATAGCTATTCCTGATGTGCTTGTTGCACTGAAGAAATACGCATCTCACAATATCATTACCACACAGGTGAACCTGCCTCTGCTTAAGGCAATGGCAAATCTTGAATACAAGTCTGGTCTGTTAAGGGAAGCTTTAGATGATTACAAACAGGCCCTTACCATTGAACAGACACCTGACATTTACCTTAAGATGGGTGTAATCTTCAATAACCTTCAGAATTATCCTGATGCTACTGAATGTTATTCAAAAGCAGTTGCACTCATGGATGAGAGTAAAGCACTTTCTCTCAAAAACTAAATGCTCATAGATCAGAAACTCCACTTTTAGGTGGAGTTTTTTTTACTAATAACTGGTAGGTTTTGACTGTTTTTTCAGAGTTTCTTTAAGATGAAGCCTCTTTTCAGCACGCTTATACAATTCTGACAGTTCGTCTTTTTTAAAGTCGCCACAGGCTTTAAACAGAAGATAGGATCTGCCATCAAAGTAGGTCAAAAGCCCTGAGCATGGAGCATTGTCTACATATTTAAAAGAAAATCCTCTTAAATCAAGCACAGCTTTAAGATCCCACCCCTGGTAACTATCCATAGTGTACTGAGCATAATCCTTTGTTGTTGAAAGAGATAGTACAGGTTGAACAACAGAAAGAGATGCTCTTGCTGTACCATCCTCTTTTTCAAAGGTTACAGAGTTATCCTTATAAAATTCGCTGAATCCATCATCCCCTGCAAAGGATGCAAGGGACAACAGAGTGCAAAATGATACGAGGATCTGCTTCATCTTATTTAATCAGCTGCTGATATGCTGTATTGGAGGTAACCTCTTCAACAGGATAGCCTACAGCCTTGATAAAGTCGTTTACGCCCTCTTCTTTTCCTGTTACATCAAGACCACATAGAACTGAACAGAATTCAAGACCAGTGATTCTGAAATGGAACAGAGTAATGTTATAGGTGTTTCCTAACGTCTCAAGGAAACGCAGTAATGCGTTTGATGTAGAAGGAAACTCAAAAAGGAATAAACGCTCATTGAGTTTTGTTGCAGGATGGCCACCGACCATATAACGGAGATGATCTTTTGCAAGAGAATCATCTGTCAGATCGGTTACAAGATAGCCGTTCTTCTTTAGTGATTTGCAAATCTCGTTAAGCTCTTTTTTACCTTCAGTTAATTCAACAGAGGCAAAAACTCTAGCTCTGTCTGAGCTGTTGTAACGATAGTTGAACTCAGTTACTACACGATCACCAATTGATCTTGTAAAATCAAGGAAGGCACCGCTCTTTTCTGGAATTTCAACAGACAGAATACCCTCAGACATCTCACCTACATCGCAGCGTTCAGCAACCATGCGCAGTGTATGGAATTTGACATTTGCACCTGATAAAACAGCAATATGATTACCAGATTTGATGTTATTCTCACGCACATACTTCTTTAAGCCTGCAAGGGACAATGCACCTGATGGCTCTGCAATTGCGCGAGTATCATCAAAAATATCCTTCATCGCAGCACAGATCTCATCGTTTGAGCAGGTAACAATTTCATCAAGATACTTGCTTAAAACCCTAAAGGTTTCTGTACCAGCCTTACTTACAGCAACACCATCAGCAAAGTGTGAAACATAACCGATATCAACAGGTTTACCTGTCTTAAGTGCTGCCTTCATGCAGGCGCTACCCTCAGCCTCAACACCAACAATTTTGATGTGAGGAAGCAGTGACTTGATATAGACAGCAATACCTGCTGCCAAACCACCGCCACCAATCTGAACATAGATGGTATCAATGTTGTCACACTGGCCTACAATCTCATGAGCAATGGTACCCTGGCCTGCGATAACATCAGGATCATCATATGGAGGGATCATGGTCAGACCTTTTTTCTTGGCTGACTGCAGAGCATAATCATATGATTCATTGAAGCTGTCACCATAAAGCACAACCTCAGCACCATAATTTCTTACAGCATCTATCTTGAGATCTGGAGTAGTAGTAGGCATTACGATGGTTGCCTTAATCCCCAGCTGCTTTGCAGACAGAGCCACACCCTGAGCATGATTACCTGCTGATGCAGTAATAATACCTGCATTTAACTGTGCTGGCTCCAGATTCTTGATCTTATGATAAGCACCACGTAGCTTGAAAGAGTGGATCTTCTGATAATCCTCTCTTTTGAGCATTACGTTTACGCCTAAGCGTGAAGATAAAGAATCAAGTTTCTGTAAAGGGGTTACCCTGACTAGATCATAGATTCTTGCAAGCAGGATCTTTTTTAAATATCCCTGTGCATCAAGCTGTTTTTCAGACATTTTATAAACCTTCTAACTTGCTGCGATCACGCACACCACCCTTGTCAGCACTTGAAGCAAGCTTACCGTATGCTTTCAGGGCAAATGAAACTTCTCTGTCTCGCTGAACAGGCTGCCAAGCGTTCTTGCCTAAAGCTTCCATTTCCTGGCGACGCTTTGATAGTTCCTCATCTGAAACTGCCATGCGAATGGTACGATTTGGAATATCGATCTCGATAATGTCATCTTCTTTCAGAAGACCGATATTACCGCCATTAGCAGCCTCAGGAGATACGTGGCCAATAGAAAGACCAGATGAACCGCCAGAGAATCTTCCGTCAGTTACTAAAGCACATTTCTTGCCTAAACCAACTGACTTGATGTATGAGGTTGGGTACAGCATCTCCTGCATACCAGGACCGCCACGAGGACCTTCGTAACGAATGATAACAACGTCACCAGCCTTGACCTTACCGCCTAAAATACCTTCAACACCGGCTTCCTGGCTTTCAAAGATTCTGGCAGGGCCAACAAATTTGAGAATTGATGAATCAACACCTGCTGTTTTTACAATACAGCCGTTCTCTGCGAGGTTACCATATAAAACAGCAAGACCACCATCCTGAGAGTAGGCATGCTCAATATCATGAATACAGCCGTTTACTCGATCAGTATCAAGTTTGTCTGTAGTATTAGACTGTGAGAATGCCTCAATATTGTACTTTCCACCAGCACAGGCACTGAAGAAACGCTTAACATCAGGATCTGTAGTCTTTTCTAGATCGTACTTGTCAATCTGCTCACCTAATGTCATACCTAAAACGGTCTTAACCTGCTCATGAAGAAGTCCTTTCTTCTTTAGCTGAGCAAGGATGTTCATGATTCCGCCTGCGTTATGCAGATCTTCCATATGCCACAGCTGAGTTGATGGAGCCATCTTGCAGATGTGAGGAACATGGCGTGAAAGTCTGTCAATGTCCTTCATAGTGAAATCTACACCTGCTTCCTGGGCAACAGCCAGAATATGTAATACAGTATTGGTTGAACCACCCATTGCAATATCAAGGCTCATTGCATTCTCAAAGGTATCCTTTGTAGCAATTGAACGAGGGAGAACAGAGGTGTCACCATTCTCATAGTAGGCCTTTGCCATCTCTACAATACGGTGTGCTGCTTTTACGAACAGCTCACGTCTGAAAGCGTGAGTTGCTAAAGTGGTACCATTACCAGGAAGTGATAAACCTAAGGCCTCGGTAAGAGAGTTCATTGAATTGGCGGTGAACATGCCAGAGCATGAACCACAGGTTGGGCATGCAGCAGACTCAACCTGACGTACTCTCTCATCGCTTACATTTGGCTCTGCTGAAACAATCATGGCATCAATCAAGTCAACCTTGTGATCGCAGCCATCAGCTTTACCAGCCTCCATTGGGCCACCTGAAACAAAGATTACAGGAATGTTTAAACGCATAGAAGCCATAAGCATACCAGGGGTAACCTTGTCGCAGTTTGAAATACATACTAAAGCATCTGCCTTATGAGCATTCACCATATATTCAACAGAATCGGCAATAATGTCACGGCTTGGCAGAGAATAAAGCATACCGGTATGCCCCATGGCAATACCATCATCTACTGCAATAGTATTGAACTCTTTTGCAATACCACCGGCCTTCTCAATTTCTTTTACAACCAGCTGTCCAACATCATGCAGATGAACATGACCTGGTACAAACTGAGTGAATGAGTTTGCAACTGCAATAATAGGCTTGCCAAAATCACTGTCCTTTACGCCTGTAGCTTTCCATAAAGCTCTGGCACCAGCCATGATTTTACCTTCGTAGGTAACTTTTGAACGGTAGTTGTTTGCCATGTGTTAATTCCTTGAATATGAAAGCGTATTTAAGAGTCTATAATTAAAAATCAGATTGCGCTGTTGGTAGTTTTTTTAATTTTTAATCTTTTACAAGTACAAAAGACCTGCCACTACTGAGCAGGTCCTTTTTATTATCAAATATTATTATTTTACAGGGGTTAACCAGCCATACTTATCTTCAACTTCGCCACGAACAATAGCAAAGAAGGCGTTCTGTAACTTCTCAGTTACAGGGCCACGGTAACCGCAACCTACAGGAATACCATCAACAGAAGCAATAGGAGTGATTTCTGCTGCTGTGCCAGTGAAGAACATTTCATCAGCTAAGTATACAAACTCACGTGGAATTGGCTGAGTACGAACTTCATAGCCAAGATCCTTTGCAACCTTGGTAACTGCATCACGGGTAATACCTGGGAGCAGACCAGAAGTATTTGGAGAAGTGTATAAAACACCATCCTTAACAAAGAATACATTCTCACCTGAACCTTCAGAAACATAACCATTAGTATCAAGAGCAATAGCCTCCTGATAACCATTGTTTAAGCACTCATTTGCAATGAGGATTGAAGACAGATAGTTACCTGCTGCCTTAGCCTCTGTTGGAATGGTATTTGGAGCAAGGCGGTTCCATGAAGAAACACAAACCTTAATGCCTTTCTTTAAGCCTTCCTCACCTAAATATGCACCCCATGGAAGAGCACATACCATTGCATCAGCGTTAATACCAGGCTTGAACTTAACACCTAAGCCAACTTCACCCATGAAGATTAATGGACGAATGTAACCATATTCCATATCGTTTTCTGCAATAACCTTTTTGCAGGCTTCCATAACATCTTCTTTAGTCTGCTTTACAGGGAAACGATAGATCTTAGCAGAATTGAAAAGACGGTCGATGTGCTCCTTTAAGCGGAAGATCTGTGGACCGTTCTTAGTCTTGTATGCGCGAATACCCTCAAACACTGCTGAACCGTAGTGAAGGGCATGGGCTGTTACGTGAACCTTAGCATCTTCCCATGGAATCATATTACCGTTGAACCAAATATACTTGGTAGAATCTGCCATTTTAATTTCCTCTTTTTTTATTGCGCGATCTTATTTAAAGATCCCCTTAACATTACAAGTTACAGAATGTTACCACTTTTTTATGTTTTCGATTGTAGTCTACGTTACAGAATGGTGATAAGTAACTCCAATCATGAAACTGGATCTGATTATATATCAAAAAATGAAACATAAACCAAAATATGTTCGATTTTTTGCAAAAAGATTTTTTTGTAAAATTCGTATAGAATACACTCTACTCAAAATGAAGAGGTTTTTTCTATGTTATCGTTTCTTCCAAGTCCTCTGCTGCTAGTTATCAACTGCATTCTGATCGCTACCAACGTGGTAGTTATCGCAACCCCTATGATGATTCTTGGCATATTCAAATTTCTGTTGCCATTTAATTTCGTTGCTGTCATTATCGAAAAGTGCAATTACCACCTCTACAAGACATGGGTATTTGACAACAGAATGATTATTGCCCTTACAAATAACATTAAGTGGCATGTTTCAGGTGAACAGATCAAGAAAACCAAAAAGTCATGTATTGTTATTTCAAATCATTTAAGCTGGCTTGATATTCTGTTCATTGGATGTGTATTCAAAGGAAATATTCCAACAACAAAGTTCTTTATGAAGCACTCCCTCATCTATATTCCTTTTGCTGGACTTGCCTGCTACGCACTTGGTATGCCATTTCTGCACCGCTATCCTAAAGAGAAGCTTCTAAAAAATCCAAAGCTTCGTACCAAAGATATTGAGACTACCAAAGCAGCCTGCAAAAGACTCATCACCTTCCCAACAAGTCTAATCAACTTTGTTGAAGGTTCAAGATATACAAAAGAAAAGGCAAAGCTGTCCAGAAGCCCATACAAGTACCTTCTGCCACCAAAAGTTGCATCTTTAGGCGTTGCTTTAGGTGAAATTGCCAATGAAATTGACACCATCTACAACATCACATTCTATTATCCTGACAATACAAAAAAGGCCTTTGTTGATATGCTAAAAGGCAGGATCAAGAACGTATATGTAGATATCGGTACAATCGAAAAATCTGAGAAGCTTCAGGGGAACTACCTAGAGGACAAACAGTTCAAACATGACTTTACCATGTTCATGAGAAAACTCTGGGAAGAGAAAGATGCTGTTTTAGAGAAAATGCATCAGGATTATGAAGCATCAAAGAACAAGTAAAAAATAAGTTATTACGATAATGGCGAGAGCAGAACTGTCTCGCCATTTTTTTACTATTTAAGGGTTAACAGGTATTTTATTAAACTGATGTAATCATCAGCAGATTCAACATTATCTGAGAGTACAAGGTACTTTCCATTGACAAGAATCTCTGGAACAGCATCTATTTTGAATTCCTGAGCCTTACGATCCCATTCAGCACATTTAGCTATTGTTACAAAAGATTTTGCCTCTTGCTCATATCTGTCTTTTTCAATACCGATTGACTCAAAGAGATCTACAAAGTACTCATGATCCTCAGGGATCTGATTTAGCTTGTGCACCTTGTCAAAAAGAGTATTCATAATGTCCTTTTCAAGTCCCATATTCAAGGCGACTGCATAAGCCTGTTGAGATTCAAAACCAAGTTCTCCACCTATAAGGCTTACAGGGTTGTAAACAAACTTGGCCTGACCTTTAAAGTGCTCTGCTATCTTGTCAAAAGTTCCTCTATTTGCGTAACAGTGAGAGCAGTAAAAAGAAAAGAACTCTCGAATTTCAGGAGTTGCGGTTATATTCTCGGCCCTGATTTCATAATCTTTCCCAAGTTCATAGTTTTTAGCCTGAGCTGAATGTGTAAATACAAATGAAAAAAACACAGCAGCCACTAATCTAACTAAATTTGCCATAACAGATTTACATCTCCATCACTTAGGCTGAAACGTTGTTCCAGCGAGACACTTTATGCCTTAACTCTTCGGCATTGCGTCGTATTGTTTTCACCCCAGTAGCGGTAATTCTGAATAAAAGCCTGCAAAGTAGATCACTTGATGCACAAAGCTTTGTCAGAATGTACAGGAGTTTTACTTTTCTTCTTGAAATCTTTAACTGCATTAATCCTAAAGGATCATGTGATTTTATCAGTTTTATAGTGGCTGTTGCCATAATGACATTTAAAAGACAGAACTGTCTGATCCCCTTTTCATGAGATGGGATCGCACAGATAAAATCAACTGCATCAGCAAGATGCCCTTTACAGATTCCTATGTATTCAAGAGCATTCTGCTCCTGAGATAGGTCTTTTGATTCAGGAATAAATACCACACCGCGATTTTTATCCTCCAGACGATCCTTTAGGATGTTGCACAACTGTAACCCCTCACCAAAACTTACAGAGAGATTCATGAGTACATTCTTGTCTGACTTATGATTATGCTCAGCAAAAAGTGCGGATAAAAGTTCCCCTACAACTCCTGCAACACTGTAACAATAATGATCAAGATCATCTAGTTTCTCAATTTTAATCCCCTGAAGACTTCTGGCCATACCTTCTGACATGATGGCAACACCTCTTGCTATGATCTGTTTTATCCTGTGGGGATAATTTCTTGTTCTGTTGACAACAAGGATCATGTCTTTTAAAAGAGCAAACTCTTCAATCTTGGCGCCATCTTTTGTCAGTTCAAGAGACTGTTTATGCAGTGACAGAAGACTCATGTCGTCAGAAAAGCCATTAGATGCAAAGCGAGAGAACTCATACAGCCAGTTTACTTTCAGTTTTGTGGGCGTTTTTGGATCATCTTCAATAGTGTCTGCAATGCGGCACAGCAGATAGGCATTTGAAATATAATCAACCAGATCCTGTGGTAGCATTGGAATTGTAAGAGCAAAAGTTCTTGAAACTTTTTCCAAATGTTGTTGCTGTAACTTAAAGTCTATCTGAGATAATTCCATAATAAAAATAACAGCTGATGATTAAAATACTTGTAATATTATACAAGGATCAGCACAAAAAATGAGGAGCCCATGGAAGAACGTCAAACACAAAACCAAGAAAGACCGCCTATAGGAAATCTGTTACTGAGAACTCTGGCAATGCCTAGAGACACAAATCCAGCTGGCGACATATTCGGTGGCTGGATCATGGCTCAGATGGATATTTCAGGCGCAATACTCGGGCGAGAAATTGCCAATGGCAGGGTTGTAACTGCTGCTGTTGATGCCATGTCCTTTTTAAAACCCGTAGGCGTAGGCGATACCGTATGCTGCTACGGTCACTGTGTTCATGTAGGAAATACTTCCTTAAAGATTCATTTAGAGCTTTGGGTAAAAAAACTCATTGAAAGTGAAACAAATGAGCATGAGGAAAGACATCTTGTGACTGAGGCTAATTTCACCTATGTTGCTGTAGACAAGGACGGCCGACCAAGACCACTTCCACGTACAGCAAGAATTGTCGCTGAAAAAGGAATTGATGCTGCCTCAGTAAGCCTTAATGAGGACGGATCAATCAAGGCTCCTAACAGTAGTAAATGCCTCTAGATTATAAAGCTTTGTTCAATTTATCCACGGTGAGCATTTTTAAGGTTTCAAACTCAATATCAATAAAAATCGGATAATATTTATTGATTATTTCTGCCTGAGTTGTTCTGTTTTGATGGAACACACCTAAAAAGAATGTGGACATGTGTTCTACTGCAAGATCAATTGACAGAGTGGATGGTAGCTGCCCCTTAGCCTGAGCATTTTTTAATGCTTTGGCAAAAATTTCATGTTTCTCAATTTTCTTTTTGACAAGGCTTTCTCTAAGCTGAGGAGCAGTGCTAGTTGAATTGATAAGCAAAATAAGCATTGACATCATATTTGAATTGATGAAATTGTAGTTATCATCATCAGTCATGAAACTTAGCCACTTCTTAAGTTTGCCTATAGGATCAATTTCTGTTGGAGAGGCAGCGTCAAGTAAATACTGCAGACCAAACCGCTCTTCATCAATGCTGTCTAAAAGACATAAAAGGAGTTCTTCTTTGCTTTCAAAGTGCCAGTAGATGGCACCTCTTGTGACATGAGCGTATTTTGCAATATCTGTAAGACTTGTTCTTTCATAACCACGACTGGTAAAAAGTCTCTGGGCACTTGCCAGAATTTTCTTTTTGGTCTCTATTGAGTCCTGATGAGTTCTGCGTGTCATGCAATCTCCCGCAAGTTTCAGTGTAATCCATTAATAAACATACACCATTGTATGCAAACTTTTCATTTAGTTACAAGGCAAGGAGAAAAAATAGCACAAATTTCATTTCACTATGGATGCAAACATGCAAGTAAGCCTTTATTTCTGCTAAAATAAAACCTAATGATCATTGATATTTTTCGATTTGCAAACAACTTTTTAAAATTTGATCAATACATCATTTTTTTAAAAGTACGATAATAACCAGTCAACCTTTGAGGAATTGCTCTAGCAACGACTTCGTGTACATGAAAGGATATAACCTATGTCATTGACTAAACTCAACAAATATTTACTCGCTGCAACTTTTTTAGGTGCATTTACTTTTACAGGTTGTGGAGAGGCTCCCAATCAGCAGCATGGTGCATTGCCAGTTGATGTATATCTAGTTGAAAACAAGGATGTTTCAGTAATTTCACATCTTACCGGCAGAGCTAATGCAACAAGAAAGGCAGAAGTAAGGCCACAGGTTAACGGTATTCTTCAGAAACGCCTGTTTGAAGAAGGCGCTTTCGTAACTCAAGGACAGCAGTTATATCAGATTGACCCTTCTGTATATGAGGCTAACGTTAAGTCTGCACAGGCAACCTTAGCAAGTGCCAAAGCAACTCTTCACTCAACCCAGTTAAGAGCAGAGCGTTATGCCAGTCTGTTAAAACAGAAAGCTGTTTCAAAGCAGGATTACGATGATGCCCAGGCTTCATTCCTGACCTCTCAGGCATCAGTAAAAGCTGCTGAGGCTGCTTTAAGTAAAGCAAACATCGATCTGGCATATACAAAAGTATATGCTCCTATTTCAGGAACCATCAGCAGATCAAGCATCACTGAAGGTGCTCTTGTAAATGCTGGTCAGGCAAATCCTCTTACTACTATTCAGCAGCTTGATCCTATGTATGTTGACTTAGGTCAGACTGCAGAAGAGCACATCGCTTTAAGAAAGAACCTGACTGAAGGCAAGCTTCTCAATGACGGTAAAGCCAGTGTTGACATTTACTTCTCAGACGGCACCAAGTACCCATATTCTGGTACCGTAGAATTTGCTGAAGTAACCGTAGATGAAACTACCGGCATGGTTAACCTCAGAGCTATCGTTCCAAACCCTGATGGAATTCTTCTTCCAGGAATCTTCATCAGAGGCGATATCAATCAGGGTAAACTTCCAAATGCAGTAGTAATTGCCGCAAATGCTGTTCAGAGAGAAGCAAACGGTATTACCTATGTATACCTCGTTGATGATAAGGGCTTGGTTGCAAGACAGAACATTACTCTTGGTATTCAGGATGGTCAGTACTATGTAGTTACTGACGGTCTTAAGACTGGAGACAAGATCATTACCAGCAACACCCAGAAGATTCGTCCTGGTATGCCGGTAACTCCTATCCTTCCTGGAGACAAGCAGCAACAGCAGCAGCCTGCAGCTAAATAAAATATAGGGAAAAATAAAGATGGCTCGTTTTTTTATTAACAGACCGATTTTCGCCTGCGTAATTGCAATCTGTATTATGCTGGCAGGTCTTTTCTCTGTAAGCACTCTGCCTGTTTCGCAGTATCCAACAATTGCGCCTCCGGCAGTTTCCATCAGAGCTACATATCCTGGTGCTGATGCACAGACCGTAGAAAGATCAGTAACTCAGATCATTGAACAGAACATGACTGGTCTTGATGGCTTCATGTACATGAATGCCACCTCTGATTCATTTGGTAATGCAAACATTACCATCACTTTTGAACCAGGCACCAATGCAGATATTGCACAGGTTCAGGTGCAGAACAAAATGCAGCAGACTCAGTCTCAGCTGCCAACTTCTGTACAGCAGAACGGTGTTGACGTTTCAAAATCAACTGACTCATTCCTTCTGGTGGCAGCTCTTACAGCAACTGATAATCTGCATTCATCAGAAGATATTGCTGACTACCTTGAGTCAAATCTGAAAGAGCCTTTAGCCCGTGTTAACGGTGTGGGTTCTCTGCAGCTATTCGGTTCAAAGTATGCGATGCGTATCTGGCTTGATTCTAAGAAACTGAGCAATTACGCAATCTCAGCAGGTGAAGTCAATGCTGCAATCCAGGCCCAGAATGCACAGGTTACTTACGGTTCTTTAGGTGGTACACCTGCTGTTAAAGGTCAGATGTATTCTTACACCATTACCGGTCAGAAGAGACTGGAAACTGCAGAACAGTTTGAAAATATTCTTCTGAGAGTAAATCCTGACGGCACTAAGGTACATCTAAAGGATGTTGCTAAAGTTGAGCTTGGAGCTGAATACTACACAGCTCATGCAACCTATAATGGCCGCCCAAGTGCTGGTATCGCTGTAAAACTGTCCTCAGGTGCCAATGCTCTGAATACAGCAAAGCTGGTTAAAGCAGAAATCGACAAACTCTCTGAGTACTTCCCTGATTGGGTTCAGCTGGTTTATCCATACGATACAACCGAGTTCATTCAGGTCTCCATTGAAGAAGTATTCCACACCATGATTGAGGCCATCATTCTGGTTATCTTTATCATGTACCTGTTCTTACAGAACTTCAGAGCAACTCTGATCCCATCTATTACAGTGCCAGTTGTTCTATTAGGTACATTCGCAATCATGCAGGTATGTGGATTCTCCATCAATACTCTGACCATGTTCGGTCTCGTACTTGCAATCGGTCTGCTCGTTGACGATGCCATTGTGGTAGTTGAAAACGTAGAACGTATTCTGCATGAAGAACCTGAACTGACTCCAAAACAGGCCACAATCAAATCCATGGAAGAAATTACAGGCGCACTTATCGGTATTGCACTGGTTCTTTCCGCTGTATTTATTCCTATGGCATTCTTTGGTGGTTCTACTGGTATTATTTACCGTCAGTTCTCTATTACCATCGTATCTGCAATGATCCTGTCAGTAGTTGTTGCAATCATTCTGACTCCAGCCCTTTGCGCAACACTGCTCCGTTCAAAGGCAGATTTAGCTGAAGAAAAACCTAACTGGTTCAGCAAACTCAACACCCACTTTGACAGAATCTATTCCCCAATAAAGAGCCTGCTTACTAAGTGGAACAACCTGTTTGCCTATACTTCAGAAAAATATCAGATAAAAGTAAAGGATATTGTCAAAAAGATCAGACGTTACCTTGGTTACTATGTAGCCATCTGTGCTGTTTTAGTCTTTGGCTTTACAAGAATTCCATCAGCCTTCCTTCCAAGTGAGGATCAGGGTGTACTTTTAACCATGGTAAGTCTGCCAGCAGGTTCTACACTAGAGAAAACTGATGGTGTACTGGATCAGGTTAGAAATTATTTCTTAGGTGCTGAAAACGAGAACGTACACTCCGTAATGCTTGTAGCCGGCTTCTCTTTTGCCGGTCAGGGTCAGAACGCAGGTATGGGCTTTATCAAACTGAAGAACTGGTCTGAACGTACAAGAGCTGATCAGCATGCTGATGCTATTTCAAACCGCGCTTATATGCCTTTATTAGGTGGTATTCGTGACGGTCTTGCATTCGCATTCAATATTCCTGCAATTCCAGAACTTGGTACTGCAAACGGCTTCGACCTGTATCTTGTTGATCAGGGTTCAGCCGGTCATGAGGAACTGATTAAGGCAAGAAATATTTACCTTCAGGCCGCTCAGCAGTCTCCTCTGCTCTCTCAGGTTCGTGCCAATGGTATGGATGATACCCCTCAGCTGAAACTTAACATTGACTATGAAAAGGCAATGTCTCTTGGCTGCACTCCAACCAACATCAACACAACCTTCTCTGTAGCATTCGGTTCTGCTTATGTAGATAACTTCATGGATAGAAACCGCGTTAAGAAGGTTTATGTTCAGGGTATCGACAAAGATCGTATGACCGAAACCGATCTGGCCAAGTGGTATGTAAAGAGCAACACCGGTACAATGGTACCTTTCAGCGCCTTTACAACCACAGAATGGACCTATGGCTCACCACGTCTTGAACGTTTTAACGGTTTAGCTGCTGTTGAAATTCAGGGTGCTGCAGCAGAAGGTGTATCATCAGGTCAGGCAATGAATGAAATGCAGCGAATTGCTGATGAGGTTTTACCTCCTGGTTTCGGTATTTCATGGTACGGTGTTTCTTATCAGGAACAACTGGCTGGTGCTCAGGGCCCAATGCTGTATCTTGTATCACTCTTAGTTGTGTTCCTCTCTCTTGCAGCCCTGTATGAGAGCTGGTCTATTCCATTTGCTGTTATTCTCGTGGTACCACTTGGTATTGTTGGTGCAATTTTGGCAGCATGGATCACTCAGTATGTACCAGTAAAGACAGCTTTGGCAAATGACGTTTACTTCCAGGTAGGTCTTCTGACCACTGTTGGTCTGGCTTCAAAGAACGCCATTCTGATCGTTGAGTTCGCAAAAGATCTGTACGATAAGGGTGAACGACTGACTGACGCTGTTATTCATGCAGCAAAATTACGATTCCGTCCTATTATGATGACCTCAATGGCATTCATTCTTGGTGTGGTACCTCTGGCTATCTCATCTGGTGCTGGTGCTGCAGGTCGAAACGAAATCGGTATCTGTGTGATCGGTGGTATGCTCACTGCTACTGTTCTGGCAATTTTCTTCGTGCCAGTATTCTTCGTCCTAATTATGAGATACTTCACTAAGTATGTATCTGCTGAAGAGAAACAGAAAAAAGCAGAAAAGCACATTAAAGCTCTTAATGACACAATTAAGAATGCAGAAGAAAGAATCTAACTGATTCAAATACTAGGGGCCACGGATGCGGCCCTTATTTTTAGGTAACTTCTTATTAGATCGGAATTAAATCTGATAGCTGCAGATTAGCAGTATTCAAATTTATCGTTCAGAATAGAGAGGCAGTCTAAACAGACCTTATCAGTTCTAGAGAAATTTCATCCAAAAGAGGGGCTGTAGCAAATGGGCCATTTGTAAGGCACTCTCGCATAATTTCTGAATCTTCCTGAGAATTTCCCTTTGTAAAATGTTCTGGCAGCACAATGCCCATTGATTCAATATAAAGGCCTTCCTTCAACTGGCATTCTGGCAATATTGCTCTTGTTCGTCTGATGGCTCTTGCTATGCGAGTTGCGGACATGTCATTCATTCCATAGAAACGATCATTTAAATTCTCTGTGCTGTGATCTTTTCTTAAAGTAAGCACATAATATCTTCGTCCTGATATTGCTACAGAATTTAAAGTAATAAGGCTAATGAGAGTAGTTGATAATAAGGCTTCAGCCCAAAGACTATCCATTATTAAAAGATAGCTTCTGCTGGTTGTATCAAAAAGCTGATAATGCTCTCTTATTATCACAGGAGATGTAATAAGAGCATTTACCTCTTTGCCAAAAGTAAAATCATCAACACTCTCTCCTGCTTCAAATAGGATCTCCAAATCAGGAAGTGCTATCCCCTTTTTCTTTAAAAGTCTTTTTACATATATAAGATTTAAAGAATCGTTAATGCCGTTTGGTGCACTTAAATTTTCTGGATCATTATGGGATCTTAGTGCATTCTCAAATAAAGCTCTGTCAGATACAGCACCCACTAGTGAATAACATGGAAGAATTACCGAATTCAACCCAAAGTAAATACCATCTCTTAGGTTTGAATCCACATCAAGCTGTCTTGTATGAATAAAAGCAGAATACAGTGATAAGGCATATCTGCATGAATTTTTTACCCGTACAGAGGTTAATCTTGCCAAAGGAATTGATGATGGAGAGAACAGAAGATACAGTTCTTTATCAGCATGGACAATTTTCTGAAAATCGCTCTCATGTAAAAGTCCACTTGAGATCCAGCGATCCTTTAATTCTGATTGTACGCAAAGGATTTCATAAGCACCATCCTCACTTAAGTACAGCTGCCACTTGTCGGTTTCATCTTCAAGAGCATCGATAACAATGCCATCCGGTAGTCTGTATGGTTCCTTGAAATAGGCATCAGATTCCTCATCTTCAAGCATAAATTTGCTTTCATCTACTATAAAACCGGACATAAACGCTCCTAAAGTTTTTAAATTGGTTTCTCACATCATATTAATAAAAAAATGTTACCCCCAAATGATAAAGTTTTTCAATAAATGTTCACATATTGATAATAATCCATATAATAAAATATATAACTTAGTTAGTTAATGCTAATTAGCCTTAACTTGTTTTATTTACGGAAGTTTTATGAAAGAAATCGCTTTATTCTATGGTACATACACTGGTGTAACAGGTGAAGTTGCAGAAAAAATCGCAGCTCAGTTAGGAAAAGAAAACGTTGATGTTTTCAATATCGCCACTGACGGTGAAAAAATGAATGATTATAACAAACTGATAATCGGTACTTCGACCTGGAGCATTGGTGAGCTTCAAGAAGATTGGGACAATTTTATGCCAAAGCTCGCAAAAATGGATTTTAATGGCAAAACTATCGCCCTATTTGGTACGGGAGATCAGGTAGGATACCCTGACACATTTTTAGATGGTATGGCAATACTCTATGAAAGTTTCCAGGAAAGAGGCGCAAAGTTTGTAGGTTTATGGCCAACTGATGGATATGACTTTACTTCTCAGTTACCACTACACGATGCGGATAACTTCGTAGGACTTGCAATTGATGAGGACAATCAGTCAGAGCTTACTGATGAAAGAATAAAAACCTGGTGTGAAATAATTAAACCAGAATTTGGCTTATAAAATTTCTCACAACGTCATTGGGATAAAAAGGTGCACAATTGCCCCGACCCCAGTAAGTTGAACAAACTTACTGGGGTTCGTTTTTTTTTATGCTCTATATCCTCAGAAAAGCCATGTATAATACTCCCTAACAGATTGCCAGCATATAACAATAAATTCTAAGGACCTTTATATATGAACAGTAACAGATTAGGATTCGCCTCCAAGGTTGGAGGTCTTCTTGCAGCAGCAGGTTCTGCAGTCGGTTTGGGAAATATTTGGAGATTTCCTACACAGGCAGGACAGAATGGCGGTGCAGCATTTTTGATTGTTTATCTTGCTATTATTCTCATATTCGGTATTCCTATGCTTATTACCGAATTTTCCATAGGTCGTCATGCCAGAGCCAATGTTGGTAATGCATACAGTGTTCTTGCACCTAATACAAACTGGAAGTGGATTGGTACTGCATCAGTAATGGTTGCATTCGTGATTTTCTGCTACTACAACGTGGTAGTAGGATGGGTGTTCTATTATCTGTTTGATGCTGTTACTGGAACTTTTGTTCAGTTGGGAAATGTTCTCACTGATGACAATTCAAATGCATTCAAGAACCATTTTGGTCAATTCGTAAGCGATCCACTTAAACCAATCATCTGTCTCTTTATTGTTACAGCCATTATCCATTTTGTGATTGTCTGTGGTGTTCAAAAAGGTATTGAAAGATCTGCAAAAATACTTATGCCAGCACTTTTCATCATCATGTTAATGCTTGTTGGATTTGCTTTAACAATGCCAGGTGCGGCTCAAGGTATTGAATTCCTGTTCAAGCCAAATTTTGCTGCAATCAATGCTGATGTAGTGCTATCAGCTTTAGGACAGTGTTTCTATTCATTCTCTCTTGGTTTGGGGCTTATCACATATGCTTCATATTTCAGACGCGATGTGAACCTTAACAGAACAGCTTTATCTGTAGCAAGCATTGATACTGCAATTGCAATTATGGCAGGTCTCATTATCTTCCCTGCTGTATTCTCTGTTGCAGGCATGTCCCCATCAGATGGCGCAGGACTTGTGTTTATTTCACTGCCGAACGTCTTCAATTCTGCTCTGCAATCTGTGCCTTTCCTTAACTGGCTGGTTCCATCTGCGTTCTATCTTATTCTGCTGTTTGCTGCACTAACATCCACAATCTTCCTACATGAGGTTGCTACAGCATATATTGCAGAAAGAACTACCCTTTCAAGAAAGAGAGCTGCAACTGTGGTATCTGTAAGCGCATTCCTTATCGGCTGCATTGCATCTTTATCAATGGGACCACTTGAGTTCATCAAAATCTTTGGAATGAATATCTTTGATTTCCTAGATTATGTAACAGCAAAACTCATTCTACCTTTAACTGGCCTTGGTGCTGCACTGTTTGTTGGTTGGAAAATGACACCAAAACAGTTGCTAACTGAACTTACAAGCTTTGGTACAGTTAAATTCATGTGGTTGGCTCCATTCATGATCCTAGTCAGATATGTAATACCAGTTTTAATTCTGATTATCATGATAACTCAGCTATTTGGAATAAAATTCAGTGCATAAATTCTAATCTGAAACATACTGAATTTTGATATAGAGGGAGCCATGCTCCCTTTATTTATTTGCATAAAAAAAGGCACCAACGAGTGGTGCCAAAATTTTATTAAGGAAGACTAGTTCAGTGACAGAACAGATGAAATGGTCTTAAATATATCGGTCTGATCAGTTAAACCTAAAATATTAACTGCGCCAGGACCGTAGGCTGCTACTCTCAGCTGAGCACCAGTGTGACCAGAATCATTAACGTCCTCTGAGTTACCATAAGAGATGGTCATAGGAGCGCCATCAGCGGTAATTACAGCCTGAGTATAGCCAGGAGCTACAGCGTTTGGATAGCAGATCTGGGTTGAGTGGGCGTGATCAGCTGTTACAATAACCAGAGTGTTGCCGTCTTTCTTAGCAAACTCTAAAGCAACCTGAACTGCCTCATCAAGATCCATAGTCTCACCAAACTGACCGCAAGGATTGTTCTTGTGAGCCTGCTTATCAATAGATGCACCTTCAACCTGCAGGAAGAAACCATTCTTATTGTCTTTTAACAGCTCGATAGCTTTCTTGGTCATATCAGCAAGAAGTGGTACTGAACCATCGCGCTCAGCATTAACTTCACACTTGACTGCTGGCTTATCAAGATTGCCATGGAATGAAGCCTGTGGGCCTTTTAATCTGATTGGCATATTGCCTTCAGCAAAAAGACCTAATACAGGTGACTTGCTGTCAGCCTTTTTAACGGCATTCATTTCAGCAGCGTTAGTAACAACAGTAAAGCCTTCTGCTTTAGCCTGATCTAGCAGAGTCATATCCTTGTACTTACCAGCTGTTGCCTTTTCAAGGAATGATTTCATACCACCACCCATGGTTACATCTGCACGGGTCTTGATGATCTGTTCTGAAATAGAACCTAAACCACCCTTATCTAAGGTCTCGTTAGGGCACTTTTCAGCGGTAGCAGATGGACCATAGCACTTTCTGTGGGTAACGTGAGCAATTAATGCTGCAGGAGTTGCGTCCTGAATTTCAGCAGTTGAAATATCACCAGTTGCAAGGCCTTTCTTCTTGGCAAGCTCAATTAAAGTTGGATATGGCTTACCGTTAACATCTACGCCGATAGCACCATTGTATGATTTAACACCAGTAGACCAGGCAGTAGCAGATGCTGCTGAGTCAGTAACATAATCTGGCTTATGAGTTTTTTTGTCTAATGCGTAGTGAGTATACTGACCGGTAATTGGAAGAGCATCTAAGCCTTTGAAAGCACCACCTGCGCCATGGGCAAAGTTTCTAGCGGCAGTAATTTCACTGTCACCCATACCATCACCGATTAACAGAATCACATTCTTTGCCTTCTTTTTGTTGGCAAGCTTTAATTCTGGCTCATACATCTTGTACATATCACCATGGATACGTGATGCACCACCTTTAACAGTAATGTCACCTACAGCTGCACGGTTATATACATCTTCAGCTGCATGTACAGCACCTGAAACACATACAGCAACAACAGATATAGCTAAAGTCTTAATGATTTTTTTCATATTAACCTCTAAATTGTTTTCTACAGATGCAAATTTACGTTCGCTTTGTAAAGAGAATTAAATAAAGAGGTAAAAATAAGATAGTTAATTGTAAAAAATCATACCTGTTATCTGTTCAGTCATTAAATTATACACAAGCTAATTCATCTGACATGATATGGAAGATATGATGAAATTTATACAACTGTTATAGAGAAGAAAGAAAAGCTGAAGTTGTTGTGTGACAAACTCCTCTCTATATAAATAATCTTGGAAAGAGAAAAAGAATTCCTACACAGTGATAATTAGGATCTTTGAAAACTCTATGCTGAAAAAATTTTTTATAGCGAAATTGCACTTTTCTCCATTTTCAAAACATGTAATTAATTCTCCTAAATGGCTTAAAAAAGCCATTCACTGCAAGTTAATATACAGATAAAACCATATTGTCTATTATCAGAGTTTTTCCTTATTTTTCATATAGTAATAAACATACTGTTTAATAAGTTGCACCACATTGGTGCTATTATTCAAACTGAAAAAAAGTATTGTCATATGTCTCATTTTTCTTTAAAGTTGCACCCCAAACAAGAACGCCGGTCACTTTTGTTTGACCGGGATTTTTTTCAGAGACGAAGGTCTCTAAGTCGAGGTGTACAATAAGACAATGAAACAGTCACTTTTAACTAATGCTGACTTAAAAAAAGCTGTTAATAAATTCGGTTCTCCACTCCTGATTCAGGATCTCTCCAAAGTACAGGACCAATATCATCAACTAAAACGAGCCCTGCCAAATTTCAGACTTCATTATGCTGTTAAACCACTTCCTGATGCTAATGTCATCAGAGCATTAAAAGCTGTGGGTGCAAGTTTTGATCTTGCAGGCAACGGAGAAATCGATCTTGTAAAAAGTCAGGGTGTATCTCCTGCTGATTGCATTCATACCCATCCAATCAAAAAAGACAGTGACATCCGCTACGCATTGGAATTTGGCTGTTCAATATTTGTCTATGACAATCTCTGCGAACTTAAAAAATTTATTCCTTACAAGAAGAAGGTTCAGCTTCTTTTAAGATTAAGTTTCCCTAATCCTGAAACTCCAGTTGATCTTTCAAAGAAGTTCGGCTGTACTCCTGATGAGGCAATCGATCTGCTAAAAGCAGCTGACGAATTAGGAATTACCATCGCAGGACTTTCATTCCATGTTGGCTCTCAGGCACCTAATCCAAAACGGCATGTTGAAGCAATCGAGACATGTAACAGAATCATCCGTCAGGCTCAAACAGAAGGCATTAAAGTCAAGATCCTAGACATTGGAGGAGGATTCCCTGTTGACTATCAGAACGCAGAGGATACCGATATTGACGCTTTCTGTGCCCCAATCCGTGAAGCCTGTAAAAAGCTTCCAGAAGGTCTTGAGCTCAAAGCTGAACCTGGCAGATTTATCGCAGCACCATGCATGACCTCTGTTTCAACAGTTGTTGGTATCTCTCGTCGTCAGGATGTTCCTTGGTACTATGTTGATGATGGAGTTTATGGAAGCTATAGCGGTCAGATTTTTGATCACGTCGTATATCCAAAATCAGTTGTTTCAGACAGTCCTCTTACTGAAAGATGTGTTCTTGCAGGACCTACCTGCGATAGCATTGATATTCTTGCAGAGGGGATCTCTTTGCCTCACCTTGAAGTAGGAGATCTGCTTGTAGGAAGAATGATGGGTGCTTACACATCTGCAACAGCAACCGAATTCAACTTTATTCCAAAGGCAAGAATTGTTACTGTAGAATCCCTTGAAAAGCTTCACGAAGAACTTAATATCGAGGAAGATTCCAACACTGTAGCAGAACCTGATGAAAAGGCTCTTTCAGCTTAATAACAAACCTGCAAGGCGGAGCTTAGCTCCGCCTTTTTAAAACTCACATTATTTTTCCCTGTAATTCATTAACTGATAATAGCTCCTCATAAAAGATAACCATTTCACTTAATTTCAAAATGATCAGCTCTAAAAAAGGTTAGAATATAGCCAGTTTTATATGTTGAAATGAATCTATGAGAACTATTGAATTACTTGCCCCTGCCAAAAACAAAGAATGCGCCATTGCAGCTATCGATAGCGGAGCTGATGCTGTATACATCGGAGGACCATCTTTTGGTGCCCGAGTAAATGCAGGCAACTCTCTTGAAGATATTGAAGCTGTCTGCAGTTATGCTCACCTGTTTAAAGCAAAAGTGCATGTAACAATCAATACAATACTCTCTGATAGTGAACTTGAAAAGGCAAGAGAACTTGCATTTCAATTGTATGACATCGGTGTAGATGCCCTGATCATTCAGGATTTAGGTCTTATTAACGGATCTCTGCCTCCACTTGAAATCCATGCTAGCACTCAGCAGGATAACTCTACTTTGGAAAAAGTACAGTTTCTTGAAAAAGCAGGTTTTTCTCAGGTCGTTTTAGCTAGAGAACTCTCTATAAATGAAATCAGAGAAATAAGTCAGAACACTAGTGTAAAACTTGAGGCCTTCATCCACGGTGCATTATGCGTGGGTATTTCCGGCAGATGCTATCTTAGTGCGGCTATAACAGGCAGAAGTGCAAATAGAGGTGAATGCGCACAGCTTTGCAGAGTACCTATGAGTCTTATAAATGCTGATGGGCAGTACCTTGCAAAAGACAGATACCTGCTGTCAATGAGAGATCTCAACCAAAGTGACAATATAGAAGAACTTATAGATGCGGGAATCAGTTCATTCAAGATTGAGGGCAGACTAAAAGACGTAAACTACGTTAAAAACGTAACTGCCTACTACAGAAAAGCTATAGATGAAATTATTGCAAAACGCACTGATCTTAAAAGAAGTTCTTTTGGCAGAACCGATACTGTTTTTGCTCCTGATGTATCCAAGAGTTTTAACCGTGGGTTTACAGAATACAATACTCATGAGATCAAAGAGAATTATGCTAATTTTGATGCTCCAGGATATGTTGGTCTTAAAATCGGAAAACTTGAAAAGCAGAATGGTCACGATCTGACATTTAAACTCTTTAGAAATGTTTCCCTTCACAATGGAGATTCTCTAAATTACTACAACAAAGAAGGTGAACTTGAAGGTTTTAGAATCAGTAGTGTCAAAAATCAGAATACTGCTGAAATTTTTCAGGATCTGAAAAAAATTCCATCAGGAACTATATTTTTCAGAAGCAAAGATTCAGATTTTGAAAAACAACTTGAGGGTAAAGCTACAACAAGAAAACTATCTATAAGACTTATCTATTCAGAATCAGAAAACAGTATCAGCCTAAATGCTGTTGATGAATGTGGAATAGAAGTTTCAGTAACCCGCAATTTAGACGATCTGCAAACAGCAAAAGATCCTCTAAAGCTAGAGGATAACCTGAAAGATAAACTTGGACGTTTAGGAGATACTATCTATCGTCTTGATGAGCTCTCTCTTGAACTTCCTTACCACCATTTTGTACCTCAGAGCGTATTAAATTCTCTGCGAAGAAGTGTCATTGAAAAGCTAAACAAAGTTAAAACAGATTTCAGAGCAGATGTTCAGCATGATTTCAGCAACGCCCCAAATCTTCCAGAAAAAGAGAGAAATCTTGGCTTTATGGCTAATATTTTCAATGAAAAGGCCGCTGAATTTTACAAATCACATGGAACAGAAGATCTGATCTGGGCTTATGAGACAGAGAGAAAACATCAAAAGTCATGTGTTCTTACTTCAAAACACTGCCTAAGATATTGTTTCAATCTCTGCCCTAAACGCCACAAGGCTAAAGCGCAGGATCTTTACCTTGAAATCGGAAAAACTAAGTTCAAACTGGATTTCGACTGCAAAAACTGTCTTATGAAACTAATAGGACCTTTATAAAACTGCAATCACTGCTTATATGCAATTTAACCGTCCTTTGCATACTAAGGGATCGATATTATGAACAGGATACGTTCTTTTAAACCTTATAACAGTCCAATTGGAACCTTGTATCTTGTAAGCGATGATATAGGACTTTGCGATCTTGTTTTTGAAGAAAATTTTAAACAGTACAGTTTGAAAAATAAGGTATTTGAATCAACGAGTCCTTTTATAAAATCTGCAGAACATTTCCTGGATCTATATTTTTCAGGAACAAATCCTGATTTTACCCCTCCCCTCCATCTTTGCTCCAGTGCCTTTCAGGATGATGTTCTTAAGATAATTCTTCAGATAGGATATTCATCATCTGTTACATATGGAACAATCGCAAATATGCTAGCATCTCAGTATGGGATGAAAAGAATGTCTGCGCAGGCTGTAGGTCAGGCAGTGGGAAGAAACAGAATCCCTATCATCATACCTTGCCACAGAGTGTTGGGAACAAAAGAAAAGATCACAGGTTACAGTGGAGGTCTTGAAAGAAAAAGATACCTGCTTAATCTGGAAGGAATAACCTTTTGTGAAAACAAATAATCTGGTTCTTCAAAAAAAATTGTTCGCTTTCTTTTCGTTGGTAAAAAGGCTGTATTAACCAATGTTTTTTTATTTCTGCCCCAGAAAACACCACGAAAAGAAATAGAAATGGCTAAAAAAAATACAGAGAAGATTTTTTAAGAAGGAGCAATGAAAATGAGTAATAAATTTGAAGATTTTCTTGCAGATCAGCTAAAGGATCCAAAAGTAAAGAAGGAGTACGATGCATTAGAGTCAAAATATGCTCTGATTGAAAGTATTATTCTGGCTCGTAAAGAGAAGAATCTTACTCAGAAGGAACTTTCTGAGCTGACAGGTATTACTCAGGCCGATTTGTCTAAAATTGAAAACGGCAATGCAAACCCTTCTTTGAATACACTTCTGAAACTTGCAAAAGGCCTAGGAAAGAAACTGCAGGTTTCTCTGGTTTGATTTATTTTAAACAAAAGGTTGCTGTTATATGATCTGCAGAAAAAACGCTACAGTTACCTCTCTAGAAAAGGCTCTAAAAACATTCTCAACAACCAAATCAGTGGAGTGAATTTTGAGAGATAGAGGAGAGTGAACTAAAAAGTTATGAAAACGAGAGTGACATCCGTTTTGATCAATTTTGCCTATCCTGCCACTCCTTGTTTTCTTGTGAAAAAGTTTGCCCTGACGAACTTTTTATTTGTCACGACAAACTAATACAGTCTTGTCCTGTTCTCTCAAATGAGTATTACTATAACCTTGTAAATAAATTATTGGTAGCCTGACTATGCTGTTAGTCAAAATCATCAAAAAAATCTGTATCGATCTTTTTTACGGAATACACTTTTTCAGTTGAAACTCCATAATCGTATTCAATCATTAGATTTGCTAATCTCATTCCATCAATTAATACCATCTTTTTTCCTGTTGTCTCTATTGTTGTTGCATAGGAAATAGCCTGATCAGTGAATGAAGATGTTGTTATAAAAATCAATTTTGATGTATTCAGACAGGCTCCTGCAAAACTTTGTAACTCTGGTCGTCCTATTTTATGCTCAGATTTCCACTTTTTAGCTTGAACATAAATCGAATCTAATCCTAATTTATCAGAGGAAATAATACCATCCACACCGCCATCTCCTGTCTTTCTTGTTACAGCAGATTGGTTATATTCAATATCACCATATCCCATTTTTAAAAGTAAACCTACAACTAATCTTTCAAAATCAAAATCAGAAACTTTTTCTTGAATATTTTCAAGAATTGTTTTTGCTAACTCATCATTTAACTTTAATATGGCCGTTTCAATTTGATCTGTAGGTGTTTCACTTAAATTTGATTGAGGTGATTTATTGTTTAATGAAACTGAGGTTCCCGTGTAAAACTCCATGAATACAGGAATTTGTTTTAGATCATCCAAAGTAACATTATTCTTTTTTGACAGCAGATTGGCACCACTTTCAGATATTTGGAACACAGCTCGTTTTGTTGCTTCTATCAAGCCCGCTTTTTTTAAATATGTTCTAGCCCAGCCAACTCTATCTCTTATAACAAGTTTTCCATTGCTACTATAGACAAGCTTTTTATCCTCCTCAGTTAAGTCAAAATAATTAATTACAAACTGAAGTATATCTGATAATGAGTGCTCGTTTCTATCTTTTAAACGTAATAGAAAAGGAGTAAATATTTTGTCATATGAAGGTACAGCCACTTTATTTATTTCCTATCTTTTCTGAATGTAGGTTATCACTAAGTAGAACAGAGATTATCATCGTTGATGATCTTTGAAGGAAAAAATTAAACTAGAATAATATTCACTAAGTTCTTATCTTTCATAAATAAGTCTACCTAAATGGTTCAGTTGAGATCAACGCCTAGATCACATTATCTTAACGGATCCGAGATTCTTATAACAGATCTCAGCATTTTGTTTTGATTACAGAGCATGAATGCATCGACTAAGGTTGAAACTGAGATTCTTTAAGTTACTGTTGCGCGATAGAAAAACGCATGGAAACAAGGTGTTGCAAGAAGCTGTGGAAAACGATTTTAGAGAATTTTTGCTTGTAGACTATTTTTGCAAAACTTGTGTTATACCTGAAATTTTGCAAACTAGTAGACATCATCAAATCCCATCACCTCAATCTTAAA
>JBJEWY010000043.1:0-44502 GCA_051885305.1 Succinivibrio sp. | reverse complement strand
AGTAATTTAATAAATACCCTTGATTTTCAAATGGTTACTAAGATCTTGGGTATGTTTTGTAATAAATAATAAAACATGCAAAGATAGGTTATTAAGTTACAGAGATCATAAAGTTATCCCTCTTACAACTGACAAAGGAGTTATGGATGAGATTAGTGAATTTGCCAAAAAGCTCAATGCTGTTGATGTCGACAATATTGCTGATAACCTGAATACCAGTCTGTCTTCATTAAATAAGACCCTTGTTTCAATAAATAAAATAACTAACACCCTAGAAAAAGAGCAGACTGTAAGCAAGTTTACCAATACCATTGAGGGATATAACAAACAGGGGGAACTGTATCAGAGTCTGCTTAATACCCTTAACAACATTGATAATTCCGTAAAGGATATAAGACCTGCATTAATTAAACTTGGACAGAAGAGTAATTCTCTTGTATTTGATAAACAGCAAAACGATCCTGAACCAAAGGTTAAATAGCAATATGAAAAAAATAGCGCTTACTACTGTATTAGTTCTGATGCTAACCGGATGCGTAACCTCAGGAACTAACATAAATTATGATAGGTATTCTCTTGTTGAAGGTGTGAGCTCAAAATCTTTTGATAGCAATTACAACGTCAACGTAAATCTATATGAAGCACTTGATGATGGCGGCATTGTTATTAAAACATCTGATGTTACTCTGAGATCAGCGAACAGTCACCGCTGGACTTCATCATTAAAAGATCAGATAAAGGTACTTTTTGCTGATAGTCTTTTAAGAAAAAATATTCAGGATAATCTTCAATATGAAATATATGTTGCTAAATTCTATGGGAGTGTAGATGGAATGGTGTACATTGATCTTAATGTGAAGGTTAACAGGGAAAACAAGCAGATATATTCAAGGGACTTTGTGTATGAAAATCAACAGAGGAACGACGGTTATGATGCTCTGACTTCTGAACTGAAAAAAGGTGTCATTGAAATCTTTGATACTTTTGCATCTGATATCAATGATCACCTTTAGGAGTAATTATTTGCCGATACAGAATGTAGAGAAGATCTTACCTAGAATATCATCAGATGTAACCTTACCAGTTATCTGACCAATATATTCCTGAGCCTTTCTCATTTCTTCGGCACATAAAACGAGATCTCCTGTTTCTAATATATCTATAGCCTGGTTAATATGTTTTAGGGTAGATTCAAGCGATGTAAGGTGTCTTCTTCTGGCGATAAAAACACCTTCAACTGGCATGATACCAAGACATTCTGATAATTCTTTTTTAAGATTCAAAAGACCATCAGGTGTTTTTGTTGATGTTTCAATCTTTCTGTATTTTGAAAAAGTATCGGATTTAAGAAGTTCAGCTGTTTCCTGATCTTTATCCTTGTCAGATTTGGAAATAATAACCAGTATATGATTTTCGTCTTTTTCAAAATCACCTAGTTTTTTGAATATTTCCATAGCTTCGTGAGGAGGCTTTGATCCATCAATCATAAAGACAACCAGATCAGCCTTTTTAAGCTCGTTAATTGCCTTTTTGATACCAATTGCTTCTATTTCATCTGATGGTGTATCTCTTATTCCTGCAGTATCAGTGATAAGCACAGGTACACCAGCAATTTCCACATTAGCTGTTAAAACATCACGAGTTGTACCTGGAATATTGGTAACAATAGCTTTTTCAGTACCAGCAAGAGCATTTAAAAGACTTGATTTACCTGCGTTTGGAGCTCCTGATAGCACTATTTTTGCACCTTCATTCAGAAGAACACCCTGATTTGCAGCATCGAATGTATGTTTGGCTAACTCTTTAATTTCAGTTAAAACCTGATCAGTTTTACCAGATTCGTAAAAGTCCTCATGTTCTTCTGGAAAATCAAGACATGCCTCGAGCCTTACTCTGAAATTAGTAATGAGATCAGATAATTTATATAGATTATCTGCAAATACGCCTTCAAGTGAAGCGAGAGCAGCTTTTGCTGCGCTTTCAGATCCGGCTGATATTAAATCCTCAACAGCTTCTGCTGCTGTAAGGTCCATCTTTCCATTTAAGAAAGCTCGTCTTGTGAATTCACCTGGTTCTGCCTGACGCACTCCGTTGATGCTTAAAACAGCTTCTAGAACTCGTTTTGGTGTCATGTTACCACCATGCCCCTGAAGTTCTATTACGTCTTCTCCTGTATATGAATTAGGAGCAGCGAAATACAAGAGTACACCTTCATCTAGAACGTTGGAATTCAAGGTGAATTTCTTGAAATAGGCTTTGCGAGGTTCAGGAGTGATTCCGGTGAGTTTTTTTGCAACATCCAATGCTAGAGCACCGGATATTCTGATAATGGCTATGCCACCCCTTCCATGAGGGGTAGCGATAGCTGCAATTGTGTCTTCAATTGACATAGATTTACTTTTTAGCACTGGTTTTTTTCATGCTCAGACCTTTCTTTTCAAGAGATCTGAAAATGATTTGCTGCTGGAAAATAGTAAAGCAGTTTGATACTAACCAGTAGAGTGTTAAACCAGCTGGGAATGTACAGAACATAAAGGTAAAGATAAATGGCATTGCCATGAAAACCTTTCTCTGCATTGGATCAGTAATAGGTGTAGGTGACATCTTCTGCAGTAAGAACATACTGATACCATAAAGAATTGGCAGTACAAAGTATGGGTCTTTAACTGACAAGTCTGTAATCCACAAGATGAAGCTTGACTGTCTTAACTCGGTTGATTCCATCAGAGTCCAGTAGAGAGCGATAAATATAGGCATCTGGATCAGTAATGGTAAGCAACCACCAAGAGGGTTTACTTTTTCCTCTTTATACAGCTTCATTGTTTCAGCACCGATCTTCTGTCTGTCGTCCTTGTATCTTTCACGCAGTTCCATCAGTTTTGGCTGAAGAAGTCTCATCTTAGCCATAGAAGCGTACTGAGCCTTGGTTAATGGGAACATTACACCACGAACAACCAAAGTCAGAAGAATAATGGCAAAACCCCAGTTACCAACTAAACCATGGATGAAGTTTAGGATCTTGAATAATGGGATAGAAATGAACCACAACCAGCCGTAGTCAACGGTAAGATCAAAATTGTTGGCTTCCTTTGCCATTGCTTCCTGATCTTTTGGACCAACCCACAATCTTGCTGTTACGTTTTTGCTTTCACCAGCAGGAATAGTAATGTTCTGAGTTCTTAAACCGATGATTGCAGTCTTATTCTGATCTGCTGCACCTGAATAGATTACGTTTCCTTCTGTATAATCGCTAATCCATGCTGATACGAAATAGTGCTGAATCATTGCTACCCAACCCTTGCTGGTTGCAATGTTGTAGCGTTTATTGTCTTCGGCATCATCGATGATTGAATCAAGTGTAGCCTTCTCATAGCGTGATTCATCAGATGAATATGCTGTTCCCCGATATGCTCCTGCAACCATTCCGAAACTTGCATCATCCTTGAGGAATGAATCATCTTCAGACTGTTTTAACTGACCGTAGAAGCACAGATTTAAAGTCTTTTCTGACTTGTTATCAATGTCGTAAGAAACTTTAACTGTGTATGAGTTACGCTCAAGGGTGTACTTCTTTGTATATGTCACACCATTTTCTTCAAGAACCAAAATTGCTGAAACACTGTCCTGACCATCTTCAAGAACAAAGGATTCTTTTTCAGCTGTATAAAGTGGTCTAGATTTGTTATCGGTGCCATCAGGACCAGCCAGACCACTTTGTGCCTGATAAACAAACTGAGGTTTTGTCATCAGAAGGTTGAATGGATCGTCTTTGTCCTGTTCCTGCTTGATTTTCAGAAGCTTGGCATCAACAATATCACCACCTTTGAGGTTAATTGTAAGATCAAGATTATCACTCTTAAGGGTAACAGTATTCTGTATTTGGCTATCTGAAATGATTTCTTCAGCCTTTACAGTTTCAGCAGCCTGATTGGCACTGTTTAACTTATCGCTGTTCCAGTCCCAAAATAAAAACATTCCTGTGCACAGCAGAAGAATGAATATGAGGTTACGTTGTTGTTCCATAGTTTTTTACCTTACAAAGGTGGTTAGTTCTTATTAATTCTTTTTGGTACAGGATCATAGCCACCTGGATTTAGTGGGTGACATCTAGAAATTCTTTTGATTCCCATCCATGTTCCATATATTACGCCCCATTCTCTGATGGCTTCAATGGTATATTGTGAACAGCTAGGGTAAAAACGGCAGTGCTGCCCCAACAAGGGACTAATGAATATTTGATAGAATCTTATTAGCGCAATCGCTATTTTTCCAAACGGTGAGAAATTTGTCGCCATAGACGCCTGAATATTGCACTTAGTTCAGAATTGCTAATATCTTCTATTTTAGGTTTGGCTATTACAACCAAATCTATATTTGGCAGAGAATGCTGGTTTAATCTGAAGGTCTCTCTGGCAATTCGCTTTACACGATTTCTCCAAACAGCCCTTTTTAAAACTTTCTTTGGTATAACCAATCCGAGCCTTGAACACTGCTGCTCATTCTTGCGCGCAAGAACTAACACCCCCGGTTCGCTGGCACGGACAGGGTTTTTGAATACCTTATCGTATTCCCCGGAAGATAGAAGTCTTGAAGTCCGGGGAAAGGTATTATTGGCCATTAAACAGTTGTTAAACGCTTGCGGCCCTTTGCGCGACGACGTGAAAGAACTTTACGGCCGTCTGCAGTACGCATACGAACACGGAAACCGTGGGTGCGTTTACGCTTTGTTACGTTTGGCTGGAATGTACGCTTCATTTAAAACTCCGACGGCGGTACAAAACCGCCTGTTAACTTAAATTGAAGAAATAATCCGAATGAATAAAGATTAATCGGATTAATCGTTTCAAATACAAAGTACGACATTTTACATTGTAATTGTAGCAATGGTCAACATTAAATTAATGGATTGTGCTAAAATACCTCGCTACATTAATTTGTTTAACAATTTTATATAACAAAAATTCTAAAAGGGCTGTTTTATGGATTTTAATCAAGTCTGGAAAGATGCAATCACAATGATGAGTGATTCTTTCTCTGATCCAACCCAAAAGGCTGTTATTCAGTGTATCCAGACCCTGTGTTCTTTCACTGTTATCGATGATTCAGTATGCTTCATCTGTAAGAATGATGCTGCATCAAAGCTCTTACCACAGTATGCATACAATCTTTTAACTATCATTAACAATATATTAGGTAAGAATTACGGCATGCAGATTAAGATGAGTGGCGATCTTCCTCAAAGCTCACCTGTTCCTCCTAGAGATATGCAGGCAAACAACTATAACATGGGTTATGGTCGTGATACTGTTTCAAACATGTATCAGCCTGGAAATCCTAATCAGAACTACAGAATGGATTTCTATTCACAAGATCAGTATGCTTCATATCCTGAAGCTGCCCAGCCTAATGTTCAGGCTAATGTGATTCCAAAGTACGAAAATGATTCTATAAATCCAGATAAGACTTTCGATAATTACATTACTGATCCTGAGAATCAGCTCGTGTATACAATTGCAAATTCTATTGCTGATAATCCAGGTTCTGAGTCTTACAACCCATTCTATATCTATGGTGGTTCTGGTCTGGGTAAGACACATCTTTTATGGGCTATTGCCAATAAGATAAGAAGAGAAAAGCCTAACATTTCTGTTGTGTATATTCGAGCAGAGGATTTTATCCGTAAGTATGTTGATTCAATGGCAAAAAAGAATTCATACGATCCTCAGCAGGTTCATTTCCAAGATATGTTTACACAACACAATGTGTACATCATGGATGACATCCAGTCTTTAACAAAGGCAGACAAGGCTAGAGATACTTTCTTCGACATCATTGCTACCTTCCTTGATAAACCTGGTAGACAGCTTATTCTTGCATCTGATGTGCCTCCGGGAAACCTCAAGAACTTCTCTCCAAGACTTGTTTCAAGATTTGGTTCTGGTGTATGTCGAGAGATTTATCCGCCTAGCAAAGAAACTCGTGCAGCAATCACTCTCCGTAAGTGCAATGAAATGCATTTTGAGCTTCCAAGGGAGATTGTTGATTATATTGCTCAGAATATCAGATCTTCTGTTCGTGAAATCGAAGGTGCTATTAAGACTCTGAAAGTGCAAGTTGATATGAATAATGGTGTTATCAATTATGATGATGCTGTACAGATTCTGTCCAATCTCGTTAACGTCAAGAGTCAGCTTACAACCTTAGATGCTATTAAACAGCGTGTTGCTGAAGAGTATGGTGTAACAATCGAGTCAATGGAATCTGCTGAGAGAAAGAAATTGACGTCAACAGCAAGATCTATTGCTATGGCCCTAGCCAGTGATCTTATTCCTACTCTATCTCTAAATGAGATTGCTCGCTCATTTAACAAGGATCATTCATCAGTGCATTCAGCTATTAATAGAACACGTGATAGAATCAAGGAAGATAAAGAGCTTTCAGCTGTATATCAGAAACTTACACTTTCTTTAAAGAAAGATTAATATTTGCTGGAGATGTGGATTTAAATGAAATTTTCTGTTTTACTTTCAAATATAAAAGAAGCTGTTAATACTCTTTCAGGTGTAGCCGGTGGTACTACAAATAAAGATGATATTACTCAGAACATTCTCTTATCTCTTACAGCAAATAACCTGAAAATGACTGCAACCAATTACAATATTGAGATGCAGTACGATCTTGCTGTTGAAGAGGTTATCTCTGAGGGTGTTATTACTGTTAACGCTATCAAATTTAAAGAAGCATTATCAAATCTAGATCAGAACAGTAAGCTCTCAATCTATCTTAATGAAGATACAAATGTTCTTGAGATTTCTAACGGCTTAACTTCATATAAGATCAGAACTAGAACTGGTATTGATTACCCTTCATTTGAAGAGGAAAATACTGAGCAGGTTATCGTTCTTGAGCAGAGACAGTTAAAGACAATAATTGATTCTTCTTCATTTTGTGTATCCAATGAGGATTTCCGTGATTATCTAAAAGGTATCAGAATTGAATTCAGTGGCAATAAACTAGAAGCTTTTGCTTCTGATGGTCACAGAATGGCTATTCTTGAAACCATCCTTGAAGGTCAGAGTTCTGTTACTCCAAATTTTGGTGCTATTTTAACCAAACGCTGCGCTGAAAAACTGTCATCAATCTGTACTGGTGGTGAAACTCAGGTTGAACTCAAGTTTACCAAGAATGCAGTGTTTACTACATGTAATGGATACAGATTGGCTTCTAAGCTTATTACATGCGGATACCCTAATGTAAGAACTGTAATTCCAAAGCAGATTGAGTGCGTTTTTGATATTCCAAAAGATGAATTCTCAAAACAGGTTAAAGCTGTATCTGTTTTTGCATCAAAACGTGTTAATGGTGTTACCTTCAGTTTTGGTGGTGGTAAGGTCGATATGCGTGCTGAAAACTCAGAGCATGAAGTTGGTAATTCATCGCTGATAGTTCCATCAGTTCAGAATAATGTAGAAATTTCATTAAATGCACAGTATCTTCAGGACGTTCTGTCTAAGATCAAATCTGATAGTGTACGTTTCAGCTTTGCAAATCCTGTATCTCATATTCTTATTCAGCCACAAGAAGATGTTATCGAGAACGGAATTGCAGCTAAGTACATCATCTCCAAGGTTGTGGTTTAATTTCAGCTACAATCAGTAAATGTTAATAGAAAGGCTCATCATCACAAATTACCGAAACATAGTTTCGCTTGATGTTGAGCCTTCAAAAAATTTTAATATTATCTACGGACCTAACGGTTCTGGTAAAACATCCTTTCTTGAAGCAATATCCTATTTAGGTCTTGGGCATTCTTTCAGAAAAGCTCGACTTCACTCTCTTATCAACAATGAAATGCCTTTCTTTGCCATATCTGCAAAGATAGCCGATGACAAAGGGATTAGGTCAGACAATATTGGAATATTAAGATATAAGGACAGCAAGCAGAATAGTCTTATCTCAATCAATTCCTCTAAATCCAATAAACTGTCTGATCTTGTATCGTATCTTTCAGTTCAGGTAATTCACCCTCAGGGGATTGAGCTAGTTCTTGATGGTCCCGAACTTAGACGTGCTTACCTTGATTGGGGATTATATTATTCTAACAAAGAGTTTGTTTCAGTTTGGTCAAATTATCGAAAGCTTCTTGCTCAAAGAAACATGTTGTTAAAACGTGGAGACAAACTTGATGATATTAAATTATGGGATGATACATTCTGTAATTATGCAAACAGACTCACTGAACTAAGAGAAAAATATCTTGAAGATTTAACTCCGATACTTAATGAAAAACTATCGAAGTTTTTACCGAATTTTAGTTTCACTTTTCATTACTCAAAAGGTTGGGAAAACCGCTGTTCATTGCGGTCTCTGCTAGACTTAAACCTTGAAAAAGATAGAGTTTTAGGGTATACTTTTTATGGTTGCCACAGGGCAGATTTGAAAGTTAAATGCAATAATTCTGCGGCTAGTGAAACCCTATCGAGGGGACAGTTAAAACTGCTTGTTTGTGCTTTGAGATTATCTCAAGGACAGTTGTTAAGAAACGATTCTGGAATTAACTGTATCTATCTTCTAGATGATTTAAGTTCCGAACTTGACCCCAACTCCCGTCAGCTACTTCTAGATGAACTTCATGCATGTGGCTGTCAGGTCTTTATGACCAACATTTCTAAAGATTTAGGTTTTCAGGAATTTGGTGATGTCTCTTATCTTGATATCCATCAGGCTCTTAAAACCCAATAAAAATTAAAGAGGAACAGATGTCAGATAATAACAGTTACGATACCGGTAGTATTAAAGTATTGCATGGTTTAGAGGCTGTACGTAAGCGTCCTGGTATGTATATCGGTGACACTGATGATGGTTCAGGTCTTCATCACATGGTGTTTGAAGCCGTCGATAATTCTATCGATGAGGCTTTAGCTGGCTTCTGTAATCATATTGAAGTAACCATTCATGAGGATGGCTCTGTTTCTTGTGCTGATAACGGACGTGGTATTCCAGTTGCAATGCATCCTGAAGAGCATGTTTCTGCAGCTGAAGTTGTAATGACTGTACTTCATGCTGGCGGTAAGTTCGATTCAAACTCTTATAAGGTTTCAGGCGGTCTGCATGGTGTGGGTATTTCCGTTGTTAACGCACTTTCTGACAAGTTAGAGCTCACCATTCAGCGTGAAGGCCATATCTGGCAGCAGATTTATTTGGATGGTGGTAATCCTGAGGCTCCTTTACATCAGATTGGTGATTCTGATCTGACAGGTACAAAGGTACGTTTCTGGCCTTCACCTTCAATTTTTACCAATACAACCTTTGACTACAAGATCTTGGCAAAGAGACTAAGAGAACTCTCATTCCTTAATAGTGGAATTAAGATCACTTTAAAAGATCTTCGTGAAGATCCTGTAAAAGAAGAAGTTTTCTTCCATGAAGGTGGTATTGGTCAGTTTATTGCTTATTTAAATCAGGGTAAGACACCTCTTAACCAGAAGATTATTCACTTCACCAAGATGTGTGAAGGCAATATTCAGGTTGAAGTTGGCATGCAGTGGACTGATGCGTATACAGAGAATGTTTACTGCTTTACCAACAATGTTCCTCAGAAGGATGGTGGTACTCATTTAGCCGGTTTCAAGCGCGCCCTGACTAGTACTTTCTCTTCTTTTTTAGAGAATCAGGGATATACAAAGAAAAACAAGGTATCTACTTCTGGCGATGATGCTCGTGAAGGATTAACGGCAGTTATCTCTGTTAAAATGCCTGATCCAAAGTTTTCTTCACAGACCAAGGATAAGCTTGTATCTTCAGAAGCTTCTCCTGCTGTTTCTAACAGTGTTTCAGTAGAATTAGAAAACTTCCTTCAGGAGAATCCTAAGGATGCTGATTTAATTTGCTCAAAGATTATTGAATCAGCTCGTGTTAGAGATGCTATGAGAAAAGCTCGTGATCTTTCAAGAAAGAAAGGGGGTATTGAGCTTAATGTTACTCCTGACAAACTGGTTAAATGCAGAGAGAAAGATCCTGCCTTATCTGAAATTTTCCTAGTAGAGGGTGACTCAGCTGGTGGTTCAGCAAAGAGAGGTAGAGATTCTAAGTTCCAGGCTATTTTGGCATTAAGAGGTAAAATCTTAAATGTTGAGAAAGCTCGTTTCGATAGAGTTGTTGATTCACAGCAGATTGGTACTCTGGTAAGCGCTTTTGAGTGTGGTATTGGTAAGGATGATTATAATCCTGATAAGTTCAGATATCACAATGTTATTATTATGACTGATGCTGATGTCGATGGTGCACACATCAGAATTCTGCTTTTAACTTTCTTCTACAGACATATGCCAGAGCTCATTGAGCGTGGTTATGTTTATGTAGCTCAGCCTCCATTATATAAGTACCAGAAGGGTAAGCAGGTAAGATATGTTCTTTCCGACAAAGAAGCTCTTCAGTACAAGACCAATATGGCTGTTGAGTCAGGAAGAATTTTTGTGAACAAGGATGCTGCTCCTCTGTCAGGTGCTCCTTTAGAGGCTTTATTCCTTGATTACAATAAGGTGATGTCTAGACTTCCAAAACTTACTCAGAAGTTCAACAAAGATATCATTATTAACCTGATGTATTATCCTTTACTAGAGCCTGCTAAGATAACCGATAAGGCTTATGTTGAAGGTTGGTGTACTAACTTTATCAAGAAGTTACCTTCTAATGTAGCCGAAGGTGTTTACTTCAGAGCTGATACTAAGTTTGATGCTCTTGAGAAAACCTATTATCCTGTTGTAATCCAGCATGTTCACGGTATAGACTACCGTTATGAATTAGATGCTAATTTCTTCAATTCACCTGACTATGCAATGCTTAAGTCAATGAACCTTAAAGTTTATGACTTAATTGAAAGTGATGGCTTTGTTGAAGTTGGAAGCAGACAGATAGGTGTTGCTAACTTCCATGAGGCTTATGAGCTCCTGATGAAAGAAGGCTTCTCAGGAGTTAAAATTCAGCGATACAAAGGTTTGGGTGAAATGAGCCATGAACAGTTGTCTGAGACTACCATGAATCCAGACACCAGAACCTTGCTTAAGGTTCAAATCACTGATGCTATGGAAGCTGATAGACTCTTTAATGAGCTTATGGGTGAAGATGTAGAGAATAGAAAGATCTTCATTGCTGAAAACGCCTCAAAGGCAACTCTCGATATTTAATTATTCGATGTTTGAAAGAAGGTATGGGATTATTCTCATACCTTTTTTATTTCAAAATTTTTTTGTTCCACGTGGAACAATACACAAAAATTCATATCAATTAGTTGTGAGTCACAACCTTATACACCTTCAATCTTGTTTTTATTTTATGACTGCAATTAGGCAGTAATTAGTGATATTTACAATTCATTGATAATATATCACCTATTCATGGAATTGAATATTGGATTAAAACTAATCGAAAAGAATTACTATCATCAACATATTCGTTAAGGACTATTTAAGACAGAATTATATATACGACCAGTAGTTGTTGAGAATAAAACCTAATCGTGAGTTATCTTATTGTAGAAATATTTATAATTTGTTTAAGGCAATATGAATTCGATATTTATGAATTGAATTGTAGAATTTGCAATCATGAATACTTATTTATATAGCAAAGAAATATCAACTTGCCAGAATTTCTCTGGCATCAAATAGCAATTGAGCGGTAATTGATTTTTTTATGTTCCACGTAGAACATTCTGTGCCCTCATTATGAAACATATTATATTACTCTGATATATGAACTGAAATATGAATGCTTTGATTAAATGATAGATTGCGTGTTGCAAATGTTAAGTTGCAAAGAAGATATATTCTCTTTGAAATGAAAATTTCAATCAATTTTAGTTGTACATTATCATTGCATTGGTCAAGAAGTTTAAGAATAATTTTCATGTGTTCCACGTGGAACATATCATATTAGATGCCCAACGTGTTAGAAATATTAGAAAATTTCGCTACCAAGTGTTCGACAAATATTGAAATTATTGCTAACAACTATGAATATTTTTCTTTATCGATGGAAAATAAATTCTACATGAAACACAAATGATAGTAATTAACAAACAGTTTCATGACATCTCAATGAGATAATTAAGAGAGACTGATGAACGAATAATTGAAAGATATGATTCAATTATTTAATCTTGTCATGTTCCACGTGGAACAATAGAAGTTGTGATATGGGTAAAATGAAAAACAATGGGACCAAAATTTGGTCCCATTTGAAGTAGTTTTGAATACTAGTTAGTATAAGACAGAAATGTCTGCTGTTTTGCCAATTAAATTATGGAGACTTACAAGAACTGCTAATCGGTTGTTCTTTACTCTCTGGTCATCTGCATTTACCATTACATTCTCAAAGAAGTTATCAACTGGTTCTTTTAGAGCAGCTAACTCAGAAAGTGCCTCGTTATAATTTTCATCCTGGTAAAGAGCATTTACCTTTGGAGAAATTGCATCTAGAGCCTTAACAAGCTCAATTTCAGCAGGTTCAGAAAGTAGGTCCTGACTTACTGAAGTAGATACTTCACCAGCCTTGCTAAGGATGTTGTTTACACGTTTATATGCAGAGGCGAGATTTTCGGCTGCAGGCAGATCCTTGAATGACTTAACTGCTTTAACTCTCTTATCGAAATCAACAAGATCTGAAGGAGTTGTTGAAAGTACAGATAAGAAGATAGAGGCCTCAATTCCCTGATCTTGGAAATATGCCTTTAAGCGGTTGTAAATGAAGTTTACAACCTGATCAGCAGTATCTTTTACAGTTAATTTTGACTCCAAAATAGAGTATGCTTCTTTAACTGCATCTACGAGATTTAAAGATATGTTGTTCTCAAGAATAATTCTTACGAGACCGATAGCAGCACGGCGAAGACCAAAAGGATCTTTGTCTCCTTTTGGTAATTGGTTTATACCAAAAATGCCAACTAAAGTGATTAGTTTTTCAGCTAAGCTTACAGCTATCTGAACAGGTTTAGTTGGAATCATATCACCTGAGAAACGTGGACAATACTGCTCGAAAATAGCCTCAGATACATCCTTATCCTCGCCGTCAAGTTCTGCGTAATGCATTCCCATAACACCTTGAGTATCGGTGAATTCAGTAACCATTGTAGTAGCCAAATCGCACTTTGCAAGGTGAGCAGCACGGGCAGCTTTTGACTCATCAGCACCAATTTTTGATGCAATGTATTTTGCTAGTTTTTCAACACAGTCTGAACGAAAAGCGATAGTACCGATATCTTTCTGATATACGATGTTCTCAAGTTTTGCAAAGAATGATTCAAGAGAATTTTTTCTATCAGTATTGAAGAAGAATTCAGCATCAGAAAGTCTAGGGCGAACAACACGCTCATTACCAGAAATCAGAGATGTAGGATCTGCTGGATTGATATTAGAAGCAAAAGCAAAAACTGGCAAAAGCTTATTATTGTTGTCGTAGATTGGGAAGTACTTCTGGTCACCCTTCATGGTATATACAAGGGCCTCTGCAGGCACTTTAAGGAATCTGTCTTCAAAAGAAGCCTTAAAGATATGAGGGGCTTCTACGATAGAAGTAACTTCCTCAACAAGAGAATCATCGAGATCAGCTTTACCGTTTACAGAATCAGCGATTGCCTTGACCTGAGCGATAATAGAGCACTTTCTCTCTTCATAGTCAGCAGTAACTGAACCTTCGGCTCTTAACTGGTCTACATAGGTGTCAGCTGATTTGATTTCAACCTTTTGAGAGCCTAAGAAACGATGACCATTTATGGTTTTAGAAGAATCAACACCAAGGATTGAACCTGGAATAAGTTCTTCGCCAAAAAGCATACATAAGGTATGAACTGGGCGAACAAATTCTTCTTTCTTGTCACCCCAATGCATAAGACGTGGAATAGGAAGAGATTTTAAAGCACTCTTGAACATTTCTGGAACGAGTTCTTTAACATCCTGGCCTTTCTTTACAGTTTTGATATAGAGCCACTCTCCCTTTGGAGTCTGAAGTCTCTGAGCCTCAGAAATATCAATTCCGTTAGCACATGCCCAGCCAAGAGCAGCCTTGGTTGGTTTGCCCTCGGAATCAAAAGCGGCCTTTACAGCAGGACCTTTAATTTCCACTTCTTTGTCATTCTGCTTTTCTTCCAGGTTTTTGACGTATAAAGCTAAACGACGTGGAGTTGCATACCACTTAGACTCTGAAAAACCGATCTCCTGATCTTTTAACTGTTTTACAAAAGAATCATGGAGAGACTGAGCCAAAGTTCTTAATGACTTTGGTGGTAATTCTTCAGTACCTAATTCAAGTAATAAATTTCTAGTTGCCATAAATAATCCTATTTGGCCTCCTGATTCTTGCACATTGGGAAGCCGAGAGCCTCACGTGACTTGTAGTATGCCTCAGCAACAGCCTTAGACAGAGTACGGATTCTTAAAATGAAACGCTGTCTTTCGGTAACTGAGATAGCATGACGTGCATCTAGAAGATTAAAGCAATGTGCTGCTTTTAAAATGCGCTCATAGGCAGGTAATGGTAAAGGTTTTTCAAGGTTAAGCAGGTAGCTGCTTTCTTTTTCCATCTGGTCAAACATACTGAAGAGGAAATCTGTATCAGCGTGCTCGAAGTTGTATGTTGACTGCTCAACCTCATTCTGATGGAAAACATCACCATAAGTTACATCGCCATTAGCGGTATGTGCCCAGATAAGATCATAAACAGTCTTTTTCTTCTGGATGTACATTGCAAGACGTTCAAGACCATAGGTTAACTCACCTGTTACAGGGTAACACTCTAATCCACCGACCTGCTGGAAGTAAGTAAACTGTGAAACTTCCATACCGTTAAGCCAGATTTCCCAACCAAGCCCCCAAGCACCTAAAGTTGGGTTTTCCCAGTTATCTTCAACGAAACGGATATCGTTCTCTGTTGGGTCAAACCCAAGCTCTTTTAAGGATCCAAGATAAAGTTCCTGAATGTTGTCAGGGCTAGGTTTTAAAATAACCTGGAACTGATAGTAGTGCTGAAGACGATTAGGGTTCTCTCCATATCGACCGTCAGTAGGTCTTCTTGAAGGCTGTACATATGCACAAGAAATTGGCTCTGGGCCTAAAGACCTTAAGAAGGTCATAGGGTGTGAAGTACCAGCACCAACTTCCAAATCAAAAGGTTCTGCGATCATGCATCCATGACGCATCCAGTAATCCTGAAGGGTTAAAATTAAACCCTGAAATGTTTGAAGGTCGTATTTGTTTGACATCATTGAAAACCTTGCAAAAAAATAAGTGACAACAATAATCACTTAAGATAAAAAAACTTTCGCTATTCTACCATGAAGGGCTATTGAATGGGGAATTTTGTGTATCAGATCACTGCAGTATCAGGATGATTTCTTTCTGATAACGAAGAGATTTGGTGATTTTTGATCTGGAAGCGAAATAAGCTCATGTCCCATGAATTTACAGAAGGCTGGAACATCCCTTAAACTTACAGGATCTTCAGAAATTAAATGAAAGATCTGCCCTGGAGCAGCATTTCTTACAGCATTTCTTAAGACTGTCAGAGGTTCTGGACAGCACATTCCGCTACAGTCGAGAATAATAATTTCCACTTTATTTACCAAAATATTGTCAAAAATAAAAAAATCTGTATAATATGACCCTGTTGCTGGCATAGCTCAGTTGGTAGAGCTCCTGTTTTGTAAACAGGAGGTCGTGGGTTCAAGCCCTACTGCCAGCACCACTCTTCAAAAGTTTTCTCTTGTACTCTGCAAAGTAATCCCAAGATATCAAAAACACACGAACACCTTTGGTCATATGTGTTCTGCTAATCATCCCAAGGATCTCGTTTTTATCTTACACGATCATCCTAGAGTATTTCTGTTTAATCAGTCAACTCAAGCCCCATATCATCATCAATAGTAGCCTTCTTAAGTTTGGTATTCTGCAGAACGACAGGATTGATGTTCATCATTGAGAACAGATTCTCATGGCGCTTGAGAATATTGGTGGTAGGGATAATTGTGTTTTCATGGTAAATGCATTCTAAGGTGTCCAGATCTTTGAATGTCATATACATAGAATTGTCTTTTAGCTTAACAGCACTTCCCGCTTTTGTATTTAAGCTATTCCATTTTTTGATCTTCAGTTTCGTACTGTTCAAAAATTCTGAGGCAATAAGGCCAATAAACAGTTTTGATACAAAGTTATGCTCAGTTGACACATTCAGTGTTTCTGCTTCAACGTGGTTTTTTAAATACCTGTACATAATAGCTTCAATTTCGTTACGCTGACGGTATCTGAGGAAACAGTCTTCGCAGCTGTCACTCTGTGAGGAAGCAAGTATCCACACAGCATTTAGCTGACAGTACCTGAATGCAGCTTCGTTACATATGTCATAGCGATTGTATGTATCATTAAACTTAATAATTCCGTCATCCAGAAGCTCCTGATAACGGTTCTTAAGCTTTGGCATTTCCGGATTCTTCTTATGCTGGGCTTTAGCCTTTGCCAGTTCTTTTTTATACTCGTTGTATTCGGAATTGAGCTCTCTTACCTCATCTTCTAGTTGAGCTTTCACAGTATAGGCAATAGCACTGTTGTAGTAGGTATACAGGTAGATTGGTTTGGTTTCTCTTGTCTTTTTCTTGAGGTCGTAATATCTCCATTTTAAATCAAAGCGTTTTGCGTAATTGACCTCATTCCCATGTTCTATCTTTTCACAGCCATTACCTACACAGAGATCATCAATATGTTTTTCAATAAGCTTTCTGATATTTCCGTGGGAGATTTTGACATGGGCAAGAAAGTCCAGTCCCATGTTGTACATAACGCTTACGTTATATACAGACCAGTAGCCTCTATCTACTATGACCGTATAGTTGTTGCAGCCGTAGTAAGCCAGCTGTTTTACTGCACCATCCAGTGTTGCAATATCTGTTGTATGTCCTGAGTAGGTACAGTGTCCCATCAGCGTTCCTGTAGCCTGATCAATCAGTGTAAGGAAGTTGACTATAGGACTCTCATTGCCACTCTTGGCTTTGCCATAGTCAGCACTGCTGATGTTCCTAGCATTTACATCTATATTGGTGCCATCAAGAGCAATATACTTTCTGCTGCTTAATGAGGTATTTCTCTTTGACAGCTCCTGTGCCATCAGTTCATGCTTCTTCTTATAAAAAGAGATTATGAAATCACTGTCAATTACATCAAAAAGCCTTTGGATTGTATCCTTATTGATGTTCTTCTTATACGGCAATACATGATCTCGTACAAAATACTCAATGGCGGAAAGATGCTTTATACCCTCATAAATGGCATAGATCAAAACACTCATCAGTATCTGATACTGACTCTGACTGAGCTTTGAACCTACAAGTGCCTTTAAAGCTTTACCTGTATAAGAATGCTTGAGGCATTCACTGATAAAGTAGGTTGCTCCAATCTTCATATGGCGAGCTTCAAGCAATGCCCCCATCTCAGAAGGTGCTTTCTTCATAATAGGCTCTATGTGGATTTTATTCTTGGCAGTACGCAGAACCTTGAAGTTCATAAGACCAGGATTTTCGTTTAAGAATTTGCTGTTAAAGATTATCTCTCCAAATCCATCTTCAGCCATGATTTTACCGATGCTCTTAATATCTTTCTTCTTTGTTCTTTTAGAGACAGGATCATATTCTGGTCTGTAAGAATAAACGTAAAAGCAGGAAGCGGTCTTACTGTAGTTAGAGTAGACATTGCTTAAGAGAGAATATGCGGTGCTTAAATCCATAGTAATTCCGATTATGATAGTATAATGTACGTATATTCTTACATGATATTTAAAAAAAGTCAAGATTGTTTTAGAAAAATTTCGGAATTTTTTAAGGGAGATCAATGAGTAACATTAATAATTACTCATTTTCTGAGATGAATAATATAGTGAAAGAAGTGAGATCTTATGGTAAAATACGTTAAAACAACGTAAATGTGAAGAAAAATATTGGAGAGAAATCGTTATGCCAGAGCTTCCAGAAGTTGAGGTTACCAGAAGAGGTATTAAAGATTATCTTTTAAAACACAAGATTGTTCGCGTATGGCACGACGATAAAAAGCTTAGAGTCCCATTTTCAGAAAATCTCTTGGAACTGGAAGGTGGTTATGTCCAATCAGTTGATAGAAGAGCAAAATACATAATTATTGCCACAGATCATGGTAGTCTTTTAATTCACATTGGAATGACTGGTCATCTGTCCGTCACAAACGCTCAAAAATCGCGAAATCCGCACGATCATTTCGAAATTGAGGTAGACACAGGCTCAGTTGTCAGAATGAATGATATAAGGCGTTTTGGAATGGTTGTGTACTATCCAAAAGGTGTATCCCCTTATGAGGAAAATCCTCTTAGCTCTTTAGGTCCAGAACCTTTTGACGATGCTTTTAATCCTGAATATTTAAAAGACAGATTAGCAGGTTTGAAAAAAAGCATTAAACAGGCTCTTATGGATAACAATCTCGTGGTAGGTATTGGCAACATTTACGCAAACGAAGTTTTATTTGAATGCAGAATTGATCCAAGAACTATCTCGAAGAATATAAGTTTTGAACAGTGCAAAAAGCTCGTGGGATCAATCAGAGATATTCTTGATAAATCAATAAGGAAAGGCGGAACCACCATAAGGAATTTTCAGGGCGCAGATGGAAAGCTTGGTTATTATGTTCAGGATCTTTTGGTCTATGGTCACGAGGGTGAACCATGCAGATTATGCGGTTCTAAAATTGAAAAAATCGTTCAGGGACAGAGAAGTACCTTCTTCTGCCCCAACTGTCAGAAGTAAGCTGTTATTTAGCGTTTAGAACGTAGCTGAAAACAGGCTCTGGAACGAATTTTTTGATGTCTCCTCCATGAATGATAACTTCCCTTACAAGAGTAGATGAGATGAAGGATACAGTGCTGTTTGTTGGTAACAGCACTACTTCAAGTTCTGGCATGGAAAGTCTGTACATTCCAGAAAGTTGGGTTTCGTAATCGTAATCAGCAACAGTACGCACGCCTCTAATCAGGATATTTGCATTATTCTCTTTTAGAAAGTCAATGAGCATGCCATCAAAGCCTTTAACAGTAACATTGTTTAAATGGCTAACAGACTTTTCTGTAAGTTTAACTCTGGTATCAAGATCAAAAAGTGTGTGTTTGCTTGGACTCTTGGCCACAGCAATCATCACGCTGTCAAAGATTTTTGCTGAACGGCTGATTATATCCATGTGGCCTAGGGTTAAAGGGTCAAAAGTTCCAGGGAAAACAGCTAACGTATTCATAATTAACCTATCTTATAGTCGGTGACAGTTCTGTCAAAAGCGCTTAAAACCATCTCTGAAGTGATATGCGTCATGGCATTTGGGGTTTTAACCCGATATCTCCAATTCCCTTCTCCTCCCTTAAGTTCTAGGTCTTTTAGTTGTTTATAGCAGGATACTTCAAGAGCACGATAATTCCACGCTCCAACTCTGTCAGGATCATGAATTGCAAATAAACCTATAACAGGGACATTAAGAGCAGATGCAAGATGCATTGCAGCACTGTCAGGTGATAAAACAAGAGCACACTTAGAAATTACTGCAGCAAGCACTCTAAGGCTTGTTTTGCCCATCAAATTAACTACCTGCTCACTTTTATCACTAAGTTCTAGGATCCTATTTGAAAGATCAATTTCACTTCTAGAACTGCTCCCCAAAAGGATAACCTTAAATCCTTTATCAATGGCGTGATCTATAACTTTGGCATAACCTTCTGCTGTCCAGTTTTTTTCAGCTTTAGCTGATGCAGGTGCCACAGCAAAAATTTTGCTCTCATCACCTGTAAGTTCGCAGGCATTTTGAATTTCTTCATCAGTTAGATAGAAATCCCATAAAGGAGAAGAGATGTCAAACCCTGATGATCTGGCAAAGGACATGAAACCAGATAGAACGTGCGGTGAATCCGGAGGGGTAATGGTACTGTTAATAAACAGTCCTTGAAATTCACGTCTTCTGTCATCGTCATAGCCTATTTTGACCTGCGCTTTAATGGCAGTTGAGAATATAGAGGCTTTGATAGAGGTTTGCATATCAAGCAGGACATCAAATTTTTTTGTAGAAAGCTCTTTTCTGAGTTTTAAATAAGCATTCAAAAGACCATCTTTTTTAGGATTGACTTCTATGAGATTGACCTTGATTGAGGAGTTCTGATCTCTAAACAGTGATGCAAAACGGGAGTCAATGATCCAAGTGATATTGGCATTAGGATACGACTTTTTTATGGCATGTATCATGCCGTAGGCATTGATACAGTCTCCAAGTGCGGTAAGTCTTAAAACGCAGATATCAGAGCAGTTAAAATTCATTTGTGTTGATTAGATTTATTACAGCATCAATAAATCGAACAGATAAAACATGTCGGTTATTGTATCATATGATTAAATAACAAACTGTGGTGGATGTTAGTGAAATAAGGCGATGCTTTCATGATAAAAGAAATCACAAAAGGCAGAATAAAGTACCTAATAAATGATAAGTTTTTCAATGAATTAACCCCTAAACAGGTTGAGGAGCTTTTTGATAGAGAAACTATCATGAAAAATAAGCAGAACTTATCTTTCAAAAAAGGCAGAGGTAAGACTCTGATGTATTCAATAAACAATATATCGCTTGTTTTAAGACATTACCGCAGAGGAGGGCTTACCGGGAAAGTGTTAGGTGATATCTTTTTATTTTTTGAAAGATTGAAGCACAGAGCCTTTGATGAGTTCAATATGCTTATAAGAATGCAAGAGAAAGGTTTAAAGGTACCTGAAGCGGTAGCAGCTAAAGAAATAAACTATGGTCTATATTTTAGACATGATATTGTAATAAAACGCCTTGATGGTTTTGAAGATTTATCCTCTGTTATCGACAGACGTCCCCTGACAAAAGAAGAGTTTGAGAGCATTGGTAGCACTATCAGGCGATTTTTTGAAAAAGGCATCATGCATACGGATCTGAATATCAGAAATATTCTGATAAATGATCATAAGGAAGTTTATCTTATAGATTTTGACAAGTGTTATTTTAAGGAACTCAAAGAGTCTGACAAAAAGGAAATGATTTCAAGGCTTTTAAGATCGTTTGAGAAAGAGGTAAGAATTAACATTAATCATAAAAAGATATATTTTGACTCTAATGATTTCAAATATTTGGAAGAGCGCGCATTTTAACTTTGTAAAAATTCTTAAGATATCACCATACGTTATAACTTTGAGGCAGGTGATACCTGAAAGATTATGGACCAAAAAAAGACACTCATTATTCTTGATCATCCAAACTTTGACCAATCGAATGTTCATCGTCGTTTTGTTGAGGAAATGCGCAAATATCCAGATGAATTTCTGATTCATAATCTTCAGAGTGCTTATCCAACTGGAAAGATAGATCCTTCAAAAGAGCACTGCCTGATTGATAATAATGGTACTTTAGTTCTCGAATTTCCTTTCTACTGGTTTAACTGTCCTCCAAAGACCAAAGAATGGTTTGACAAGGTTATAACTTCAGAGTGGGCCTTTAAAAACGGACATCATCTCAAAGGAAAAAAAGTCGCTCTGGCGATAAGTTGCGGTTCAGAAGAAGCGGCTTATACCAAAGAAGGAAGGCACCATCGCACAGCTGAGGAATACCTTTCTGGTTTTTTAAGAGCCTTTGAGATGTGTGAAGCAGACTATCAGGGAATATTCGCTTTATACGGCATAAATGACAAAGAAATTGTTACTGCAGACGACATTGGACAGGCTGCAAGAGAATATGTATCTTTCCTTAAGAAGGTTAAGACTGAATAAGGAGCATGTCAATTTCACAAAGGGTTCTTTGCAGAGCTCCTCTGCCTTGCTGCTGAATATCAAGAGCCCTTATGCCAGTCAGACGTAACAACTCCTTATCATTCAATAACTTTACGATATATGAGGCCGTTTTCTCATCATCTAGACAGAGAAATGCACCGCCTTTTTCTATCATGAGGTCAAACTGCTCCTCAAAATTATGATAATTAGGGCCAGTAAGTACAGGTATTGAGAAATAGGCTGGTTCTAACGGGTTATGCCCTCCTGTAGTATCAAAACTTCCGCCCATTAAAACCAAATCACAAAGACCGAAGTAGTGTTCTATTTCTCCCAATGTGTCACCAATTAGAACATCATATTTCTTGGTGAACCCCTTTATCTGCTCAGAACGTAGTTCATAGTTTAGTTTATGTTTTTCCAAAACTTTTTTTATATTATCAACTGTGTTCATATGTCTTGGAACTATGATCATCTTAAGATCAGAAATATGTTTTTTGGCTTTAAGATAACTGCTTACAACAGTTGTCTCTTCACCATCATGAATGCTGATAGCGCCAAATACGTTATTGAGCCCTTCTGAATGCTTTGTCTGTTTGGCTTTGAGATAAAGTTCATCTTTTGGGGTTAAATCGTATTTGATATTGCCTGTTACTTTTACTTTGTCGCTGTCACAGCCTATGCGTTCAAATCTCGCTTTATCGGCATGGCTCATGCACATGACAGATGTCAGCTTAGAAGCAATAAGATCTTTAACAATAACAGGGTACTTAAGGTAACTCTCAGTATTCTTTTCCTGCATTCTTGCGTTTACTATGAGCACAGGTACGTTATTTTTACAGGCTTTTGACAGAATGTTAGGCCATAATTCGGTATCTATAATTACAAGAATTTTCGGTTTAAAAGCTCTGAAAAAGCCACAGACGGCGTATGGAGCATCAAGTGGGGATATGACAACGTGAACGCCTTTTAAGGATGCTGCAGATGCTGCTCCCGTGGTTGTCATTGTTGACAGAACTATTGGGGTATCTTTATGAGCAGACTGAAATTTTCTGATAAGAGGCAGTAAAGCATTGACCTCACCTACAGATGCCGCGTGAAACCATACTGACCCATTGAGTTTTTTTCCGTATAACCCAAGAAGATTGAAAAACCGTCTGCCATAGGCAGGATCATGCCGTTTCTTATAAGCAAGAAACATTGCTCCTAAAGGAGCAGCAAAACATGTTAGAGTCTTGTATAGAGCAAGTGTTAAGTGAGATCTGATATGCATGATTTATATCTTAAGTAGGCTCTTTAGTTTTTCTATTACAAGTTCAGGCATAATTCCTTTCTGGCAGGCGTAAGTACCAAGTTTACATGTTCTCTTGAAACATGGGTGACATGGCTCTTCAGACTCAACACAGACAGCGATTTTTGAAAGTGGAGGAGTATACCCAGTTGAAGTTGAACCAAAGATGCAAACCTGAGGAATACCGGCAGCAGCTACTGTATGCATGAGCCCAGAGTCGTTGCATACTGCAGCAGTGCTCATACCGACAATATCTAATGCCTCTGTAAGATTGGTTTTTCCTGCTATATTTGCAAATGATGGTTTTTCAGCATCAGTCAAATTTGAATAAATTGCTTCAACTGTTGGAATATCTTTTGTTGAACCTAAACCAATGACAATACCGCCGTTTTTTATCCACCATGATGAAACTTTTGCAAAGTATTCCACAGGCCAAAGCTTTGAAGGCCCATAATTCGCTCCACAGCCAAGAACTAGGGCATTTTTTGTAAAATCTAGACCAAGTTCTTTTAGTCTTTTTTCCTCAAGTGGTCTTGTTTCAAGGCTAGGATAATCAAATTCAGGCAGATCTCTTGCTGTTTTTACCTGATCTTTTGGATATGCAAGAGCCACATAACGCTCAACCATTAAAGGAAAGTCCTTTTTGTTTTTGCGTATGTCGTTTAAAACAAGATATCTTGATTCGCCCTTGAACCCCCTTCTTTGCGGGATTTTGGCAAATAAACCTATCAGGGCTGATTTAAATGAGTTTGGCAATACAATCACACAGTCATAATGACCGTCTCTGAGCTGAATGCCTTCCTTGTAACGGTCTTTAAGCTTGAATGAGCCATGTGCAAACGGATTGATGATTTTACCGTCCAGTTCTTTCATTCTGTCTAAAATCGGCATGGTGTAAGCAGGAGCATAGATATCGATTATGCAATATGGATCCTGTTGTTTTAAAACCTTATAAAGGCTTTGGGACATGATGAGATCTCCAAGCCATGATGGGGAGATTATCAAATATTTTTTATGGACTGCCATATTTATTCTGCCTATTTTTTCTGTTTTTGAAATTATATGGTAAATGTTCAAAATCTTGAAGAAAAACCGATTCAAAGTTTAGGTGATTTAAGATGATTATCAAGTTAAGTTTAACCTCTAAGGTGAGTCTTTAAGATATAAATACGATCTTCTTAATGTTTTTCATAACGCTTATAAAGGCTTATAATGAGAACAGTCAAATTTACTTAAAGGATATTCAAATGATTATAGTAACCGGCGGTTGCGGCTTTATCGGCGCAAATATCGTAAAGCACTTAAATGACAGAGGAATTAAAGATATTCTCGTGGTTGATAATCTGACTAATGGACATAAGTTCATCAACCTGACAGATCTTGATATTGCCGATTACATGGACAAAGTTGACTTCTTAGAGCTTGTTAAGGACGAGAAAGCCTTTGAGGCTAAATACGGATGCCACAACATTGAAGCTATTTTCCATGAAGGAGCCTGCTCATCCACTACTGAATGGGACGGTCGCTATATTATGAAGAACAACTATGAATATACTGTAACACTGTTTGAGTTTGCTACAGCTCACAGGATCCCATTCTTCTTCGCTTCATCAGCATCAACCTATGGTGATGGTAATGTCTTTGTAGAAGATCGTGAGAATGAAGGTCCTCTGAACGTATATGGATATTCAAAATTCCTTTTTGATGAATATGTAAGAAGACGTCTTCCAAACCTGAAATCACAGGTTGTAGGTTTCAGATACTTCAATGTTTATGGTCCTCGTGAGGGACATAAAGGATCAATGGCTTCTGTAGCTTTCCATCTGAACAACCAGATGAAAGCTGGTCAGAATCCAAAACTCTTTGAGGGTACTGACGGCTATGAGAATGGTGGCCAGATGAGAGATTTCGTTTATGTAGGTGATGTTGCAGAAGTAAATTTATGGTTCTTTGAACACAAAGGTCCATCTGGAATCTACAACTGTGGTACAGGACGTGCAGAACCATTTTTGAATGTTGCTAAAGCTGTTATCAAGCATCATGGTCATGGCGAGGTGGAGTTTATCCCATTCCCAGAGCACCTCAAGGGCCACTATCAGGCATTTACTCAGGCTGATCTTACTCAGCTGCGCAAAGCTGGATGTGACCACGAGTTTAAGACTGTAGCTCAGGGTGTAGCAGAGTACATGAAATGGCTCAATTCGAAATAATTGACGATTTTACATTTGAGGTGTGTCTTCTTCCTAGGGAGAAGGCACTTGCCTTTTGTGATTATCTGAATTCCAAAGGGACAAAATCCAAGGTTAAAGAGTGCTATTCTGGACATTTTGGTGTTTATGTCACCAACAGTTTTGACTTAACCAGAGCCAAACAGGAGCTTTTAAGCTATGCACAGTCTCCATACAGCAGAGCTTTTACCGAGGCATCTTGGGCAAAAGGCAGAACAGTAAAATCTGAAAAATATATGCGACAGGGCTTAATTCCATTCGCTTTTTCATTATCATCACTTACTACAATCATTGAGCTTATCTGTGTCCTTGTGTACCTGTTAAGCTTTGGTTTTAAAGAGTATATCTACACTTATCTAGCATTGAGTCGCCTAGATACCTTTTCTGTGTCACAGCCGCTGAGCTATATAAAACTAATCACTCCAATTTTTGTGCATTTCTCAATTTTGCATATTGCGTTCAATTTAGTCATGTTTGAGGCATTAGCAAGACCGATTGAGCGCGAATTAGGCAGAGTAAAGCTTTTTTCACTGAGTCTTGGAATTGCAGTGGTTTCCAATATCCTCCAGTATGCTTTTATGACAGGATATGGTGTATTTGGCGGTCTATCTGGAGTTGTATACGGACTTATAGGTTATATGGGGATACTTTCAAGAAGAGAAAATCTACCTAAAGGACTTTTCATTCCAAAAGGATTACTTGCTGTCAGCATAGTATTCATCGCTTTTGGCTTCTTTATGAGTGGTATAGCCAATTTATGCCATTTAGGCGGTGTCATTGTAGGCATTATTCTTGGTTATATTGATCTGAAAAAGAAAAAGTTTCCCTAGAATTTCTTTTTAACCAAAGTAAGTTTCTGATTCTTGCTCTTTGGTCTGTGAGGGATCGTATAGGCTATGATCCCTTTACACCTAAGGTCTGTGATGATCCCTGTAAGCGTCGTTGTAGGTCTGTTATAACCAAGCAAGGATGCTATTTCTGTTGTAGACAGGGCCTGATTCTCTCTTAGAGCTTCAAGTAAAAGCTCTTCAATTTCCTTTGCACTATGATTCTTTCTAGTTCTGTGTTTTTTTATGTATGTTTTTTTCTCAGATTCAACTGATTCAGTTTCTGTTTTAGAAACACTCTTTTCATTGAATTCATTATGAATCTCAAAAACAACTTTAAAAAAACTTCGCTCACTGTCGGTGGTTAAAACAGGGAGAGCAGAACCGTTTAAAAGACACTCTTTTTTGATGATTTCAAATCCTGAATCCATATTGGATGCCAGTTTTGATTTACAGAAGAAATCAATAAGAACTCGGTTTCTTTTTCTTACTGCATGAAGGGAGAGTGTTTTAAGATCATTGTCAGTAATACTTTTATCTGGGCCTGGAAGACTTAAAATCGTAAGCCTGTCATCTTCAACAGTAATGGTCACAGGCTCGTGGATTTCATAAGAGCGGTGTAACAGGGCATTGATAAAGATCTGTTTTATAGCTTCATACGGATAGTTGAATACAGCTTTGCAATTTTCGTCTAAAGGATCTTTTCCTTTTATGACTTTTGATTTTATAAAATCCAGAACATCTTCTACCTGCCTGAAAAGAGGACCTGTAAAACGAGTTCTTGTACTTTTTGAAGGGTTGCTACTGTTTTTAATAATTACATCTGTATAAGTGGCTCTAAAGAGTTTTTCTGGGTGATATGAAAACAGAAGTCCTGCAGCGTTTAAAGGGTAGTGCTGCAGGCTTTTTGGGGTCAACAGATTTAGATATTTTAGAGTTTCTAGAAGGTTCAGCTGATTTATTTCAGTGTACGTGACCCTGTCATTTTTAATTAGAAATTCATGAATAAGATGAAGTGAGAGCATGCACTCTTCACTGTTTTTAAATTCTCTTTCATCAAAAGGTATTAGCGAGCAAGCGGAAATAAGCGTCTCTAGTTCTATGGCTGAAGCTTTTGAAATTTTTAGTCCCTTTTTTATATAAAAGAAAAAGGGGGGATTCTTTGTGCCAGAACCAGAAAGAGTCTCTCTGGCCCGATAAGGTCCAGTTTTGGGAGATTTTACCTTTAAAACAAGAATATGCTTATCTTCAAAAGTAATGAGTTCAGGGATCACCGAAATTTTGGGAAAAATGAAATTTGTAAGTTCAAATATTTCACTAATCAGATCTTCTCCAACAAGATCCTTAAGTCCTGTGACAGCATAAGAGCCTTCAGATAAATTGTTTTTTACGCCGATTAAAATGTATCCTCCTCCCCTGTTTTCGAAGTCGTTCCCTAATGCACAGATAGCATGTAGACATTCTGTCTTTCTGAAAACAGGTATACAGACAATATCACAGGTATTTGGATAGGTGTTATTTATTAACTGATTGATGTCTAAAGAATACATAATTTCTTTTAATTATAAAATACATTAAAACATACATATTATCTTACATAAAATTGTGAAAAAATGTAAAAAAAAGCACCGTTTTTTTACAACGGTGCCTCATATTTTGGTGATTTTAATTACATTAAAATCTGTAATTATTCCTCGAGAGTTACGATTGATTTACCGGTCATCTCTTTAGGAATTTCCATACCCTTTAGGTAGAGCATGGTAGGTGCGATATCAGAAAGTCTTCCATCTGCGCGCATTGTTGCTTTTCTGCCGTAGTAGATGAATGGAACTGGCAGATTGGTATGAGCGGTATAAGGAACCCCCTTTTCAAGATCCATCATGCGCTCGCAGTTGCCATGGTCAGCAGTGATAAGGCACTCGCCGTCAACTTTCTTCAATGACTCGATAACACGGCCAATGCAGTGGTCAACTGCTTCAACAGCCTTGACTGCAGCATCAAATACGCCAGTATGACCAACCATATCACCGTTTGGATAGTTGCAGATGATCATATCGTATTTGCCTGACTCGATAGCTGCGCAGAGCTTGTCTGTAAGTTCTTCAGAACTCATTTCTGGCTGTAAGTCATAAGTAGCAACCTTAGGGCTCTGGATTAAGATTCTGTCTTCGCCTGGGAATACAGTCTCAACACCACCGTTGAAGAAGAAAGTAACGTGTGCGTACTTCTCTGTTTCAGAAATTCTCAGCTGGGTCTTTCCGTTCTTTGATAACCACTCACCTAAAGTGTTGGTCAGATCTGCAGGTGGGTATGCACATACAGTCTTGATGTCAGCTGCATACTGAGTGAGCATTACCATGTTTGAAAGTTTTGGCTTAACTTCACGGGTGAAACCAGTGAAATCAGCATCAGCGTTTACGAATGAACGGGTGATCTGACGGGCACGGTCAGCACGGAAGTTCATGAATATTAATGAATCGCCATCCTGAAGAGGAGCTTTCTCACCGATTACAGAAGCTTTAACGAACTCATCATTCTCATCACGTGCATAGGCAGCATCTAAAGCGGCATCAGCTGATTCAAATGATGCAAACTCACTCTTACCCTGAGTCAAAAGATCATAAGCCTGTTGTACACGATCCCAGCGGTTGTCACGATCCATTGCGTAGTAACGACCTACTAAAGTAGCGATACGACCAGTACCAGCTTCTTTGAATGCTGCCTCAATTACTTTGATATATTCATGAGCAGAACGAGGTGCTACGTCACGACCATCGGTAAAACCGTGGAAGTAGATATTTTTAGCACCGCGCTGAGCAGCAAGCTTAATCATAGCAACAATGTGGTCCTGATGAGAGTGAACACCGCCTGGTGACATCAGACCCATGATGTGAACTGCCTTACCGTTTTTAGCTGCATCGTCAACTGCTTTGCAGAGTACTTCGTTCTTGAAGAAGTCTCCATCCTGGATAGCCTTGCCAATACGTGTTAATTCCTGATACACGATGCGACCAGCACCGATGTTGGTGTGACCAACTTCTGAGTTACCCATCTGACCATCTGGAAGACCTACGTCAATACCTGATGCCTGAATATCAGTATGAGCATAATTTGCCTCAAGTGAATCTAACACTGGAGTTTTTCCTGCGCTCACAGCGTTGAACTCTTTAACAGGATTATCACCCCAACCATCCATGATGATGAGGGCTAATGGTTTTTTCTTATCTGACATACTTTGAGTACTCGCAAATAAAGTTAAAAAAAATGACTTAGCATATTTTACATTTTTTTATTGCAAATTGCTTTTAAAACGAACTGAAAAAGTTAGCTGCATATAACTGAGGCAGACTTTTTAACAGTTTTTTGTCGATCTAACCTATATTGTTGATGCGATATTGCATGAGAAGTCTTTGGTAAGGCTGTTGTTTATAGAGCTTAAATGATGTGAAATTGCCTAAAAACATATCGTAAAGCGCATCAAATGTGAGCGTTACTGTTTTTTGATGGTATTTCATGTGCTAAAATCTCTCCCTATCAAGAAAATTCTTTTTTGTTTTTAATTTTTTATCCGATTATAGAGGTGTAGTTGTGGAAGAATTCTTCTCTCAGGAGAATTTAGATCAGTTCATCCGTTTTTTTAACAACCATCAGATCATGGTATTGGTCTTTGTTGGTCTTTTAGTAGCCCTCTTCTATTATGAAGCAAAGATCTTAATTGCTCATGTGAAGAAAGTTACCATAGCATCTGCTACTAACATGGTTAACCATGAAGGTGGCGTGTATGTTGACGTTAGAAAAAGCGATTTGTTTTCAAAAGGCCATATAGCCTGTTCCGTAAATATTACACTTCAGGAGATAAAGGAAGGAAAACTGAATCGAATTGAGTCTTTCAAGGACAAGCCAGTAATTTTGGTTGGTCGCGACAAGATGGATTCTGATTGCTTTAATGGAGTAGTTTCACTTCGTAAACAGGGTTATCAGAAAGTCTTTACCCTTGATGGAGGTATTGCCCAATGGTCAATGGACAATCTTCCTCTTTCTTTAAAAAACTAATTATTTGATCATAAGGAATTTATAAAATGTCAGACAATGCACAGGCTCCAGAGAGCAACAACGGTCCATTTTTCGATATTATCCGTCTTTATACAAAAGACAGCTCTCTTGAGACTCCAAATGTTCCAGAAATTTTCACCAAAGAGTGGAAACCTGAGATCAAGGTTGATTTCGATACCAAGTCACGCAAACTTGCTGAAGACAATTTTGAAGTAGATTTAAGAGTTACCGTAACAGCTAAGATCGGTGAAGAAGTTGCTTATATCTGCGAAGTTCATCAGGCAGGTATTTTCCTTATCAAGGGCTTTGATGATAAGACCGTGGCATACCTTCTCAACGGTGTAGCTCCAAACGCTCTGTTCCCATACGCTAGAGAGCTGATTTCATCACTCATAAATCGTGGTACTTTCCCTCCATTAAATTTACGTCCAATCAACTTTGAAGCTTTATTCCAGGCTCAGCTGGCACAGAGAGCTCAGGCTGATGTAGCAAATGGAGAAAGCAAGGATGAGGCTCCACAGGCATAATCAATATGTCTAACAAGCCTTACGCTTTATCTGTGATAGGTGCCGGTTCATACGGCACCTCTCTAGCAATCTCGACAGCATCTAAAGGTCTTAAAGTGATGCTGTGGGCTCGTCACGGTGATGTTGCTGAAAAGATGCAACAAGATCGTGTCAATGCCAAATATCTTCCAGACATCAGATTTCCTGATACCCTTGAAGTTACTTCTAATCTTGAACTTGCAGTCAAATCATCTGATACGATTTTGGTAGTAGTACCATCCCACACCTTTGCAGATGTGTTACGCTCAATAAAACCATATCTTGAAGAAGGTGATGCCCGTCTTGCCTGGGCCACCAAGGGGCTTGATAAAGACACAGGAATGCTATTAAGTGATGTTGCAACGAAGATCCTTGGAAATTCAATTCCAATGGCTGCTCTGTCAGGACCAACATTTGCTATTGAACTTGCACGTGGTCTTCCAACTGCAATTGCCGTAGCAGGAACAGATCATAATTTTATCAGTGAGTTTAGTGAACTTATGCACACCGGTACTTTCAGAATTTATGAAAGTACTGATCTTGTTGGATTACAGCTTGGTGGTGCCATTAAGAATGTTATTGCAATAGGAGCAGGTCTATCTGACGGATTAGGCTATGGAGCAAATGCCAGAACAGCTTTGATCTCTCGAGGAATTGTTGAGATGGAACGCTTAGGTGTTGCCGTAGGTTCAACTCAGAAAGCCTTTATGGGACTGTCAGGTCTTGGAGATCTGATTTTAACCTGTACCGATAATCAGTCCAGAAATCGTCGATTCGGATTTTATTTAGGTCAGGGAAAAACCTGTGAAGAAGCTTTAGAGCAGATTGGTCAGGTCGTAGAGGGTTACACCATGAGCAAAGTAGTGCTTGACCTCTGTAAACGCTATCAGGTTCAGATGCCTATCTGTGAGGAAGTCTATAAAGTTATCTATGAGGGAAAATCAGGAAAAGACGCAGCTATGTCTTTGCTGAGCCGCTCCCTTAAAACAGAATAAGCCTAATTAAAGGCTTATTCTTGAATCACATCTAAAATAAAGTTATTACTAACCGTAGGTTTTGTCAGTAACTTCGTGCTCAGTTACATCAACAACATCTTTGATCATGCCTGGGAATGCCTGATTTAACTGAGATTGAATACCTTCCTTGAGAGTAATACCAACCATTGAACAGCCAAGGCATCCACCCTGGAATTTAACTTTTACCACACCGTCTTCAGTTACATCAACTAAGGAAACTGCGCCACCATGTGCCGCAAGTGATGGACTTACAGTTGCATCAATGAATTTCTTCAATCTATCAAAGAGGGTTGCATCAGCAGGGAGATCCTGCTTATTTAAGTTTGGTGCGTGAAAGGTCAGCAGCTCTTCATTGTTTTCATTAACGGAAAGATCAATTACTGAATCATCAAGATATTCTGAAACTGATGAGTCGATAACGATTTCAAAACCGTTCATCTGGAAGTGCTCGTCGTGGGGTGTAATGTACTCTTTTGGACAGTACAGAATACCGCACTGAACGCCAGGTGTACCAACGTTGGTTGCAGTAAGACGAATAGCAAGGCCTTCCATTTTCTGTTTGTTGATGATCTTGAGGAAATATTCCTGAGCCTTGTCACTAACACTGATTTTTGTCATGTTAAAACCTGAAAATTGAAGACTGCATTAATTAGCAGTCAGTTATGTACTAAAAAATTAGTACATATTTTAGCTTGAAAATGACATTTTTGGGGCGCAATTCACCAAAAATAAAACTTTTTTTCAGAACTCAAAATAAAGTTCCAAAAAATGTGCATAAAAGTGCTTTTTTCGGTTACAATCACATAGGTAAATATAGAAACCTGAGTACCCCTCAGATAACACGTGGAGAAAAAAATGAGCTTATTCGAAGAGCTTGATTTAGCTAAGTATGGTATCAGTGCTGCTACTGAGATCGTTCACAATCCATCATATGAGACTCTTTTTGCTGAAGAGACCAAGGCAGACTTAACTGGCTTCGACGTAGGTCAGAAGACTGAGATGGACGCTGTTAATGTAATGACTGGTGTATACACCGGCCGTTCTCCTAAAGATAAGTTCATCGTTGAAGATGAAACTTCAAAGGATACCTTCTGGTGGACTACTGAAGGCTTCAAGAACGACAACAAGCCTCTGTCTACCGCTTCATGGAAAGTTTTAAAAGATTTAGCAGGCAAAGAGCTGTCAAACAAGAAGTTATACGTTGTTGACGGTTTCTGCGGTGCTAATGCTGGTACCCGTCTGTCAGTACGTTTCGTAATGGAAGTTGCATGGCAGGCTCACTTCGTTACTAACATGTTCATCCGTCCAACTGCTGAAGAGTTAAAGAACTTCAAGCCAGACTTCGTAGTACTGAACGCTTCAAAGGCTAAGGTAGAGAACTACAAAGAGTTAGGCCTCAACTCAGAGACTGCAGTTGTATTCAACCTGACTGAGCGTATGCAGGTTATCTTAAATACCTGGTACGGCGGCGAAATGAAGAAAGGTATGTTCTCAATGATGAACTACTACCTCCCATTAAAGGGTATCGCTGCAATGCACTGCTCAGCAAACACTGACTTAGAAGGCAAGAACACCGCTATCTTCTTCGGTCTGTCAGGTACTGGTAAGACCACCCTTTCAACCGATCCAAAGCGTCTGTTAATCGGTGATGATGAGCACGGTTGGGATGATGATGGTGTATTCAACTTCGAAGGTGGTTGCTATGCTAAGGTAATCAACCTTTCAAAGGAAAACGAGCCAGACATCTGGGCTGCTATCAAGCGTGACGCTCTTCTCGAGAACGTAACTGTTGCTGCTGACGGCAAGATTGACTTCGCAGATAAGTCTGTAACTGAGAACACCCGTGTTTCTTACCCAATCTTCCACATCAACAACATCGTTAAGCCAATTTCAAAGGGTCCTGCTGCTAAGCGCGTAATCTTCTTATCAGCTGACGCATTCGGTGTTTTACCTCCAGTATCTATCCTTGACAAGGGTCAGACCCAGTACTACTTCCTCTCAGGCTTCACTGCTAAGTTAGCAGGTACTGAGCGTGGTATTACCGAGCCAACCCCAACCTTCTCTTCATGCTTCGGTATGGCATTCCTGTCATTACCTCCAACCAAGTACGCTGAAGTACTGGTAAAGAGAATGGAACAGTCTGGCGCTAAGGCATACTTAGTAAACACTGGCTGGAACGGCACTGGCAAGCGTATCTCTATTAAGGATACCCGTGGTATCATCGACGCTATCTTAGACGGCTCAATCGATACTGCTGAGACCAAGACCATCCCAGTATTCTCATTCAAGGTACCTACAGCTCTTCCAGGCGTTGATCCTAAGATCTTAGATCCACGCGATACCTATGCTGATCCATCAGAGTGGCAGAAGAAGGCTGAGGACTTAGCAAGCCGCTTCATCAAGAACTTCAACAAGTTCGAGTCATTAGGTGGCGATCTGGTTAAGTCAGGTCCACAGTTATAATTTGATTTTTCAGATATAACTAAGATATAACCCGGCTTCGGCCGGGTTTTGCATTAAAAGCGTTTGAAAAATATCAGATAAAACTTTTGCATGAAGTTTCTGTAAGGAACGCTTACATCATTTCAGGTTGACAGTTTTGAGGCAAAATATGGGTAAACCTTTCATTACTCGTGAAGGATATGATCAGTTGCACAAGGAGCTTGATTATCTGTGGGAAGTAAAGCGTCCAGAAATCACTCAAAAGGTTAGTTGGGCCGCATCATTGGGCGATCGCTCGGAGAATGCTGACTATCACTATAATAAACGCCTTTTAGGTCAGATAGACCGCAGGATCCGCTATCTACGTCACTGTATGAATGATCTTCAGGTAATCGAATTTAACAAACAGCAAGAAGGCAGAGTATTCTTTGGTGCTTATGTTGAAATAGAAGCTGATGACGACGGTAGCAAAATGCAGATCCACATTGTGGGTGGTGATGAGATTTTTGGTCGTTCTAACTGTGTCTCCATAGATGCTCCAATGGCTAGAGCACTGCTTGGTAAAGCTGTTGATGATGATGCTGAAGTCAAGACTCCAAATGGTAGCAGACTCTGGTATGTAAACAAGATATCATATGAAAAGCCAGACTGGTTTGTTGAGCAGCCGATCGTTACAAACTCCCTTGCATCTGATGATGAAGGTGAGGTGGAAGTTGAAGAGCTCTCAGATGAAGAGCAGAAGCGGATTGAGCAGGAATATCTGAAGACGCTTGTTCGCAGCTAAATAAAATTAGCCCCTGATATCAATATGAATACCTTTGTTGAAGTTAGGGGTGATCTTAGAATAGGCGTCAGCAACTGCTTTTGCTGTATATCCTCCCTGTTTCTTCTGTCTTCTCTTATCAGCATCAGCAGAAAATGCTACACCAGTAACACCAAATGAACCGCCTAAAGCGGCATTGGTGCCTCCTGCTGCAGTTACTTCTTTCTCTAGGCTTGAGCCAGATGCGCTAGAGCTTGCAGATGAACTCGCTTCAGTTTCCTTGGCTTCCTTTACTTCAGATTCTTTTTTTACTGTCTTTGTTTCTTTTCTTGAAACAGAAGACTTCTCGTTGAAGTTTTTAATTAAGGTATCAGCCTGAATAAAAAGAGAAGTCTGTGCAGGACTTATCTGGGTCTGTCCCTGAGAAACCATCACATTGGTTGAAGTGGCAGCGTTCTGATTGATTTGAGGAATAGTCTCGCGTGCAATACTATCCCTGCGGGCTTCCTGAGCCGCATGTGAAACTCCAAGAGAAACAACATTTGAGATTGTGCTGCTTGCTACATCCATAACGCCACCTTGGGGTAGATCTACCCCTTACTTAAGATATCGGAATTTTTTTACTCTATCTTTAATTAATAATTCTATTAAAAATTAGATAGTTAAAACTTAGATTAATTTATTTTCTAATGCATGGATGTGTAAACGCGAATTAACTGACTAAAAATAAAGTGAATTAAAATAACAAGACAGAACCAAAAATTTCAGAAATTAGATGAAATGAGGAACGATTTTTGACAGTTCACTAATATGAACAATTAAGTTTAGTAGGTGAAGCAAATTTTTTATTTCAAGGAACCTGTTGGCAGTTAAGCTCTAATCTTTTTTTGACGAATTACTTAAAAAAAGTAAAACAGCCTTTTTAAACTCCTCTGGTTCAGTTAAAAAAGGCATATGTGCAGAGTTTGAAAGTACCACGCACCTGTGAAATGGAGGGGCTATCATATGACTTGCCAGATCGCAGTTAACGAGTCTGTCCTTTGCGCCAAACAGGTGTAGTGAAGGGATCTTGATGGCATTGAATGCCTCACGATGATCGGCATAGGCCATCTTAAGCAGTCCGTTTTTAAGGACTTCTGTGTCAATTTCGCCCATCTTGTCAAAACAGTTCATGAGAAATTCATTCTGTTCTTTTGAAAGTAGATTGCTTTGAACCTGCATTTTAAAGAAGAGCTTTATTGATCTTGAATTTCTGCCCTCATCAAAGAGCTTTAAGCATTTGACAACATACTTGTAGTCAAAACCTGGCCAGTTAGGATCGGCAGGAAATCTCGGTGTTCCGCATACAGATATGTAGTGAGAGATCTTGTTCTCACTGTCCATGGCAATAGCCCTGCAGCAGGCTAATGTACTCAGTGACCAGGACATCAGGATTGAATCTTTTGGTACTGTATTCAAGACGAGATTGGCTGTCTGCCTTGTAGAACTTGAGAACAGTTTCAGTTGAGATGATTTTCCATAACCTGGCATGTCAATTAACATGACCCGGAAATCTTTGAACAGATCGGCTATAGGTTCGATGAAGTTATGATCAGTTGCCCAGCCAGGGGCTATAACCAACGGTTGGCCATTTGGATCACCAAATTCAGTAACACCTAATGTGAAATTATCTGTTGCTCTCATAGGCCAACCTGAAAAGATTAAACGTTCTTTGCTTTACGATATTCAATCAGATCTTCAATTGAAAGCACTGTTAAATCGTTTTCTAAAGCAAAGTGCACTACTCGTGGAAGTTTAGCCATAAGACCATCAGGAGCGCAAAGCTCACAGAGGATACCTGCAGGTGTAAGTCCAGCCAGTCTTGCAAGGTCGACGGAAGCTTCGGTGTGACCATCACGTTCTAAAACACCGCCCTTTTTAGCAACAAGCGGGAACATGTGACCTGGGCTTGCCAGATCTGATGGCTTTCCTTCAGGGTTGATAACAGCCTTGATAGCCTTTACACGATCAGGAGCGCTAACACCAGTGGTTACACCTTCTGCAGCGTCTACAGAAATGGTGAATGCAGTGCCATAGGTAGAGGTGTTATTCTCAACCATCATAGGCAGATTCATACGCTTAGCCTGCTCTTCCTGAATACAAACACAGACAATACCAGAGCACTCTCTGATCATGAATGCCATCTGTGCTTCTGTAACTGTTTGGGCTGCATAGATGAGATCACCTTCATTTTCTCGGTTCTCATTATCAACAACCATGATGCCACGGCCCTTTCTCAATGCGTCTAAAGCAGCTTCGACACGGTCGATGGGAGTGTCACCAAAGGTATGAAGCAGATTTGCAAAACTCATTTATATCCTCTTACTTTGCTAAGTTAAAACGGGCCTTTTCCATGATTTCTTTCATGGTCTTTACTGCCTCAGGGAGACCTGTAAAGATTGCTCTGGCAATAATACTGTGTCCAATGTTGAGTTCATTCATCTGAGGAATAGCAGCAATGGCAGCCACGTTATTGTAGTTTAAACCGTGACCTGAATTTACACCAAGACCTGCCTCGTCAGCATAAGCTGCCATTTCGGTCAGGATCTGTAGCTCATGCTGTAATTCCTGCTCGTTTTTTGCGTTGGCATAACGACCAGTATGGAATTCAACGAAAGGTGCACCTACCTTGACAGCAGCATCGATCTGCTCTTTTACAGGATCGATGAAAAGTGAACACACGGTGCCAACCTTGGAAATCTTTGATACGGCATTTTCAATTTTTGCCATATTGCCTACAACGTCAAGACCACCTTCTGTAGTTACTTCCTCACGACGTTCTGGAACCATGCAGACTTTCTGAGGTGCTAGGGCTACGGCTATTGACACAATTTCGTCAGTAACAGCCATCTCGAGATTCAGGGCTGTTTTGGCTGTTTCTCTGATAATTCTGACGTCACGATCAGTGATGTGTCGGCGATCTTCTCTAAGATGAGTGGTAATACTGTCAGCTCCAGCAAGCTCTGCGATGGCTGCTGCTGCAACAGGATCCGGATAGTCAGTACCACGGGCGTTTCTAACGGTGGCCACGTGATCAATATTTACACCTAAATAAATCGGTTTCATTTCAGAATTGTGTCCTTAAAACGATATTCTTTTATTATAACTTGATCACGGTCAAATTTATCGTTTTATATTTTTCATCTCAAAAAATTTGCGCAACTCTTTGGACTTCTAATAAGAATCACAAGAAGAATTGCAATAATAAGGCTTGGGAAAATGAAGACACTCAAAGCGGTGGAAAGTCCGGTGTAATCACCAAGCATGCCAATAAATACTGAAATCACATAGCCAATGCCGAAGGTAAAACCAAGCATCATTGAAGTGGCAAAGGAATCAGCCTTCGGTAACATTTTCTGAGCCCAGACAATTGCAGGTGGTGTTGCACCGTACATACCGAAACCTGCAAAAAAGATACTGATATATGACAAGAGTGAATTGTCAGCATTCAGCATGAAGACAGCCATCATGATGACTGTAAGTGCATATGATGACACTATGAGTGTCTTGAATTTGAATTTAGATGACAGCCCACCTACAGCAAGACCGCCTATGGCAGTTCCAAGGAGCATAACCATGAGAATTGATGATGCTGAAACATTGCTTATACCTTTTGAAGTAAATAGTAGCGGTATATAAATGACCAGTGAGCAGTAGCAGACAGCTCTAAGACCAATTGAAGAGACTAAAAGCAGAAAAGGTACGTTAGTTACAATGGCCTTTATTGATACAGCTTTTGCCTGCTCTTTTGACACAGGTCTTGTGTTGAGGTTTCGCTTAATCAGAATAAAGTAGGTTGCAACAGGAATAATTCCAAGGTAGACAAGCTCTTTTGGTGAGAATGCTTCAAGATACAGTGCTGTAAAGAAAGGAGCGACAGCAAATCCAACATTGCCACCAACGATAAATAGACTGGTAGCTAGAACCTCGTGCCCCTTAGGACTAATAGAAGGAACCATGCCTCTTGCAACTGGATGGAAGAATGATGAACACAGTCCTGAGAAGAAAACAATTATGATTAAAAAGACAACAGATGGACAGATGCCTATAAGGCAAGCCAGAACACCACTTGTGATAATTGAAATCGGCAAGAGGAAACCTAGATTCCTTTTATCTGCAGCTATGCCGATAGGGGCCTGAAGAAATGATGCTGTAACCATAAAGATCATGAACAGCATGCCACACATTGAGTAGGAAAAGTTAAACTTTACAGCAAGGTATGGCAGCATTACCGGTAAAAGATTGCAGTAATAATCACTGACAAAGTGACCAAAGCTGAAAATACCTATATTAAGCCAACCTTTTTTAGGAAGCTTTAAAGTCTGTATTTTTTCCATAACAGTGTTACTGACTTACCTTGTGTAGCAGACTTTCTAAATCGTTTCTGCTGAAGCTGTAGGTTTTAGAGCAGTGCTGACAGGTCATTGAGGTGCCACCGTCATCAATGAGTTTTTGAATCTCTGATGGAGGCAGCTGCATCAGTGCGTTTTCGCATCTTTGTTTTGAACATATGCATCTGAAGGAAACTTCTTTCTGTCCAAATACTTTTACCTGTTCGTGAGCAAATAACCTGCAAAGACTCTCTTCAATTGAAATACCAAAAAGCTCATCTGCGCTCAGGGTGTCAGAGAGAATGAAAAGGTGTTCTAATGATTCTAAGTTTCCTTTAATCTCTGGAATAATCTGCAGCATAATGCCGCCAGACTGAAGTTTATTCATGTCAGTTCTGATAATGAACTTTGTTGGAAGCTGCTGGGATTCTCTGAAGTAATCTTCAAGTGTGGCACTCACTGACTTGGTGTTGATGGCAACAATTCCCTGCCATTTTGGTCCGTCTTTTGGAAACACTGATAAAACAAGAACACTGTCAGTACCTAAAAGATCTTTTAATGAGCCGCCATTCTTTACCTCTGCGCCATCATTGAAAGCTGCAGATCCATAGAATGAGAGATCCTGACGGATATTTATCAGAGCATATTTTAAAGGAGCTGATTTTCCGCCTCTTACCTGTACCATGATTTCAGAGCCGTCTTTTAATGTGGAGGCAACAAGAACGCTTGAGACAGCAAGTTCCATCATCAGCTGTTTGAGACAGTCAGGATAGGAGTCATGCAGAAGATCCTCAAATGGAGTTTTTATTCTTACAATTTCGCCACGAACACCGTGGTTATCAAATAAAAAACGCTCTACAGAATTGTGTTCAAAAGTGTTCATGATTATCCTAGTATCCTCTCTGGTATTTCATACTGATTAACTCGCGACGCTCTTTTTTGTTTGGTTTGTCATCAGGGTGCGGCGCTAAAAGAGCATTTAATCTTATCTGTTCTAGCTGTTTTTCTCTTTTGGCAATACTCTCTTCAGTTTCTCTGTACAGTTTCTGTGCCTCTTTGGCAGGACCTCTGACATCAGAGATTTCAAGAACTTCAACCTCATATCTTAAATTGCCTCTGAGCACCTTTACCAGCGCACCTATTTCAACGGTTCTTGATGGTTTTGCCTTTACTCCGTTGTAATCGACTTTTCCTCCCTCGATCATCTCACGGGCTATAGAACGGGTTTTATAAAAACGAGCGGCCCATAACCATTTATCAAGTCTTACAGGAGAGTCTGCATTATTTTTTTGCATTTAAGAATTAAAAATCCATAAAAAAGAAAACAGTATACAATGCTCTAGTATATCAAGATTTAATAATAAGGCGGCAGTTATGGATTTATCTGCATTAGATAAAAAGTTACCAGAGATTATTGCAAGACGTCGTAACAAGGTTTCAAACTTCTTTACTGTAGAAGAACTTGATTTAGTATTTTCAAATAACCGTCAGGTAACCTATGAAAAGCTTACTGGTGGACAAGGTGCGGTAATGGCTGTTCCTTTTGATGGCAAGGAATTTTATCTTACCTCAGAGTATGTCTGTGGGTTTGAGCGTTATGAGCTTGGCCTTGTAAAGGGAAAAATTGATGTAGGTGAAGATCCTAAGGCTGCCTGCAACCGTGAAATGCAGGAAGAAATAGGATATGGTGCCAGAATTTTTCATACGCTGAAAAATGAAATGACAGTAGCTCCTGGCATGATGAGTCTGAGAATGTTCGCCTACCTCTGTACTGATCTTTATGAAATGCAGCTACAGGGAGATGAACCAGAGCCTATTTCCATAGTTAAAGCTACTCCAAAAGAGGTAAAGGATTTAATATTTGATGTAGATTCTCCTCTTAAGGAAGCAAGATCGATTGCGGCTCTGACATTAGCGCTTAAAAAATTAGATCTTTTATAAAAATTTGCACACAAATGTGGCACAATACTAATTTCCATCACAGTAAAATTAATCTGCTATGATGTGATTTTCTTACTGACAGTTTTTTCAGCTGTCACAGGTTTGTTTTTAGATCAGAGATGTCTCTGCAACCGTCACAACAGGAGTTAGTGATGCGTCATTTATTAACAGGTTTTGAATTCACTCAGGATGAGTATCTTGAGATTCTCGAAACCGCAGCAGCCATGAAAAAGGATCCTAAGAAATTTAACCAGGTCCTTGCAGGCAAAAGCGGTGCTATTATGTTCGAGAAGCCATCCTTAAGAACTAGAACAACTTTTGAACTGGCATTCTACCGTTTAGGAGGTCATGGTGTTTACCTTGATTTACAGAACGGTGAATTGGGAAAACGTGAAACTATCGCAGATTATTCTCGGAACTTATGTCGTTGGGTTGACTGCCTGGTAGGTAGAGTATTCTCACAGAGCACCCTTGAAGAGCTGGCCAAATACGGTTCTGTACCTGTTGTTAATGCCTTATCTGATCTGTATCATCCAGCTCAGGCAATGGCTGATTACATGACTATCAAAGAACACCTTGGCAAAATCAAGGGTGTTAAAGTAGCCTATGTCGGTGACGGAAACAACGTAACCAACTCTTTATTTGTTGCTGGCGCAATTTTAGGTGCCAACGTAACCAGCTTCAATCCATTAAACAGCACTCCTGATTCTGCTGTATTCAGCAAGGCAAGTGAGATCGCCCGCAAAAACGGTTGTACAATAGCTGTTGAGAACGACATCAGCAAGCTTAAGGATTTTGACGTAATCTACACCGATACCTGGGTATCAATGGGTGATAACACTCCTTTAGATGCTGTAAAGAAGAAATTCATGCCATATCAGATCAATCAGAATCTTCTGGACCAGTCAGGTGCTCAGATTGTGCTTCACTGTCTGCCTGCTCATCGTAACTATGAAATTACTGATGATGTAATGGACGGTCCAAAGTCAGTTGTATTTGATGAGGCTGAGAACAGATTACATATCCACATGGCAGTACTTGCCAAGTTAATTAATGCTTAAACTTAAAATCGGGGTTTTAAAGCAATGTTAAAGAAAGAAAACAAGCACTACAAGAAAGTTGTTTTAGCTTATTCAGGCGGTCTTGATACCTCAACCATCGTACCATGGCTTAAAGAGAACTATGGTGACTGTGAGGTTATCTGTTTTGTTGCTGACGTAGGTCAGGAGCGCGACGATCTTGATGGTATCGAAGTAAAAGCAAAGCAGTCAGGTGCCAGCAAGTGCATTATCAAGGATTTAAGAGAAGAGTTCGTAAAGGATTACGTTTACGAAGCTATGAAGACTGGCGCTATCTATGAAGGTGAATACCTTTTAGGTACTGCAATTGCTCGTCCTGTAATTGCCAAAGCAATGGTTGAAGTTGCTTTAGAAGAAGGTGCTGATGCTATCGCTCACGGTGCAACCGGTAAGGGCAACGATCAGGTTCGTTTTGAGAGTGCTGTAGCCGCTTTAGCTCCACAGCTTGATGTTATCGCTCCATGGCGTATTTGGGATATGCAGTCACGTGAGGAACTTCTTGCATACTGCGAGAAACACAATGTTCCATGCAAGGCTACCTTAAAGAAGATCTACAGCCGTGATGCAAACTGCCTCCACATTTCAACTGAGGGCGGTGAGCTTGAGAATACCTGGAATGCTCCTTCAGAGAACGTATGGGTATGGACTACCGATCCAGAGAAGGCTCCAGATCAGCCAGAGACATTAGAGCTTACTGTTGAAAAGGGTTATGTAACTGAAATCAACGGCAAGAAGATGTCACCATTTGAGGTTATCGAGAAGTTAAACGAGATCGGTGCACGCAATGGCGTTGGTCGTATCGATATTACAGAGAATCGTCTTGTTGGTATGAAGTCACGTGGCTGCTATGAGACTCCTGGTGGAACCATCATCTACAAGGCTCTGCGTGCTGTTGAGCAGTTAGTTTTAGATAAGGCCACCCGTGTATTCCGTGAGCATCTTGCAATTGAATTTGCTCAGCTCGTTTATGATGGCCGCTGGTTCACCCGTCTGCGTGAAATCTTACAGGCTTCAGCTGATGAGCTTGCAAAAGATGTTAACGGTAAGGTTGTTATCAAGTTATACAAGGGCAACATTGAAGTTATCCAGAAGGATTCTCCAAACAGCCTGTTCAACTTTGATTTCGTAACCTTCGGTGCTGATGACGTTTACAGCCAGGCTGATGCTGATGGCTTTATCCGTCTGTACTCTCTGCCAAGCAGAATCCGTGCTATCAACGAAAAATCAAAGAAATAATCTTTAGTTAATTTATAGCTGAAATTCAAAGAGATCCCTAATACTACAAAGGGATCTCTTTTTGTTTGTGGCATTGCTATATAGTCTTAGCAAACTCATCTATTGAAATGCGGCCGTCAGCAAATCTCTTCTCATCACCTTTTAGGTCAGTGTAGCCTAAAGCAAGAATGTTAACAGGCTCGATGCCGTCTGGAAGATTAAATTCCTGACAAATTACATCCTTTTTGAAATAGCATATCCAGACAGATCCTAAGCCTTCATCTGTAGCCTGCAGCATCATATGTGTTGTTATGATTGAAGCGTCAATATCTGTACAACGCTTTCCATCAAAAGGTCTTTTCCAGGTCCTTGAAGTGTCGCTGACTACAAGAAGAGCCAGTGGCGCATTATAGGTATTAGCGCCGTGATTGAGTTTAGTTAGAGCTTCTTTTGATTTTATAACCATTGCTCTGCAGGGCTGAAGATTTGCAGCTGTTGGTGCAATTCTTCCTGCTTCTAAAATTCTGGATAAAACCTCATCAGAAATTTCCTTGTTTTTATAATTGCGAACAGAAAATCTCTTTCTTGCTGTATCTAAAGTAGTCATAAAATTTCTCCTAAAACTAAAGTAGATACAATATAGAATGACACTTAATATTTCACAAGAATGCACTTTTATGTAATATACTAACCAAAAAGAAAGTATAAGTAACTAAGACTACGATGCTAGAAGTAGCATATTCATCAGTCATCCAACGCTACTTTTAGTGTTGTCTTATGTAAATAAAAACAATGACCAAATTGTCCCGCTTTTGGGGAATGTCTGGTGACTATTTATTACATAAAAAATTAAATCAGTCCTTTAACTTTATCTAGCAAGAATTCCCCCGCCTCTATAGGCGGTTGGGATGAATT
>JBJEWY010000042.1:0-11125 GCA_051885305.1 Succinivibrio sp. | reverse complement strand
CCAAGAGTAGATCTGGATTTAATTAAATTTTTTATCTGGGAAACTCGAGTTAGATAAAAAATCCTTCGCAAAAGCGAAGGATCACAGTATTTTGGAGGTTGTTTATTGATTATTATTGTGCGAAATGAACATTGCTCTTATCTATAGGCATAGGATCGCAGAGCACAGATTCCATGACCTTTACTCCATTGTTATAGGAGTAATCGTCAGTTACATCCACATCATCACCATTTGAGATTGCTTTAACCATTTCAAGAAGACTTGTTCCAAGCTCTCCTGACTTGTAGATGGTCATGCCCTGATATCCTTCTTCAATACGCTTTAGAGCATCACGGGTGGCATCACAGCCTGTTATAAAAGGAATGTTATCTGGTGTATAGCCCTGTCGTTTCAGAGCATAGATAATACCATCTGCCACACAATCAGCAGGGCAGAGAATACCATCAAGTTTTTCACCGTTAGGACCATAACCGATTTTGGTGATCAGATCGTTCATGCGTTTGTTTGCAACATCAGTGTCCCAACCTTCGATATGGGCAGCTTCAATAGACTTCTGTCCTGATTTGATAACGATATATCCCATATCTATATAATTGCGCAGTTTCTTCATGGCACCGTTAAAGAATACGTGTGCGTTGTTATCATCAAGATCGCCTGCAAACAGTTCAATGTACTTGACGTGACCGGCACCTGGCCTTAATGCTTTTACCAGTGCCTCACCCTGCATTTCACCAATCATTTCGTTGTCAACTGACAGATAGTATGACGGTGCATTAGAATTCATGATAAGTCGGTCATAACTTATTACAGGAGTCTTTTTGCTTTCTGCAATTTTAAGCTGCTCTGAAAGCTTTAAACTGTCAACAGATGCAATTACAAGTAAATCAGCGTCACTTTTGGAAATTCTTTCGACCTGACGCTGCTGCAGTTCAATGTCACCGTCACCGGCAAAGAAAAGTTCAGTGGTGAATCCTCCATCTTGTAACAGCTTGTTTATCTGATAGCCTTCACTGTACCAGCGATCTTCCATCTGAGTTGGCATTGCAATAGCAACTTTGTAAGCATGGGCTGTATTCATTGCAATTACAGCACCTACAAGTGCTAATAATGATGTACGTAAGGCTCTCATCACGATCTCCATGAATAACAAGTATGACTTTGTGTGTTTTTACTCTGTGTTTTTTATTGAATCAGGCGCTCTTGTTAGTTATGTGCCTGTTACTTTTTTTATATTTATAATGTGAAGTTTTACCTGATTATTACCAGAATTAACCTGAGGTTACAGGATGCAACTCACTATTTTATTATAGTGTAAACATGCGTAAGATATATTAGGCAAACTGTATCAGATCACATAAAATCAACGCATTAGTGTAAAACTGTTTACTGAATAACATTATTTTGAGCAAGAATTTTGAAAAATGAAAATTCTTATAAAACGGCTGATATTGAAACTGAAAATTGTGATGTATATTGAAGTAAACTGATTTTTTTTACTGCTTGAAAAAACACAGATATATCAGATTTTGCAGGGTTTTCTGGATGTTATGGATTCGAAAATAAAAAAAACAGCCATAAGGCTGTCTTTTAGATGGTGCGCCCTATTGGACTCGAACCAACGACCCCCACCATGTCAAGGTGATGCTCTAACCAAGCTGAGCTAAGGGCGCACTCAATTTGATAGCGCACATTATATCAATAATTTGTTTGAATACAACATGTTTTATGGTTCTAATTGATTTTTTTTGATTTAAAACCGTATTCCGTGCTTTATAAGCGTATAATGTGCACTGTTTGTTGCTCTGCACAAGGCCTTGTCGAGTAGTGCAAGGATAGCGGTAGGGGACGTTATTTTATTTTTATCTATGGAGCCTAGAGATGCACTGTATGCATCGGGGTTTATAACATGCCAAAAATTACACTTCCAAATGGCGATATCAAAGAGTTTGATAAGCCAATTTCCATCTATGAATTAGCAGCTTCTATCGGTTCTGGTCTTGCACGTAACTGTGTAGCCGGTACCATCAATGGTGAACTTCATGATGCCTGTGATCTGATTGAGAATGATGCAACTGTAACCATCATTACTCCTAAAGATAAGGAAGGCATTGAGATTATTCGTCATTCATGCGCCCATCTTTTAGGTCATGCCATCAAGCAGTTATGGCCTTCAACACAGATGGCGATTGGTCCTGTGATTGACAATGGTTTCTACTATGATGTGGATATCGATCACAAGCTTACTGCGGAAGATTTAGAAGCACTTGACAAGAGAATGCATGAACTTGCCAAGACTGATTATCAGGTAGTCAAGGAAGTCGTAGACTGGCAGAAGGCTTACGATACTTTCTCTGAGCGCAATGAGCCATATAAGAAGCTGATTCTTGAAGAGAATATCGATAAGTCAGATAAATCCATTGGCTTATACCACCACAATGAATATATCGATATGTGCCGTGGTCCTCATGTTCCACACATGGGCTTCTGTCAGAATTTCAAGCTGACTCATTTTGCTGGCGCATACTGGCGTGGTGATTCAAAGAATAAGATGTTACAGCGTATTTACGGCTGTGCATTCTCATCAAAGGATGAGTTAAAGGTTTACTTAAAGCGTCGTGAAGAGGCTGCCAAGCGTGATCACCGTGTTCTTGGCAAGAAACTTGACCTGTTCCACTTCCAGCAGGAAGCACCTGGTCTTGTATTCTGGCATAACGACGGCTGGACCATTTACCGCATTGTTGAAAACTTCATGCGTGAAATGCTCCACAAGTATCACTACATTGAGGTTAACACCCCACAGATCATGGATCGCGTATTATGGGAAAGATCAGGTCACTGGGATAAATATGCAGAAAACATGTTTACTACCAAGTCTGAAAACCGTGATTATGCAATCAAGCCAATGAACTGCCCAGGTGCAATTCAGATTTTCAATTCAAGAACCCGTTCATATCGTGACTTGCCAATCAGAATGGCTGAGTTTGGTAAAGATCACCGTAACGAGCCTTCAGGATCACTTCACGGTCTGCTTCGTGTAAGAGGATTTGAGCAGGATGACGGTCATATCTTCTGTACCGACAACCAGATCCTTGATGTTGTAACTGACTGTATCCGTATGGTTTACGAGGTATATGACGTTTTCAATTTCCACAACATTGACGTAAAACTCTCTACCCGTCCAGAGAAGCGTATCGGTTCTGATGAGATCTGGGATCGTGCTGAAGAGGATCTGAAGAAAGCATTAGAGTCAAATGGCCTTGAGTATGAACTGCAGCCTGGTGAAGGTGCATTCTACGGTCCTAAGATTGAATTCACTCTGTACGACTCATTAGACAGAGCATGGCAGTGCGGAACTGTTCAGCTTGACTTCTCTCTGCCATCACGTTTAGGTGCTCATTATATTGGTGAGGACAATCAGGAACACGCTCCAGTTATGATTCACCGTGCAATGTTAGGTTCATTAGAGCGTTTCATCGGTATTTTGACAGAAGAGTACACTGGCGCATTCCCAACATGGTTATCACCTGTTCAGGTAACTGTAATGTCAATCACTGACGATCAGGCAGAGTACGCAAAACAGGTATTTGAGAAACTTGATGCTGAAGGTATCAGAGCAAAGACTGATCTGCGCAATGACAAGATTGGCTTCAAGATCCGTGAGCACACCCTCATGCACGTACCATACCTTGTAGTATGTGGTGCTCGTGAGGCTGAGCAGGGTAAAGTTGCCGTACGTACCAGAAAAGGTGCAGATTTAGGATCAATGTCTATTGAGGACTTGATAAAACTTGTTAAATCAGATATCATATCGCGCAAATCTATGCCTGATGCGGACGCAGAGATTGAAAAATCCCGTGCTGAAGCCGAGGCAAGTAAGGATTAAGCGTGCTTGATCTTTTGTAATTGGTTTTTTGGGGAGTACTTGCTATAAACAACAACAAGAAAACCGGTAAGGCAATGCCTAAGAACCGGATTAATGGCGACATCAGATGTCGCGAGGTGCGTGTATTAGACGCTGATAATGAACTTGTAGGCGTTATGCCAACAGTTGATGCATTGCGCATGGCTAAGGATCAGGGTATTGATCTGGTTGAAATCAGTCCTAATGCCGAGCCTCCAGTATGTAAGCTCATTGAGTACGGCAAGTATCTTTACCAGAAGAGTAAGGATCAGAAGAGCAAGAAGCAAAAGGTTGTTCAGGTAAAGGAAATCAAATTCCGTCCTGGAACAGACGAAGCAGACTATCAGGTTAAACTACGCAACCTGGTCCGCTTCCTTGAAGAGGGCAACAAAGCTAAGGTAACTCTGCGCTATCGCGGTCGCGAAATGGCACATCAGTCCTTAGGTCTTGATGTTCTCAAGCGCGTGGAGAATGATCTCTGCGTGGAAAAGGGAATTGCATCTGTAGAGTCAGCTTCCCGTGTTGAGGGAAGACAGGCAACTATGGTGCTTGCCCCTAAGAAGAAATAGTACAGGGTTACAAGTTCTTTTTATAAGACCCCTGTATGGTTGTTTAACTGCTAAATGCGGAGTTATAAATGGCTGGTAAAGTCAAGGTCAAAATGAAGACCGATAGAGGCGTTGCAAAGCGCTTCAAGAAAACCGGTAGCGGTCACTACAAGTGCCGTCACCAGAACTTACGTCACATCCTTACCAAGAAATCAAGCAAGCGTAAGCGTCAGCTGCGCAGCATGGTTTGTGTAAAGACCTGTAACTTACGTGCAATTGCTCGTCAGTTACCATACGCATAATTGGAGGATTTGACAAATGGCAAGAGTAAAACGCGGTGTTACTGCACGTGCTCGTCACAAGAAGGTTTTAGAGGCTGCTAAGGGTTACTACGGTGCCCGTTCACGCACTTTCCGTACTGCTGTTCAGGCTGTTACCAAGGCTGGTCAGTATGCTTACCGTGACCGTCGCCAGAAGAAGCGTCAGTTCCGTGAGTTATGGATCGTTCGTATCAACGCTGCTGCTCGTCAGCACGACTTAAGCTATAGCCAGCTGATCAACGGCTTAAAGAAGGCTAACATTGAAATTGATCGTAAGGTTTTATCTGATCTTGCAATCAACGACAAGGCTGCTTTCCAGGCTATCGCTGAGCAGGCTAAGGCTGCTTTAAAGGCTTAATTCCTTCGGTTTAAGTTCTTACAAATCCCAGGCTCTGTCCTGGGATTGTTGTTTCTAGTCCCTGCGTTTTCACAATCTGCTCTTAAAATCTCCATACCTCTTCTTGGTTCCTATATTTATACCCTTAAAACTGCTAGAAAATGTCCCTTAAAAAGTGATATTTTAGCGTTTATAGAATTTGAGAGGTGTATATGAAAATTCATAAGCTTGCCATCATTGGTGTAGGTCATGTCGGTTCTGAAGTTTTAACCAAGGCAGTTGCATCAAATATTGCATCAGAGATTGCATGTATTGATATTAAAGAGAATGTTGCTTATGGAGAGGCTCTGGATATATGTCATTCCATAAGTTCAACTTTAAATAGAAACATTAAGGTTTATTCTGGTGGTTTTGACACTGTTAAAGATGCTGACGTTATTATCTGCGCAGCAGGCCCAAGCATTCTGCCTGGCTGCTACGAGCGTCTTACTTTAGCAAAAAATAATGTAAAAGTTATCACTGATATTATGACTGAGGTTACCAGATACAATACTGAGGCCATCTTTATCATGATCTCCAATCCTCTAGATGTAACCACATATCTTGCAGCTACAAAGTTTGGCTGGCCTGAGGGCAGATTATTCGGAACTGGTACCACACTTGAGACTTTAAGATTCAAATATATTCTATCTACGCATTTTAAAGTCAATCCTCAGGATATTCAGGGCTATATGCTAGGTGAGCACGGAAATTCAGGATTCCCTGCATGGTCCACAGTATCTATTGGAGGTATCCCTCTTGATAAACTTGATAAATTCTTCCCTGATGTAAAGCTTGACAGAGAGAGTATTGGCAAACAGGTGGTAAAAACCGCTTATGAGGTATTAGATGCAAAAGGCTGGACGAATACCGGTATTGCAGCAGGTGCCATAAGACTTGCACAGTCCATATTCTATGATGAGAAAGCAGTTCTTCCTGTATCAACTCCACTTCATGGTGAGTATGGTTTAACAGATGTAGCTCTGTCACTGCCATCAGTAATTGGTAAAGATGGTGTTGAAAAAAGACTTGCGTTGCCACTTGAGGGAGATGAACTTGAAAATCTTAAAAAGAGCGCTGCAAGTATTCAGGAAGTTTTAAGATCATCTGGTGTTATTTAATAACAAATAAACGGAGCATCAGCTCCGTTTATTTTAGAAGATCTCTTACTATCTGCGTGTAAGTGGTTTAACAGAACGCATTTCAGAGCCAGTGTAAATCTGACGTGGACGACCAAGTCTTGAATCCTTAATTGAATGCATTTCATTCCAGTGAGTGATCCAGCCGATTGTACGAGCCAGAGCGAAGATAACGGTAAACATTGAGGTTGGAATACCGATAGCGTTGAGGATAATACCAGAGTAGAAGTCAACGTTAGGGTAGAGGTTTCTCTCAATGAAGTACTCATCAGACAGCGCAATCTTTTCAAGTTCTGTTGCAACAGCAAGCAGAGGATTGTTCTCAAGGTGCAGTGCATCTAAAACCTCATGGCAGGTGTCACGCATAACGATGGCACGAGGGTCAAAGGTCTTATATACACGGTGACCGAAACCGAACAGTCTGAATGGATCGTTCTTGTCTTTTGCTCTTGCGATGAACTCTGGAATTCTGTCTACAGAGCCGATTTCTTCAAGCATACGCAGACAGGCTTCGTTGGCACCACCGTGAGCAGGTCCCCAGAGTGAAGCTACGCCTGCAGCAATACATGCGTATGGGTTGGCTCCAGAGGAACCTGCAAGACGCACTGATGAAGTTGAAGCGTTCTGCTCGTGATCTGCATGCAGAGTGAAAATTCTGTCTAATGCTTTCTCAATGATCGGATTGATCTTGTATTCCTCACAAGGTGTTGAGAACATCATGTGCAGGAAGTTACCGGTATAGCTTAAATCATTACGTGGATATACGAATGGCTGACCGATTGAGTATTTATATGACATTGCAGCAAGAGTTGGCATCTTGGCAACAAGTCTTATAGCTGTCAGTTCACGATGCTCAGGATCATAAATATCAAGACCATCATGATAGAAAGCTGACAGCGCACCAGCAACACCGCAGAGAACAGCCATAGGGTGTGAGTCACGTCTGAAAGCCTGGAACAGTGATTCCATCTGTGTATGCACTAAAGTGTGGTGCTTTACACGAGATAGAAACTTCTCATACTGTTCTTTGTCAGGAAGTTCACCCTTGAACAGGAGGTAGCATACCTGCAGATAATCTGCTTTTCTTGCCAGCTGATCGATAGGATAGCCTCTATAGAGTAACACACCTTTCTTACCATCGATGAAGGTAATTCTTGACATGCATGATGCGGTTGAAACGAAGCCAGGATCATATGTAAAGTAACCCTGCTTACCCAACTCTCTGATGTCTATAACTTCTGGACCTAAGGTACCCTTTAAAATTGGTAACTGAATAGGATCTTTTCCAGGAATCATCAATGTTGCATACTTATCTATTGTTGGTAGAGTATCTTCGTTAGCCATTGTGTGTATCTTCCTATATTCATTTGTAAAAATCTGTCACAGTTTTATTGTAGCGGTTATCACAAAAATTACTACTATTCATCTTTTTGGACTAGATTGCACTGTTATGGAACGTACTAGAAAAGTGCAAAAATTAGTAAATTTCAGAAACTTGTTAACTGGTTAAAAAAACAATAAAATATTGAAACATTTTTTTTAATTGAACTAAAAAGAAACATGGAAAAGAGAATATTGCTTACAGAATGTTCAGACGATGTTGGTCTGATTGCAAAGATCACAAACGTCTGTTCTCTGTTTCATTTGAATGTTACCCGTCAGGATCAGTTCGCCTCTCACGAGGACAGCAAGTTCTTCATGAGAACCGTTGTGGAAGGCGACTTTTCCGATGAAAACAACGTTAACACCTTCATCAATACAGTAACAGGCGTTCTTCCACAGGGGGCAAAAGTAAGACTTACTGACAACCGCAGAAGACGTTTATGTGTGCTTGTAACAAAAGAATCACACTGTCTTGGTGAACTTTTAATGAAATCCTATTCTGGTGCATTAAATGGCGATATTGTCTGTGTTGCCGGAAATTATCCTGATTTAGGTGAACTTGCTTCAAAGTTTGATGTCCCATTCAAGCTTGTATCCTGTGATGGTATTACCAAGGAAGAGCAGGAGAAGCAGATGATGGCAGTTATTGACGAGTGCAATGCTGATTATGTGATTTTAGCAAAGTACATGAGAATTCTCTCTCCAGAATTTGTAGGACACTATCCTTTAGGCAAAATCATCAACATTCACCACTCATTCCTTCCAGCATTCATTGGTGCCAAACCATATCTGCAGGCATACAATCGTGGCGTGAAGATCATCGGTGCAACAGCTCATTTTGTAACCAATAATCTTGATGAAGGTCCAATCATTGAGCAGGATGTTATCAAGGTAAATCACCGTTATGATCCTGAAACCCTAGCAAAGGCAGGGCATGATGTTGAGCAGATGGTGTTACTGAGAGCTGTGAATAAGGTACTTGATGACAAGGTATTTATTCACGGAAACAAGACCGTCGTATTCTAATCTAAAAAGGTATGCCATTTGGCATACCTTTTCAAATTCCTAAGGTGCAAGTCTCTTAGGTGTCTGCCAGATGCCATCTACCTTTTCGTAAATAAAACGATCATGCAGTCTGTTTTCGCGGCCTTGCCAGAATTCAACTTTTGTGAAGTTTACTCTGTAGCCACCCCAGAATGATGGTAGGGGAATTTCTCCATTTTTAAATTTTTCCTTGATCTCTAAAAACTTGCTCTCAAGAATTCCTCTTGCAGAAATCAGATGAGATTGATGTGATGCCCAGGCACCGATCTGAGAACCGCGTGGACGGGAATGAAAATATTTTAAGTCCTCCATTGTGGACTGACGTCTTGCTTCACCTGTGAACATAACCTGTCTTTCAAGCATGTACCAAGGGAAGAGCATGCAGATTTTGGGATTCTCTTTTAGATGTTCTGCTTTTCTTGAACCTAAATTGGTGTAGAAGACCAGATCGTCTTTTGTATAATCTTTTAGCAGTACCATACGGGAATAAGGCTGACCTTCCTTATCAACTGTACTTACAACCACTCCATTTGGATCGTACATTTGTGAATCAATAGCCTGTTGCAGCCATTTTTCAAACAGATCCATAGGGTGTTCTGGGAGATCTTTCTCATCAAGACCGCCTAACTGGTAGCTACGTCTTAAATCAGCAACATCTATCATTTCAATTTTGTCCTGTTTTTTTATTTTAATCTTTTGACATCATACACGAAATGTGACATGTGAGCAGGTTGAATTTGGATTTTTTGAGTGCAGATTTTCTCTGTATATCAGAAAAATGGTAAAATGGTGAATTAGTTTATCCATTAAGGATTTTTTTATATATTTAATAGTTTGATAGTCTAGATTAGGTACGATTCTATGAGTAATTATCCAAAGACATCCCTGGTTATTAACTGCGGCAGCTCTTCAGTTAAGTTTGCAATTCTTGATCCTCAGGATGGCCACGTATTTCTCAACGGTATTGCTGAGGCATTAGGTCTTGAAGATGCTAGAATTTCCTGGAAGCACGCTGGTGGCGAAAAGACAGAGAAGATGCTTGGTGCCGGTGCTGATCATGGCAAAGCCTTAGAGTTTTTAGTAAAGAATGTCCTTGCTGACGATAAGGAACTGCTCGAGTCTATCGTAGCATGTGGTCACCGTATTGTGCAGGGTGGCGATATTTACTCTGCTCCAACCCTAATCGATGATGAAGTTGAAGAGAACATCAGAAAGGTAATTCCATTTGCTCCTCTTCACAATCCAGCACACCTGTTGGGTATTGATGCTGCTCGTGCAAACTTCCCTTCAATTCCACATGTAGCTGTATTTGATACTGCTTTCCACATGACCATGCCTCCAAAGGCATACCGTTATGCTATTCCTGATGAGTACTACACTGATCTGCATTTAAGAAAATATGGTGCTCACGGTACCTCTCACATGTTCCTGGCTCATGAGGCAGCCGACATGTTAGGCAAGAAGGTTGAAGATGTTAACCTTATTACCTGCCACTTAGGAAACGGTGCCTCTGTTACTGCTATCAAGGGGGGCAAGTGTGTTGACACTTCAATGGGTTTAACTCCATTAGATGGCCTTATCATGGGCACTAGAAGTGGCTGCATTGACCCATCTGTTGTATTCTTCCTGTGCGAAAGACTGAAGATGACCCCATCTGAGGTAGAGACTGTTCTTAACAAGAAGTCAGGTATGATGGCAGTAAGTGGTGTTTCATCTGACTTCCGTCCTATTGTTGCTGGTATTCAGAACGGTGATGAGAGATGTACTTTAGCTCTGCAGATGTATGCATACAGACTTGCCAAGTTCATTGCTTCATACTATGTTCCATTAGGACATATTGATGCAATCGTATTCTCAGGTGGCGTTGGCGAGAATGGTCCTACCACCCGTAAGTATGTTTGTGCCGAACTTGAAGAGGCCTTCGGCATTAAGCTTGATAATGATGCCAACTACAAGGCTCGTGTATACATGGGGGTTGACCGTCAGGTTATTTCAACTCCAGATTCAAAGGTTAAGGTTCTTGTGCTTGCAACTAATGAAGAACTGATGATTGCTCGTTCTGCAGTTAAGTTTGTAAAGTAATAACTTTGACTGATATAAATTAACGTTTAAGGCACTGATTTTGTATAATATTCGTCAGTGCCTTTCTTATATCCCTGCGATCTTCTTCTGAATACATTTTTGATCTCTAATCGAATAAATAAGATCTGATTCCTTCTACTTATCGTAATATACTGGTTCCTCTTAATACAGTTATACTACATTGAATAAACATAAAATTCAGCTACAATACAGGTAGAAAACGTATATTTGGACAACATAAATGAGCGTAAAGACATTCAAACCATTACCAGTTGGGAATGAGGACTTTGTTTCATTAAGAAACAAAGGTCATTACTATGTAGATAAGACTC
>JBJEWY010000041.1:0-11188 GCA_051885305.1 Succinivibrio sp. | reverse complement strand
CTTATATCTGCCCTTATAAAACACCTTTATTTTGCTTCTTATGATCGTTTATATGGAATTTATCATTCAATTAGTATTCCAAAGTTTTGTGTGCTTTTCTTTGTTTGTCTTAATTTTTGTTAAATGCACCAAAACTGAATGTAAATTTTCAAACTTCATATTCATAAACAGCTTAAATAAGCCATTTATTCTCATGCACCCGAAGTTTACAAAATACGCAAACTTATAGTGCAATGCTCCCCTAATTTGTTCAAAAAGTAAAAATTCACGATAGTCATTAAATAGACATATAAAATTAAATAATAATAATTATCTTTATAAGGATATCCTATGACTGCTCATGAAGAAACCATCGGCGAAAGAATCAAAAATGCACTTTATGAAAAAAGAATGACAGGCTTTGAGCTTGCTAAGAACGCAGGTATATCTGAGGGCGGTTTATCACAGATAATCAATGGCAAAATCAAAAACCTCAAGGTTGACACAGCGTTAAGACTAGCTAAAGCGCTTGAGGTTCCTCCTATGTGGATCATCACAGGAGACAGCGACAGTTCAAAGTCATTTAATGACACAGACAGTGATGAGTACTTTCAGATCCCCCGCTATGAGGTAACCTACACTAAAGAAGGTCCGAAGTTTACTGAGTTCAAGTATGACAGAATTTCAACCTTCCACAAGAGTTACTTCTCAAAGTACGGGATCTCCTCACCAAAGTACTGCAAGAGCTTTAAAGTATTAGGCGATTCAATGGAACCGCTCATCCGCAATGGTGATTACGTTGTAGTTGACTGTGATCCTAATCTACGGATTGTGGATGGTGACATCTATGCTTTCTGTGACAGCAAGGGGCTGCACGTCAAACGTATTATTGTGCCTTTAAGAGGCGGTTATATCATACGTTCTGACAATCACCTCTATGAGGATGAATTCCTGTCAAAAGAAGATGTAAGTTCTATATACCTCATTGGTCATGTCATTGACAGGCAGGGCTCTTTAATAGGTGTTTAGATTGCAGAGCAACAACTTAAACTTTAAGATTTTTCTAAAAAAATCATAAAAAGATTCAGCAAAAATACGTTATTGACTACAATTTCAAGGCCAAAATGCTCTTTAAAAAAAGAGCATTTTTTCTTTTTTAGAGCTGAAAGTTAAATTAGTGCCAAGGTTGTATCATTTTTTAAATAATTCTACCAAATTTACCTTTTATTGCTGTATATTTTTGTAATGTGTGTTTGAAAATTGTGTACTCACAAAGCAAATGTATTACGAATAAATCAAAAAAATCAAATAAATATAAATTTAAGCAAAACGCAGAAAAATTTGAGCAAACACGCAAATTCACCAATAACAATATGTTTTTTATCATAAATAAACCTAATTGATAATAATTATTATTTACTTGTGGTAATAACTGCATTATATTGTTGTTAGTTATCCACTGTAAGTTGGAGTAAAGAAGTTGCAACGTAGAAACAGCAAACAGCGAATAATTTTAAGGGAGTATCTTCAGGGACGAATCGATCACCCTACTGCAGAAACACTCTATAAAGAGGTAAGAAACGAGAATCCAAAGATTTCTTTAGGAACAGTTTACAGAAACCTGATGTATCTGTGCAGTATCGGTGAGATTCAGTGCCTTGATGTAGGTGACGGAAAGGCTCACTTTGATCCGAATCCCAAACCACATGCTCACTTTTACTGTACACGCTGTCACAGAGTAAGTGATGTATTTATTGATGATTACAGTGCAGTAGAAAAGATCTTTTCATCGAAGATGAAAGGTCAAGTTGAAAAATGCTCAGTAAGTCTCACTGGAGTCTGTGAAGAATGCTTAAATGAGATCGCTGAAATAGAACGCAGTTCTATAAGGTTATAACATATCATCAGCGCATAGATTTAAATTAAAATTACCAAAAAGACTGATTGTTGAATCAAAAGGAGTATTTATGGAAAAGACAAACAAATATGCTGGCACAAAGACTGAAAAGAATTTACAGACAGCTTTTGCCGGTGAATCACAGGCACGCAACAAATACACCTATTTTGCATCTGTTGCCAAAAAGAACGGCTATGAGCAGATTGCCGAGATCTTTTTAAAGACCGCTGACAATGAAAAGGAACATGCCAAGCTGTGGTTTAAGGAGCTCAACGGTATTGGTACAGTAGAGGAAAACCTTGAAGCAGCAGCCGATGGTGAAAACTACGAATGGACTGATATGTATGACACCATGGCAAAAGAAGCAGATGAAGAAGGCTTCCATGAGCTTGCTGAAAAATTCCGCGGTGTTGCAGCTATCGAAAAACATCATGAAGAGCGTTACAGAAAACTCTTAGAAAATGTTAAAGCTAAGAAGGTATTTGAGAAATCTGGAGTCAGCCTCTGGGAATGCCGTAACTGCGGTCATCTGGTTTTAGGTGAGAAAGCTCCAGAGAAATGCCCTGTATGCAACCATCCACAGGCATACTTTGAAGTAAGAAAGGAAAACTGGATCTAATGTTATACTAACCATCAAGTGATAAGCTGTACAAACAGCTTGATATTGTTTTTAAAAGTCTGAAAGAAGTTTCAGACTTTTTTATTGGTTAGAATCTTTCATGGCAGTATGAAGCCTGTTCCTCTATGCTATCTGTACTTTATTACCACTTTTCAGATCTTTTATTTGCATTTTTATAAAAATTATGTACAAAAAAAAATTGAACCTTTTTGATATACACATATCAAATATGATATCTTTTGCTAATAATCAAATATTATAAGAATGAATTCTATATCTAACAAACTAAGAAATCTCTGCTGTCGCGGTATAAATCCTGTTTTAGTTGCTATTGTCATTTCATTTACAGTATTCACTCTGTTCAGAGTGGGGCTTTGCATCTGGCAGTATAAAATTGCAGAAGGTAATTTAATAAACATCTTCTACTGGGGATTGAGATATGATCTTTCTATCTGCTGTACTATGTATGCTGCAGTTCTTTTAATTGCGCTTGTCTTTAATTTTTTTAGCAGCACCCCAGTATTTGTAAAAAAGATTTTAACTGTTCTTATATCACTTATCCTGACAGTTCAGATTTTAACCGAGGTAACAACTTTTCCTTTTATTGAGGAATACGGTGTAAGACCAAATGAGCTTTATATAGAGTATCTTATCTATCCAAAAGAGGTTGTATCGATGCTTGCAAACGGCCATCTTTTAGAGGCCTTTGTAAGCATTTTTATTTCACTTCTTGCAGCATATGGATTCTATAAGCTCTTTGACAGAATTTATAGAAAACAGCAGAACACAAAAATCATACCTGCTGTACTTTTATTTGTAACAGTAACAGCGATTGTTCCTGTAGGTCTTAGAGGTACACTGGGACACAAGCCACTAAATCCATCAAATGCAGCTTTCTCTGAATCCCCTCTTTTAAACACGATCCCAATAAATTCTGCATTCAATATCTTTTATGCTTTAAGACATTTTGGCGAGAATGATGTCAAAAGCTCTCAGATCTATGCCTTTGCTGATGCTGTAACCGTACTTGAAAGTTTAGAGAAGCTCTCCTCAATAAAAAAGAGCGGACACAATGACTTAAGCTGCCCTATCAATCAGAAGATAACACCTGCCATCATTCCTGATAAAAAGCGTAATGTTGTTGTGATCTTAATGGAGAGTTTTGGAGCCAGATATGTAGAATCCCTAGGTGGCGATCCAATTGCACCAAATCTTGAGAAACTTAAAAACGAGGGTTGGTGGTTTGAAAGAATGTATGCTACAGGACACCGCTCTGTTCGAGGTATAGAAGCAGTAACCGCATCATATGTGCCTGGACCTCTGCCATCTCAGGTAAAACTCAACCACAAGAGACCTTTTACCACTATCTCAGAAATCTATCAGCAGCTTGGCTACGATACCTCATTTATCTATGGAGGAGAAAGTCATTTTGATAACATGCGCAGTTTTTTCTTCAATAACGGCGTCAACAAAATAATAGAACAGAAGGATTACAAAACACCTAAATATGTAGCCTCATGGGGAGTCTCTGATGAGGATCTCTTTGAAAAAGCAAATGCCTATTTTAAAGAAAAAAACAACACCGACACTCCATTCTGCTCTGTGGTATTCACAAGCTCATTTCATGATCCTTTTGATATTCCTGACGGCAAGGTAAATATTGACGGAGTAAAGACAGGAGATCCTAAAAGACTTACAGCTGCAAAGTACGCAGATTATGCTTTAGGCAGATTTTTTGAAATGGCTAAAAAAGAGGAGTACTACAGTAATACCGTATTTCTTATCATCGCAGATCATGACAGCCGAGTAAAAGGAATTGATGCATTCCCTCTTACCAATTTCTCAATTCCTGCTCTTATAATAAGTCCCGATCTCAAACCTAAAAAGGACAACAGAATAGTAAGTCAGATAGACATGCTACCGACACTGCTTTCTGTTACAGGTGTTTCTGGAGATCTTCCATTAGTCGGACAGGATCTGATGCAGCAAAATATTACTGAGCGCGCACCACTAGCTTATAACGAGATCTTTGGTTACATTGATGGAAAGGATAATACCTTAACCCTGATGATGCCTGGATTCAAGCCTGCGTTATACAACATAAAAAAAGGAAACAGCATTAAAGCATTGAACACAGATTATTCCACAGATCCTCAGACAAATATGCAGAACTTCCCAGATCTAAAATACAAGATAGGTATTCTGAATCTTGGGATTACCATATACGAGAACGACTATCAGAGAGCTGACTGTATAAAGAATCTGAAACAGCTTTGAATACAGGAACATTCCAGTTAGAAGATGATTTGAAACTGTATAAAGCTTTAGACATAAAAGAATGAACAAAATAAAAAGAGATCTCCTTTATAATGTGAGATCTCTTTTCTTTCCGTCCTGAAATTACCTGTTCTGAGCTTCAAAGGCCAAAAACTTTACAAATCCTTCAAGAACTTCTTCGTTTTCAGCTTTTCTGCCGGTAATTGCAAGCAGCACCAGTTGCTCTGGTGAGCCGTAGACTACAGCCTCAACGCCTTCTTTAGCACAGTTGAATGTCCAACCGTCTTCAATGAGATTTGAACGTCCAGGCATATCACACTTCATCTGCTGAGATGCAACTCTGGCATAATCCTCAGCTGTTGCTTTTGAACTACGGGCAGGACTTATGGCTGTTACACTGACAGCAAGAGATGATTCAACACTTGAATAGGTAAGTGAGTTCTCAAGACTAGGATTTACCTTTACACTCCAACCGTAAGGACAAGGAATGGTCTTTTCATCACTGTATGTTACTGATGCATTAGTAAAGGAGGTATTATCCTCTTTAGTCTCTACCAAATCAGTATTTTCAAGTGGAGATACATCATAATCAGGAGCATCGTCTACAAGAGTTGTAGACTGCATAAGTTCATCAGATTCTACACCTTCTAAGTCTTTTACATCAGAGCTCTGGGTACAGGCCTGACATAACATAACAACGAGTGCTGCAAGACAGAATTTATTTAGCATGATTATTTCTTAAGTTCTGAAATGATTTCATCAGAAATCACTTTAACATCACGGTTACCATCAACTGCAACGTATCTTGTTGGAGCAGTCTTTGATAATTCCTTATAGAAAGCAACCAATGGCTCAGTCTGCTCATGATATACCTTAAGACGATTACGTACTGTTGACTCTTCATCATCTGGACGGATCACCAGATCTTCACCTGTTACATCATCTTTACCTTCAACCTTTGGTGGGTTGTATACAATGTGATAGGTTCTGCCAGAAGCTAAGTGAACACGTCTGCCTGACATACGCTTTACAATCTTCTCATCTGGTACCTGAAGCTCAACAACAGCATCAATCACAACACCGTTATCAACTAAAGCCTGAGCCTGTGGAATTGTGCGAGGAAAACCATCAAACAGGAAACCATTTGCGCAGTCTGGCTTTGCAATACGCTCTTTAACAAGACCTAAAATGATATCGTCAGATACAAGCTTACCCTGATCCATAACTGCTTTAGCCTTTAAACCTAATTCAGTTCCTTCCTTGATAGCAGCACGAAGCATGTCACCGGTTGAAATCTGAGGGATCTCAAAAGCTTTGGTTAAATTCTGAGCCTGAGTGCCTTTACCTGCACCTGGTGGTCCTAAAAGGATAATACGCATTTTTCTTCCTTAATATAATTTATTCAGTCTTTAGATTATATCAGACTGACAGTTTTTTCGTCAGAGAGAAAAGAAATAGACATAACAAAAAAGATAAAGCCCGGCTTTATATGCCGGGCATAATCAGACATAAAGTCTTAATTAGAAGGTGTACTGAGCACCTAAGCTTAAGAATGTACCCTTGTCAAACTTGGCTGTCTTGGTAGCAGTATCTGAACTGTCAGCATCAAACTCTGCCTCAGTCCAAACCATGAAGTTAGGGTTCATCTTATAGGTTACGTATACAGGAACACGACGGTAGATGATCTTGTCATAAGACTTATCATTGTCGTGATATACATCCTGAACTTCATAGCTGATGAAACCGCCAAAGCCATTATCAAAGTGATAACCTAAAGTGAATTCTGCACCCTTGCTCTTGATGATATAGCTCTGAGCATCACCAATACCGTTCATGTTGGTCTCAGCTTTGTTTACAGTCAGACCTACATATGGACCAGTTGAGGTGTTACCCCAGGCAAAACCTACACCAGAAGCCTTGTAGTTCTTGAAAAGGTATGAACCAAAAGCAGAAGGCTTATCTCCACTGTCTTGACCATTGAGGTATGAGTAACCGGCACGAATAGAGAGTGGGCCAAATACAACATTGTCAAAGGTATAACCTAATGCAGTTGAGAAACCGCTGTCAACATAGACTTCTTTTGTGATTGTAGTTTTATCTGCAGTCTTGAATGGTAATTTATACTGTGCTGTCTGAAAGGTACCCTGGAAGAATACGCCATGATCGTTGTACTCATAACGGATCTGACCTGGACGACGGTTGGTGTAGGTAGGCTGAGCTACAGCACCGAAATCATCATATACGTTAGTAGCGATAAGAGCATGACGCAGAGAATCATAGGTCTTACCTAAAAGGATCTTGCCGGCAGGACCGAAATCAGCGCCAACGAACTGCTCACGGGTAGTAGTGCTCTCAGTGCCATTGTTACCGTTATTCATTTCCCACTCAGTGAAGGCAAATGCTGACAGCCAATCAAATACCTGGCTGTTGCCTGCCATATTGAAACGGGCTGAATTCTTTAAATTTGCATCTTCATAAGCGGTACCACTGAAGTTACCGTTGTATAAATCTGCACGTACACGGCCACCAACCTTTAATGAGGTACCGTCTTTATCATATACAGTTGCAGCTGATGCAGTTGCAGTAATTGCAACAACAGCTAAAGCTAAAAGTGACTTTTTCATGATATATATCCTTAATTTCTTATGTACGGACTTTTAGTCCAAGTCTAATGTTATTACAAAAAGTTACAAAAACCAATCGAATGACTAGTTATTGTTAAAAATTTGTACAACAGTGCACAAAAAAAGCTCTGCTATATTACGTAGCAGAGCAAATATTTATGAATTAAGGATATACGCTTTATGAATTATTCATGAAGCTTTAGAAGGTATATCTTGCACCAACGCTTAAGAAGGTGGTGTCTAATGCCTTATCACCGTTGGCTGTTGTATATGGAGTGTTGAGTTTTGCCTTTACAAGAGCCTTCTTGTCATCATCTGATGTTACATCAAACATGGCTTCAGACCAGATCATGAAGTTTGGATTAATCTTGTACTTCACATACAGTGGGATGCTTCTGATAGTGCAGTCAATTTCATCGTTTACAGCAGACTTATCCTGCTCATACTTCATTACATTGTAACCAGCGTTTAAGGAAACACCTGAATTAAAGGTATATCCGACTACAAACTCGATACCTCTGTTCTTCAGGTCTTCTTTAACCTGGGCATTTGAAGCATATGCTCTGTTCTCAAAAGAATAGGTTCTAGCATTGTATAAAGCTGCAGTATAGAAACCAGATGAGTTATCACCGAAGCTTACTGACAGAGCATAACCTTTAATATCGTCTATTTCGCTTAATCTTACTAAATTTACATAGTCATTCTGACCTTTGATATATTCGTAACCAGCTCTAATTGATAGCGGACCATATGGAATATTGCTGAATGTATAGCCAAGTACTGCAGATGCGCCACCTTCAACGCTAATTTTCTTGTCAGAACTAAAGCCATTTTCAAGAACGTAGTTATCTACAGCTGTAAGGTAACCTAACTTGGCCTCAAAACCGTATCCTGTGTAGGTGTACTCAATACGGCCTGAATTACGCTCATCGTTGGCGTTCTGGGCGTTGGCACTAAAATCATCAAAAATATCGGTTACAGCAGTCACGCTGTAAATTGCACCTTTGTAGCGACCTAATCTGAGCTTGCTGCCAAAATCCTTGATCTCTGCCTCAACGTACTGATCACGGGCCTCAATAGTATTACCTTTTCTGCTGTTGGCATCAGCCATATCCCACTGGGTGTATCCTGTAAACTTAAAAATGCCGGTCTTGGTAGAACCTCCCATACCGAAACGAGCTGAGTTCTGAAGATTAGCATCGTGATCACCAACTGACTTTTTCCAGTCACCGTTGTAGATCACAGCCTGAACACGACCGTCAGCCTTTAATGAAGTATCGTTTTTTTCGTAAATTGTAGCTGCATCAGATGCAACTGCTGCTGTTAATAACGCTGTAATAAGTAATGACTTTTTCATAAAATTTCTCTCTTTTGTAAAACATACGGTGTTGTTTAAACACAGGAGAAATATTAAAAATGGAATGTGAAATAAAAATTAAGTAGCCAATGAGAATTGTTATAACCATGTTATCTACTGTAAAAAGAACAGGCTGTAATTCTCTTTGAGCTTATCTGATGCAGAGCGATACAGTAAGACTCCATCTAAAGGAATTTTTGGATGGACATGTTACTGTTGAGAAAGTGCAGGTACAAAAAAGCCACGTTCAGGGCAAGAGCGTGGCTTACTAAGTTCAGATACTCTGTTAGCCTAATAACAGAGTATTCATAGCTTTTACAAAAGAGCTAGGATCTTTTAATGCTCCCTGATCTGCAAGCAATGCCTGTTCAAAGATTAAAGAGGCCCATTTTTCAAAACGTGACTCGTCGCATTCACCATAGGCTTTTTTAACCAGAGCATGCTCTGGATTGAGCTCTAAGGTGTACTGCTCTTCTGGAAGTTTCTGACCTGAAGCCTCTAGGAGTCGTCTCATCTGCATGGTCATCATGCGGTTGGCATATGAGATCACACATGAAGGTGAATCGATAAGACGTGTTGATACAACAACATCCTTAACCTTGTCACCCAAAGCCTTCTTAAAGCGCTCAACTAGGTCCTTGTTCTCCTGTTTTGCACTTTCTTCCTTCTTCTTGTCCTCTTCGTCAGCAAGTGAACCTAATTTGAGATCTGAAGAATTTGCGCAGACAAATTCCTTACCAGCAAACTCTGAGACATTACCCATGAGCCACTCATCAACTCTGTCCCACATTAAGAGTACTTCAATTCCCTTCTTCTTGAGGTTTTCAAGGTATGGAGAGTTTTTAGCAGCAGCATAACTCTCAGCGGTCAGATAGTAGATCTTATCCTGACCTTCCTTCATACGGGAGATATACTCATCAAAGCTTACTGTCTGATCTGATGAATCATTGTTTGTTGATGCATAACGTAAGAGTTTTAAGATAGCATCTTTATTGTCATAATCCTCGACAGGACCTTCTTTTAGAACATTGCCGAACTGGCTGTAGAAAGTCTTGTACTGCTCTGCGTCTTTGGACAGTTTGTCTAGCATGCCTAAAACACGCTTGGTCAGAGCTTTTTTGAGCTTGCGTGTTACTACAGTCTCCTGTAAAAGTTCACGGGATACGTTCAGTGGCAGAGCGTTGGTGTCAACAAGACCCTTGATGAAACGCAGATAGTTTGGAAGGAAAGCCTCAGCCTTGTCCATGATGAATACACGCTGAACATAAAGTTTTAAGCCATGCTCGCTGCTGCGGTTGTACAGATCCCATGGGGCCTGCTTTGGAACATACAGTAATGAGGTGTACTCAAGATCACCTTCAACACGGTTATGTGCCCAGGTTAAAGGATCCTGATAATCATGGCTTAAGTGCTTATAGAACTCTTTGTACTCATCTTCATTTACTTCTTTTGAAGCACGGGTCCATAAAGCCTTAGCATTGTTTACCTGAGTGTACTCAAACTTCTTTTCAGGCTCTTTCTTGTCGTCTTTCTCATCCTCTTTTGGAGCTTCGTACTTTTCAGTCCAGAGCTCTACAGGAGTTGAAATGTGATCAGAATACTTGGTGATGCAGTCGCGCAGTTTCCACTCATCAAGGAACTCTGATTCAGAATCTTTCAGGTGTAGAATGATCTCGGTACCACGGAATGGAACATTCACATTCTCAGAGGTAAAAGTACCGTTACCATCACTCTCCCAGCGTACGCCTTCATCAGCTGATGCATTTACAGAACGGGATACAACAGTAACCTTATCTGCCACGATAAATGATGAATAAAAACCTACACCGAACTGACCGATTAACTGAGAATCTTTTTTAGCATCACCTGAAAGATTCTTCATGAAAGCCTCGGTACCTGATTCTGCGATAGTACCTAAATGATTGTTGGCCTCATCTAAGGTCATGCCAATACCGTTGTCGGTAATAGTAAGGGTCTTTGAGTCCTTGTCAGCGCGGATTTTAATCTTGAATACAGGATCGTCCTTGATTAAATCCTGATCGGTAAGAGACATGAAGTGAAGCTTATCAATGGCATCAGAAGCATTTGAAATCAGCTCGCGTAAAAAAACTTCTTTATTTGAATACAGTGAATTGGCCAGAAGATCCAGTAACTTGGTTACCTGGGTCTGAAAACCATGTACAGTGGCTGTCATTTATGTAACTCCTAAAATCAAAAGCCTTTATTTGACTGTAAAAGTACATGGGGACAGTTGCCATAAAATTCAAGTAACAGTCTAAAAAAACAAGTTGTAGTTCATTTGTAGTTATAACATCTGCTTTAATAATGGTAAGTCTGAGATCTTTTAGTGTAGGCTCTTAAGCTGTTACGATCATTTAACCTTTTTCACTTCAATATAGCAGTCTTTTTTATAGAAGCTAATACCGTAGCAGTAG
>JBJEWY010000040.1:0-11255 GCA_051885305.1 Succinivibrio sp. | reverse complement strand
TACTGAAGTCATTACCGATGAGAGTCCTATTCAGTTGCCTTATATTCAAACTGAAAATCCTTATCTTCCTGTAATTCTTGATCCAAACACTGAATTTCAGGATGGTCTTCCTCAAGATGCTGTTCGTCTCTGCCTTGACAATCAGGCACAGCAGATGGCAGCAAATATTGTTCAACCTGGCAAATCCCTTCTCACCTACCCTGTTTTTGAACAGAATCTCTTCATGAATCCTTTCACTGAAGTAATGCCTGCAGGAATGATGACTGATAATTTCAAGATGACAGTCAAATCAGGTGACATGAAGATGAAACTCCAAAAAGATGGAGAAAATGTAAAACTCAATATAAGCCAAAAGGGCGAAGGTTTAGCTCATGCTGTAATGAGAGGAATTGGAATGGCCAACGAAAGGTTTATTGCAGCACAAAAAACCTGGCTATGGGAATTTGGCCGAAGCATGAGAGAGGCACTAAGAAATCGAAATAAAGGCTTTAATATCAACATGCAGTACAAAGACAAGCCTGTATATGCCTATCTGATGTCGCCAAACGGAAAAGTTTACCCTATAACAAACAGGGCTCTAGGCGTTTATTACAACTTCAATGCTCGCCAGGCAGAATTTATCAACGCACTTTATAAAGCAGCACTTGCTCAGAATTTAGTAAAAGCAGCAGAGCCACAAACTCAGCTACAGCACAATTCAGGAATGAGCATGCAGATGAATCCTCGTCTTGCAGGAGTCCATAACCAAAACAAAGATCTGGAGAGATAAATGACTACACCTAAAATGCCTTTAGTTGATAACTATAAAATGACCGATACTGACTGGAATGAATACTTTGAATGTCGTAAAAAATTCGACATCGAAATGACAAAAGAGCAACAGGAGGCTATTTTTAGAGATGCTATTGATCTTCGAAAAGCAGGAAAAATTGAAGAATCAGAAAATTTACTTCTGAAACTTCCTGCCCCTGCTAACGTCATGTTAAGTGCTAAAACTAGATTTGGATTCAAAGCCATTCAAGAGTACAACCTGACGGAAGCAAAAAAAGCATATCCTGATGAATTCTAATCTTAATTTCTAATTTGCCAACTTTAACTTCCTCTTTTCTGAGGAAGTTTTTTTAATACTTACAAGAGACATAAATTGAAAACTCAATCAATCAAAGAAGAAAAAGAAGTCACAAATGAACCTTTATATTTTGAAATGCAAGATAACTTTTCTTCATTTTACATAAGCGATTTTGACGTTCTAAAGTGTGTTCTGATAGCTGATTTTAATAAGAAAATACCAACTTTAACTGACGATTGGATCAAGCAAGCGGAAAATTACATTCTAAAAAATGATAATTTTGTTGAGACTTCTGATAAAAACATAGCTAAATTTCAAAATGTAGCTGAAGATTTTTATTGTCCTGATTGTGGAAATAGCGATTTCTGCTTTCTGTTTAAAGATGCTAAACACGAATTTATTCTTCCATTAGAGCAGATTATTTTTTGCCTTTTTATTTGCAAAGAAGAACATGTTATAGTTGATACATATCCTAATTTTTGGATATTACTGTTTAACTCCTATCCATCATTACAAAATCTTACAGAAGAAGAGCTAATTCATGAGAATATTCAAGCTAAGTAAAGATGATCAAAATACTCACACGAACACTGTCGAAACTGATCAAAAAACTCTTGTTATTGTAGCAGGTGTTAATGGAGCAGGAAAATCTACTGCATATGAAAATAGTCCAGAAATAGCAAGCGATCTTCCCATTATCAATCCAGATGTATATGCTAAAGAATTTGCAAAGCAATTAGGAGTAAAATCAATAAATGATCTTCCTGCTAATCTACAGACAAAAGTCAACATTAAAGCGGGAAAATTAGCTTTAGAAGAACGAGAACTGGCTTTAAATAATAAAAAAAGTTTTGGAATAGAAACAACTGCATCTTCAGAATCTATATTAAAAATTATAGACAAAGCACACAAATTAAATTACAGGGTTAACCTTATATATATAATGTTGCCAAATGAATATACTCACATAAAAAGAGTTATGCAGAGAGTAAAAAAGGGAGGGCATAACATAGATAAGGAAGATATAAAAAGACGTTTCCATAGAGCACAAGTTATATTTCCGAAATTGTTATGTAAGGTTGACTATGCTTGTGTTTATGACAACACTCTTGGTTATCAAGTAGCGTTAGAAAAAGAAAGCGGGACCTATAAAATTTTTCCTTGTAATAAGGTAATATTTCAAAGGTTAGTTGAAGCTGTACAAGAAATTTACCAAAGCGAAAAACAAACAAATCCCTTTAGAAAAACAAATAAGATAGTGGATATAGAGAAATAAAAAAGAGAGAATCACACTTGACGAGAGAGAAGAAGAGTGACAGTACTCACCTCCCCTTCACTGAAGGGGCTCTTATGCTTTCGCTTTCTCAATATCTTCTATGCTAATATACTTTTTTGTACCATTTGGATACAAATCATATATTCCCTTTTCATCTTGCTGAGTTACAGGAATGCCTAACATCCAACTTTCTTCAATTGCTTTTTTTAGATTTTCTCTCAAAATTTGAGGATTGCACATTTTCTCAAAAAAAGCCTGACCTGGACTTATATTCCTAGATTCAAAACTATTTTTTCTATTCATTTTGCCAACCTATAAAATATCTTTCTGTACTGATTATAGTTCATATTTATAATGACAGTAAAGATTACATCAAACTTTTGAATTACCTTTCTAAATCAGATTTGTTATTCTGCTTTTCTATATTTTTGCTTTCTACAGGCCCTGCTTTCTCATTGATAGTGATATCAATATATTTATTCAGCAAATGAGCATTAACATCTTGATAGCCATCTTTTAAAAAATTATAAAATGACGGTATCAAAATCTCAGAAGTTAAAGCCAATGTCTCAGCTGTAGATTTTTTCTTAGAAAGAGTAAGAATGTAATTGTTAATTGAATCTGCAGATTTTTCAATTTCTGGATAGATTTTCTTCAAATCACTGATGCTATTTATCAAATCGTTAGTATGCATTGGTTGTGATAAATCTTCTATTTTTTCCTTCAGGGCAACAGCTCTATTTGGTGTTACCATATCTAAAGAAGTAAGCAACTGATTTATGTCATATCCACCAGAACTAAATGAGATATCTTCATTCATATTTTGAATATATTCTTTAAAATTTGCTTGCAAAGGATCTGAAAGAGCAAGATTGTTAGCACAGATACCTCTTGCACAGTACAAAGCATCTCTATTCTGATCTGATGAAGCAGTCTTATCCCAGTCAAGTAAAAATCCAGCACTGTTAGCAACCTGTTTAGTAAAAGTTCTAAAGGTTCTACTATTTCCATCAACAAATGGATGTGTATAGTCTAACCTGGCATACAGATCACTGATTGATTTTATAAACTCTTTTGTAGTCAACTTTTTTAAATTTTCTACACTAAGATCTTTCAGAGTTTCATTAAATTTTTCTACAGCACCTTTATCAAGAAAAGATCTCATGCAATAAAAACCATCGCCTGTGCTAAGTGGTCTATATGACAGATTTAAATCATCTGATTTAGAAGGCTCCCTGAATTTACCTGCAGGATAATCAATTCCTAGCTCTTTCATATCCTGAAAGATATAAGCATTTAGTTTCTTTATATATTCTGATGAAACTGATTCTGGCAATGTCAATTGATCTATCTCTGAAATTCTAGCGTTGCAAGATACAACTGCTTTATTAGCATTTATTGATAATTCAGGGATAATACTGTCATTAATCATTTTTTTTATTTCCTCTAATTATTTTTTTTGCATCCTCCAGAGTGACTTTCATTTCTATTTCATCCTTATAGTGAGAGGAAGAGTTTTTAAAAGAGCTTCCTTTTGTTAAGGTCAATAATTTATTACGGAATTCATCCATTGAAATTTCAAGGTTTAAGCATTTATTGTATAAATCCAAAACTTCAGGCTCTACATTTCCTTTTAAATCTACCTCAAAGGTAATCTTAAATATCTCAAGATCCTTTTCTCTTTGTCTTAATGCTCTTCTTTTTTCAATATTTTCATTCATTTATAAGCTCCTTTCTTTTGCTTCCGTTATGAGTAAAATATAGAACATTTTTACACCAAAACATAACGGTAACTCAATTGCTACACCAAAGATCTCAAAAATAACTAACGTCTTGGGAATGATAAAGAATAGATGAATCAGAAAATTTCATTTTATATTCTCCTTAGCGTTCCTGATTCTGCTTTTTCCTATGAATAGCCCACTTCTGAGCCTGAGACTGCTTTGGTTGATGCGATTTTCGCTGCCTAATCTTTTCTTTGATGTCATATCCTTTTTCTTTCTGAATTTGATTAAATTCTCTAATCTTTCTGAGTAGCTCTTCTTGAGATGTTTTTACTGGAGACATGTTGTTAATGTATCGCTCCAAATCAGCAGCTAACTTGAGATTTTCCATATTGCCAGAAGCTCTTAGTTCTTTGATATATTCATTAGCATTCTTAATGATGTTATCTCTTGTCTTTACAGCTTTTCGTTTAGCTATACTTTCAGGAATATCTTTACCTGTATTCAAGGCTGCATCTATCTGATTCATTCTTGATAAATCATAAGGATGGGATGGTGAAAGATGTTTGTTCCATTCTCTTTCTTCTTGATGAATACGCTCCTGAGTTTTAGATTTTTGAGTATGTCCCCTTTGAGCCCTGGTAGTAGCATTCATATCAATTCCGTATTTTTTTGCTATAACGACAAAACGTTCTCTTAGGTATCTCAAATCTTCTTTTCTTAGATTTAATCTTTTCCCCTTTGAATTTATAGCCTTTATAAGAAGATGAACATGAGGATGATCAGGCTCGTTAGGCATTTCTTTAGATCTGTTATGAATTGCAAACAGATACCTATAATCTTCATTTGCTAAACACTCTTTTGCAAGTTCTCTAACTGCTTTTTTAACAGCTTCAGGATCTGTTCCTTTAGGACAAGAAATGACTAATCTTCTTGCATCTGCAGCCCTTTTCTTTCCATCCTCATCATAAGGTGTATTCTGAGATTTACACCAATCCTCAATCCTGGATTCAAGTTCGTCATGAGTCAGAAACTCTCCATTTTCATCTTCAAGATCAATCATTCCATGTCTTGAGATATAATCTGCAGCGGCCATCATATGTTTCTGACATTTAATTCCCTTGCTAGCTTTATCAATCTTAACCATTGATTCTGGAAGATTATTAACAATGCCTGATGCTTTATCACTTGGACTTAATTCAGATGATGCTCTATTTGAGCCATAGGATGCTGTAGGAAAGAGTTTAAAGCCTGCAGATGAGCCACTACCACTTCTTTGCTCTTTATGGCTATTTTTAGAACTTCCACGTCCTTTATGCCATTTAAGAATATCTTCGGTTTTTAGGTTTGATCTTGTTGATAATGACATCTGTTAATGCCTCAGTTTATGCTTTAACTCTGTTCTGTATCTTGAAGAATTGATAAGTTTCCAAACCGCATCTATATGTTTATCAATGTTCTTCTTGCACTCGTCTGCACTGTCTATAAGAATGTTAATCAAACTTATGACAACACTAGACTGATTCTTTTTGAACTCATCAAGCTCCATTGAATTGATTTTATGTGCTATCTGATTAAGGTTCACACCTATTTTGTGAAGCTCATAATTAGAACTTTCAAGAGATTCCAGTTCACCAATAGTGAATTGTGGCTCATTGACTGTCATTGCTCTTACAAGACCTATAAGAGCCTGATGGCGGGTCTGTCCCATGATAGATGCATATTCATCTAAAACTTTAAGTTCATCTTCTCTTAGTCTCAAATGCTGATGAACCTTGTTAGATTTGTTAGGAAAAATAAGCTCTGCAAGTTTTTTATTACCACTTTGGATTTCTTCACTGACAGTTTGCTTGATTATCATTGAAGCCAGTGTTGCTGGTTTCACTTTATAAGATTCTGCAAGCTTTATGAAAGCATCATGATGCTCTCCAAGATTTACTGTTAACTGCTTTCTTTTCTTCTGTTCAGTCATAGCAATTTTGTTGTTTTCTCATTTAAACCGCACTTAATAAGTGCGACCTGACATTGTTCAGGTGTTTCGCAAAATTTTAATTTTGTCGCTCTCAGGGAGTCCCCCAGAAGGGCAGGTGGCAAAATCAAAATGCACTGCATTTTGATCCATTTTGCCTATCCTGCCCTCATCAAAAAACAACAAAATTTCTTCCGAAAAGTTTGTCATGACAAACTTTTTTAAGATTCGTAGATGCGGTTTAAAATGAAGTTCTCACATAAAACTTCATCAAAAGAGCCGTCTTCATATTTGATTTTGACCATGCCATCTGTAGTTGGCATTTCCATAACAATTTCTGCTTCACGACCATCTACAGTTCCAACAAATACAGGATGTTTAAGTTTTTTTGATTTAGTTTCAGCCCCAAAATCTGTATCAGATAATGTTTCTGATTCGCTTTCATAAGATGAATCAACATCAGATAAAGCATCATCCTGCTCTGAAGTTAAAATCTCATCTGCTGCACTGAAATCATCAGTAGTTCCATCTATGTCCCCATTAGACTCATAATCACTAGAGTTTGCAGGCTCAACAAAAGACTCATCAGCGGTATCAGTTTCTATTGAATTTGAATTATCTTCATCAGGAGTAATTTCAAATTCTGAACTTTGGATTTCAGAATCAGATCTATCTTCAGTATCATTAGGCTCAGTAAGTTTTTTCTTTAATGAAGTAATATCAGCTCTGCTAATTTCACCATTTGCGTTTTCTATAAAAGATTTAACTTCATCAGAAAATTCATCAGTTAACTTAGTAATGTCATAAAATGTTCTAATTGAAGAAAAATGATCTTTAGCATTCTTCAAAAACTCTGGAGCAACTTTCCAAATCATGTATAAATTAACTTGGCTTTTAGATGTTCCTAATTTTTCTGCAATGTCTGCCTGTTTTTCACCAGCATCGGCTCTTGAGACAATGAACTCAGCCATTTCATAAAATTTCAGATTGTCTCTTTTAGCGTTTTCTGCAATCTGAACATAACCTAACTGTGAATTGTCATAGGTTGATAGTATTGAACGGATCTTCTTAAATCCTGCTAACTTTGCTGCTTTTAATCTGCGTTCACCAGCAACTACAATGAATTTTCCAACGTTATCAGGATCTTCACGAACCACAATAGGCTGAATAAGACCATTCTTTTTAAGATCATCAGCTAATTCCTGAAGAGCTACTTCATCAAAGTTCTTTCGAGGCTGATTAGGATCTGGAGATACGATGTCTATGTCAAAATCATAAAATTCGCCTGCTTTAGAAATTAACTTGGCATAATCACCTTTGCCTTTAAAGTTCTCAGTAGCCTTCTTTAAATTTGCTAAAAATTCTGGAGTCATTCCCATTTTTTCTCTCCTTAATGTTTCTATCTATATTTACCTGTAAAAGCAGAAGATGATCTTGAAACTGCGTACGAATAATGCAGAATTTCGTAATTTGGAAAAAGATTCATATAGTTGCTAACAAGAGATTCATTGATATATAAGTACTTAAAAGCCTGTTCATTTTTTATTAGCTCATATAAAGAGAACTCTTTTTCAGGATCTTCTAGTGATGTCTTTGTGAAAACAGCATGTATCTTAAAAAGGTAATTCATTACATTATTTACTACAGCATCAGGCAGCTGCAGAAGTGAGGCTAATTTAATGATCTGTACTCTGTTTACATAAAAACCTTCGCACTCTACAAGACTCTGATTTGCACATTTGATTAGGCCAGAGAAAAACAGCCAGGCAGTGTAGTTATAATCGTAGTCCTTGTTAAAGCCATTTTCAGCTTCAATGTTATCTTCAAGTACAAGTGTAGGTTGATTTGTACTTAATCTATTTTCAGGATCAATTTCAAAAATAGGGATGCAGCATCCTGTTGTGTGACGTTTAAAAAGCGTAACATCAGCTCTTCCGAGAAAGTCAAAACTTAGTGTAAGCTCATTTTTACATTGAAGGGACTCTGTCACCTTCTTGAATAAAGGGATCTTAATTTTATCAAGTAAATGATTTTTATACTTTTCAGAATAAAACCTAAAATGAGCTTCATTGAATCCTTTAAAGCGGTTAGTACGATCTTCTATTTTTTCATCTAAAATCAGGCCTGTTATGTATGACAGAACAATCTTTTCAAGAGGAGTTAATGAGCGAAGTCGCAAGCATGTCAGATATATCATGCCTACAAAATTAAGTTTTAACTTCTCAAGTTTTGGCTTTTGAACAATCTCATCACTTATCTGCGAATCCTTAATTTCCTGCTCTACAGATGCATTTTCTGTTTTTATTTCAGGAACAGAATTTGTAATTTTCTTTTTTGATTTTGTTGAAGTCATATTTTTTTCCTTAAAGAACAGTAGAAATCGGTGCAGAGCTTCTCATTTCTCTTAGTCTCTGAATTTCGCTTAAATTCATGCCAGGAAGAGAAGCTGCAACATCTGTCATCCAGAAATTTTTAACAATGGCTTTAGCTGAATTGCCGTAAAGTTTCGAAGCTTTTTCAAAGACTGCTTTCTGATCCTGAGTAGATAAATCATCTTTTTCAGGATTGATTTGACAGAGCATAGTAAAGAAGCAGCGTTTCATCTCACTCCAGGCTGCGTTCTGGTTTGGCATTTCCCAGATTGGAAGGCCTTTTGCCTGAGCCTCAGCAATACCAGAATGCTGCTTAATGCAAGCATATCTGTTTAAAACCTTAACTTTTGCATTACCTTCTTCATCCAAAGCAACCGCTGCTTTATCTTTGTCAAAAGAAAGTTTTGATGTATCAAGTTCTATATCCAGCTGCTGCCATTTGATAATAAGCTCATCCGCTGAATCGAACAGTTCTTTTGCGTTCTGACACTGAAAATTAGTTGATGAGAGCATGTTTGGAAGCATTCCCAAGAAGCCTTTTCCAAGAACCATGTCAGGGTTATTCTGAGCTAATACAGAGATCCTGTTGAGAAGTCTTGCAATTCCGTCTATTGGCTCTTTATTGAGAATGAGAGGTGAAACAAGATGAGTTGCAACTGCAATTCCAAGATTAGAACGGACATCAGGATTTGGATTGGTGTCAATAATCACCAAATCAAAATATGGACTTAATTGGTCAATGTTCTTGCTGAAATTGTAGGTAACAAGAGCATGAAACTCATCGCCTTTCTTTTCTATTTCAGATAATGCATCGTCTGCAGGGAAACAGATGAGATTTGTCTGTTTTACAGTATCTTCAATTTTTTGAAGATTCTCTGTAAGAAGATCAGCAGGCTCCAACATAAAACAAGAAGAAGCAGTATCAGAAACAAAGCAGTTCTGATTTGATCTAATGGAATTAGTAGCATTTGCCTGCTGATCTAAATCAATGACAGCAACTTTCAGTCCAAACTTGAAAGCGCAATAAAATGCAAACTGTACAGAAAGAAGAGTTTTACCAACACCGCCTTTCTCATTTGCTACAGTTAAAATTTTCATATATCACTCCTTAGATTTTAAATATTTTCAAAAACGTCTCTTACAAGTGCTGAAGCACTGTCACCTTTTACAGAGATCTGCTTGAAAGCCTGGCCACACTGGATTGTAAGTAGCTCGTTTTTTTCGTTTAATTTCAGAAAACACTCTTCACCTGTAGTAAGAGTTACAAGCTCCTGCAGTAAAGGAATTGCTTTTAGCTTTCTCTGCTCCTCATTCATTGATGTTGCTGCAATGATTCTGTCAAAAATATCCATAACTGCTCCTTAAATTAAACTGATCTTGAAATATCAAAATTTCTTACAACGTTCTGAAGAGGGCCACAAAGATCTTCAATCTGCAGAAGAACTCGTTTTTTACTCAGTAACGATGAAACGTAAGTATGAGAGAGAGTTGAAGAACTCAGGTTTATTCCGTTGATCTTCTTTAATCTGATGAATGTTAAAGGATCGATTTTTAAATCTAGATGAGCATGAGATCCTGATTTAGCCTGAATGTACCAATCAGATGAACCCGTCAGGGATGGAGGGATGATCCTGATGCCAATAGGGTCATTTTTTACATCTAAATATGTATTTCCCACAGCTATCTGCTGTGCGTTTATATTATCGTTATTAATATATTCGTTTAATTCCTTATTAATAGAGAGATCATTTTTTTCCAAAGATTCTGTTTTTTGAGATCCTTTTTTTCCAGAAGTGCCCTGTGGGAAACGACATTTTTTTCCAACAGTTTTCTTTGTTTTTAAGCTTAATAACAGTGATTTTAAAGAGTCATTAGTCATGCTTGAAAGGTCAGTATCAGCAGAGCAGGATTTGCAGCGTTTAAGCACTATTTTTCTGCAATGATCAGAGCTTGTAATGTTGAACTTCTCAGAATATTGAATGCTAATATCATCACTAATGTTTACAGCCTTTACAGCTTTTTTAGAATCTTCAGAACAATAAGAAATAGCTTTAAGCTCAATTAAAGAGGCATAAGCATTGCGGAGAGTCCTATCAGAAATGCTAAGTTCTTTACATATTAGAGCTGCATCCTCGTGATCGGTGAAGAAACCTAAATCAGCTTTGGCAAAGAATGATGATTTATCCAACAAATATGAGAATACAAGTATTTCTGAGGCCTTAAGCTTAGATGCACCTGATTCTCTATATAGAGAAGAGACCGAAACAAACTTGCCAGCAAAATCATTTACACATGAAAGCATAATGCTGCGTGAGCTGTTCTGCCCATATGTCACAGAAATTAAACCTAATTTTACTAATCTTTCTATGTGTCTTCTGATTTGAACCTGGCTGAATAAACCATGCACACGATCTAAAAGCTCAGCATTAGAGTAATCAATAATATAGGATGGAGAATTTTTACAGAGATTTGTAAGAATAGACAGGAAAACTTTAAGTGTAGGACTAAGTTCTAAACTTAGTTGCTCTTTGAAAAGAATTCCGATGATAGATAAGATAGATAACTCACCAACTGAAGAAATTGGCTGAATAACTGACTCTTTTTCACACAAAATATCGATTTTTTTCGTGTTGTTTTTGTCAATTTTAGTTCTATCAGCAGATAAGGAATGTAACAATGGCTTATTTAAGCCAAAGTTAAAATTTTTGAAAAAATTATTAGAAAAATTTGAATTGTAGAAATCAGAAGAAAAGTTCTGATAATTCAGTGATTTAATATTGTAATGACGACTGGTGCTGATACCGAGAATCGAACTCGGGACCTCACCCTTACCAAGGGTGCGCTC
>JBJEWY010000039.1:0-46386 GCA_051885305.1 Succinivibrio sp. | reverse complement strand
ATTCATCCCAACCGCCTATAGAGGCGGGGGAATTCTTGCTAGATAAAGTTAAAGACGGCTGATATTCAAGTAAAAATAACTGTGCAGACAGATGCTCTTTTAAGTTTCTGTAAAAAAAATCCTTGCTTAGTGTTGACACTCAAAGAATCGATCTATATAATCGTTTGCGTTTTCAGTCATATGAAAACAGCTTTTAGAGGTGTTCCTCCTTAGTTCAGTCGGTAGAACGGCGGACTGTTAATCCGTATGTCGCAAGTTCAAGTCTTGCAGGAGGAGCCACTAAAAATAAAATCTGTTCTGTTCCTCCTTAGTTCAGTCGGTAGAACGGCGGACTGTTAATCCGTATGTCGCAAGTTCAAGTCTTGCAGGAGGAGCCACTCAAAGCAACGTTAGGTTGCTTTTTTTATGTCTGAACGACTCATACCTCTCAAAAATCTTATTCATACTCTCTTTATGCACTCTATTTATTAGAAGTCTAAGTGTTTATTTCTTATAATTATGAAGAATCACATAGGAGGATGAAAATGATCTCAGCACTTGTGTTAATGGCAAACGGCACAGAAGATATTGAATCAATAAGCACCATAGATATTCTCGACAGAGCTGGAATTAAAGTTGCAACAGCAGCTGTCACCAATGATGGCTCAAGACTTGTAACCTTAAGTCATAAGGTTACTGTTTTATGTAACTTTAATCTGAGTGATATTACTGATACCTATGATGTGATAGTCCTCCCTGGCGGGCCTGGCACAAAGGAGCTTGCCAAATCAGAAATTCTTGAGGAAATGATAAAAAAACAGCTCCAAGAAGGACGTCATGTGGCAGCTATATGTGCAGCTCCTGGCTATATTCTCTACAGCAAAGGCATTGTGACAGACGATAAAATGGCCTGCTACCCAGGATGTGAATGCGGTTATAACGGCTTTACCCAAAATCCTGTGGAGGTAAGCTGCAATGGTCTTGTCATCACTGGTAGAGGCCCCGGCTATGCACAGGAATTTGCCCTTGAAATTGTGAAGGTTCTTTTAGGAGAAACTGTCCGCAAAAACATTGCAGACGACACTTTAAATTCTGAAAAAGAGTAAGACTAATCCTTCTAGGGGTCTCCCATACAGAATGCCCCGTAACCAGTGTTCAGGCTACGGGGCTTGTTCATTAAGATTTGCCAATTGAAACCAGTTTAAGCCCCAATCTTAGACCTTAATCAGACACCTCACTAATAGTGGTGATGATGGTGAGGTTTTGGACCGCGAGGACCTGGACCCCAGCCATGATGTGGTGCTGGTGGAGGTGGAGGAGGTGGTGCTACATGAGGGGCTGGAGCAGGGCCTACATTTGCGTGCATGCCAAACTGCTGCCCCTGATGACCGCCACGTGAATTGTCTACATTGTAGTAAAAGCCGAAACTTTCACCAGCAAAAGAAACAGTGCTTAAACTTGTAAGCATAACGACTAAAAGCACATTCTTTCTTAATTTCATACAAAACTCCTTTCAAATTGTTTTGTTGAATTAAGAATATCTAAATCCGCTTATAGATAACTTAGTATTTGATTTATAAATACTTACATAAAGTTAAAAGTTGTACAACAATTACCAGAGGTGCCACCATGGCTTAACAGACTTGACTGCTGAGAGCTCATCAAGTCTTGAGCAGACAAGACCGCAGATTGACTTGTCATCATCCTCTTCGCCCCATCTGGTATTCATTAGTAGTCTTGCAGCTCCTGTTACATGACTTACCACATAGATATGGAATTTGCCATTTTTCACTGCATTGATTACAGATGGCCTTAATACCAGCTGATTGATACAGCTGTAAGGAATAATTACGCCTTGTGTACCTGTAAGACCATTGAGTCTGCAGATCCTGTAAAAACCTTCTATCTTTTCATTAACACCGCCTACAGGTTGCACATCTCCAAACTGATCAACAGCACCAGTAACTGCAAGATCCTGTCTTACAGGAAGTTCAGACAAGGCAGAAATAACTGCGCACAAACCAGTAAGGGAGGCAGAGTCACCATCAATTTCACTGTAGGACTGTTCAAATACTAGACTTGCAGACACAGGCATTGGTTGCTGAGAGCCAAACTCATCAGAAATAAAGCCATTTATGATCATCATGGCTTTTGCATGAATTTGACCTGCAAGTTCCGCCTTGCGCTCGATATCTATAATGTCGCCCTCACCACCTGCTCTTAAAGTTGCAGTGATTCTGACAGGTTCCCCATATTCGTAGGAGGTACCGGCTGTTTCTATGACACTAAGACCATTTATCTGACCTGTAACCTCACCTTTGGTTGATAAGAGGATCTGACGGTCACGGTGATTTCTAAGTTCAGCCTCACACAGATAGTTAACTCTGAAATCCTCAGCACAGATTGCCTTTTTTACATCCTTCCTTTGTACAAGAGCGCCTTCAGCATAATTGTTTGCTGCAATTACTAAAGCAATAAGCCTCTCTTCTAGAATTCCAAGATAACGTCTGTCACCTGATATTCTCGTGGTATATACACATAGAAGCTCAATAGCACTGACATCAAAGTCCTTAAGAGAGTATTTGTCACGGTAGGAAGCGACAAGACCTGCCATAAGTTTAAGTCCAGCGCTAATGGAAAACTCCATCACAAGATCAGTTCTAAGTCCATCCTCAAGACGTGGCCATAGGATATTTATGGCGGCGCAGTCAGTTGCATCACCACATAAAAGCAGTTTTATGCCATGTATCTCATAAAGACATGACTGCAGAATACCTATATACTTTGGATGATCAAGAAGATGGGTAATTGGCATTATTACCACACCAGGCTTTTTAAAAATTCCTACCTGTTTGTCATCCCCAAAGCATTCAGCTTTTGTAGGGGCCAAAACCACATTTACAGACTTGCATCCAGCATCTTTTAAAAGATCTTTTGCTATTTCAATATTATCAAGACCTGCTGAACCGCATAGCACCATGACATTACATTTGGAATTCAACAAAAGCTCTGCCACACACTTGCGGGCGCGGTGCTGCAGTCTTGCAAAAGAGCGAGGGGTAACATCTTTAGTTGAGCTAAAAGACGCTTTTTTTATAATCGGCAGTAAATCTTTATACTCAAGCTCAGCTACAGTATCAATGGCATCATCTGTAGTTTCTTTTTCAAATACGTATTTCAAATTCTATTCCGTCTTGTTAATCAATATCAAAACTGTAGATTAAATCCACAGACTGATCAATGGATGAAATAAACTCTGCATAAAATTTGCGGACAATCTCATAACGTAATTTAAATTCGTTTATAGAATTATATACACCATAGCCGTATGAAAGTCTAAGTCTGTTTGTAACATAAGTCTGTACTTCAACTTGGGTTTCATCACCAGTACCAGAAGAGCCAAGCTGAACACCATCCATACCGAATATTCCAACTACAGAATTTAAAATACCTGTGGTGGTACCAAGACCTAAGGTCATAAGCAACTGTGTTGATGAACTGTCGGTGTTGGAGGTAGTGTTCTTTTCAAGGCCATGACCATATAAGAGGTATGAGAGGATCTCATTTTGAGACATGGCAGGTTTGGAGAATAGTCTTACACTTGGACTGCTTGATGGTCCTTTGACGGTAACACCAGCTAAAACATCATCCTCAATGGTTGACTGATCGGCTACGACTTCAGCATCAAAGAACGGATCTAAAAGTTCACCTTTGAAGATAGCATCAGCCTTGTTGACAACGAACTTATGTCCGTACATGTCGATTCTACCGTTTACAAGGCTTAGTTTTCCATTTCCGAATAATGTATTATCCTCAGGCTTTTTGATGATGGAAAAGCCTCCTACCACATTTGCCTTAAGCCCCATGGCATCGACTTTGACTTCATCTCCTAAAGAAACATCGACATTAACAGCTATAGGGCTATTTACTTCATTAGTCTTAATCGATTTGACAACTTTCTTCAGCGAATTCTTTTCATCAACAAAAATCTCATCTGGTGATGGGGACTGTGCTGAGTTCTCAATTGATTTGAATTTAATTAAACCTCTTGGAATTTCAAGAGAACCTGTAAGAGAAATGCTCTCACTCAAACCTGCAGCAAGATCAATATTAACTACAGACTCTCCGTAATTTAACAGGAATACAGGAACCTCTTTTGCTCTGATTCGAAGCTGACCATTTGCTGATTCTGAAAAATCCAGATCACCTGTGATATCGACTGCAGCATCATTTAAAGTTGCCTTTCCCAAAACCTCTGCAGTTGTGCCATTAGCACTTAAAGATAGATCAAAACAGTTTACAGTACCTAGGTTATAACTTGGTTCAGCGCTTCCTTTTAGACTTACTTTTCCATAAAGTTCTGGCTTTTTAACAGTTCCACCAAAAGTTAAATCAACTTCACTGCTACCTTTTAAAGTATTAAGTACTGATGATGCAGATGGAGCAAAAACTCCTAAATTAAGGCCTTTTACCTTAAGTGAGCCATCAAGTTTTCTTTCAGAATACGGACTGTCTATTTTTAACGTCAGATCAATAAGACCAAGCTCCCTGAAAAGCTGACTCTTAAAATCTAGTTCAGCTCTCTTGTAATCTGTATGGACTGTTGCATTAGTCGACTCAAAAGGAATAAACAGCTGAGCTTTGCGCAGGTATCCTTTTGACATAGACAGCTCTGCATCAATCGAAGGAATGCTGTTTTTATAACCAACAGATCCTTTTGAATTCAAGATACCAGAAATTATGGTTTTATCTGGTATCAGTTTTGACAGATCATAAAGATTCAAATTGGAGAGTTCATAATCTGCAGCAACGCCCTGATTTGAAATTCTAAAATTTTCTACAAAAAGAGTGGACTGGCCGTCCGTCAAACCTATCTTTGATACAGTACCTGTGTCAGTGTTCAGATCATAAGTCAAAGATACCGGCTCTAAAAGAGTTACAGGCTCAATGATGTTGTTAACAAGCATCAGACTGCTTAGTCTGGCATCATAGGTTTTCTCGTTTTTGCTGTAACCTCCATGAGCAGAGAGATAGGAACCGCTCTGAGCACCGCAGGATACGGTAAGATCGTGGGCAGATAGAGTTCCAGATAAATCTAAAGCACATTTTCTGTATACTCTTGATGAACGATATGGTCTGATACTTGAGACAATCACTGACACCTGCCCCTTTTCACGAGCCGTATCAGTCAGGCTGTCAAAAATAAGGCCTGTAACAGATAAAGAACCATATTTTAAGCTGTCAGAACGGCCACGTACTGAAATCTCAGGTCTTAGAAGATTTCCTGTTACTTTTACCTGTCCTGTAATATTGCCTTTTATATCAGATGAGAAATCAGAAAGATCAGGCAGATGAACAGTCCCCACAAGATTTGAATTGCCGTTTAAGTGACCTTTGAGCTTTATGTTATTGTCATTTAAGGTTAATGACATAAGCTCCACATCAAGACCTTTTTTAAGAGACCCCTCAAGTGCACTGACCTCAAGCAGCAGAGGTTTTCCCTGCAGCTTAAATGATGAGAACGCTTTGTCTGTCCTTACGATAATGTCTTTGGAACTGTCCTGATAATAGCAGTAGAGATCCATTGAAAGCTTGGCAGGACCTGCCAGATTCTCTGCTACCCCTTTGAGATCAGATGCATTGGCTAAAACTTTTCCACTAAAACCTAAATTGTCTCCAAAAAAGACTCTGCCAGAGTAGGAGGCATCAAAACTGCTTTTATAAAGACTGCCCTCAAGATTGAGCTTTTCTATATCAAGACCATTAACAGTCATGTCAGCAGCCAGTTTCTGTTTTACATTCTCAAATCCATAACCACTTATGGAAGAATCAAGCGTTACCTCCATCTTTTTAAAGATAGCGCCGCTGATATTAAGACTTATATCCCTAAAGTAGAATTTCTGATCATCTAAGGCAATAGAAGTATTCTTTTTAGTATCATCACGCTTTATGTCTGCTAAAAGACTGTCTTTTACATTTTCAATTTCTTTAATGACACTGTATTTGTTTGAATCAGATAAATCATCTCCTTTTAAATCAACAAGAGGATACTCAATTAAAGGAGATGACATTTTGAAATCAACCGGAATCTCATCAGATAACGTATTGATTCTAAGTGATGCGTTAATTTTGTTAGGAGCCTTAAGTCTTACTTCAGTTTGCAGATCTGTAAGGTTTCCTTTTATACTGCCTTCACCTGAAAGTCCGTACAAAGAGCCTGAATAATGATGTTTGTTATAAGGAGAAGCATGACCGCTTCCAAATACAGAAAAATCAAGGTTATAGTAATCGACAAAATCCATGCTGCCTGATACAGAAAAACTGCCAAGAGAATGCTCTATATCAATACTATCCACCTTCAGAAGTGAGTGGGAAAACAAAGCATTGACATTGGCATTAAAGACTCCCGTGTCATAGCCATCCATATGGTAGCGGGCATGATTCAGCCTTAGGGAATGAAGGCCAGCATCTAACGGAAGATCAATATCGTGAATTTTTTCAATCGCCCCTCCCCCGTTATCGAAGCTCAGAATCTCAGGTAGGATCTTTTCTGTTGGAGAATCATCCCCTTCGTATTTTAAATGGACATCGACATTATCAAGGTGACCTTTGGTTACACCAGCATAATTGTCTACAGCCGCAAGCAACAGCTGTCCCTCTCCTACTCTAACATCCACTGTGCTTGATAAAAAAGCAAAGTCCTTTAATGTAAGGTTATCTACTCTTATCTTTACAGGAAATACCACTCTTACATCACCATAGTCTGTATCATCCTCAGACTCGGGTGAATCAATAAGCTCAACTTCAAGCTTTTTAGCATCTAAGGTATTTACCACAAATGTATTGCGAAGCAGATATTCTTTTACGGAATAATCAAGATCAAGAGAATCTGCCCTTACAATCACTTCTCCTGGAACATAAACCTCAAAATAGCTGTCAGTTCTAAAGCCTGAGATAACAGATCCTTCTTTGATATCAGCTGTAATCTTTACATATTCTTTGAAACTGCTGTTTGCTGTATCAATAAGAAAATTAAGCCCCGATGTGGTAAAAAGGAGATAGTAAAGAACAAACAGAAGAAAGATAAAAGGCAGCATGACTACTGGTGCTGCGATTCTTAAAAAGCTCTTAAGTCCGTGTTTCATACGCTAAAACTCCGGACCGAAAGACAGGTGAAGTTTGAATTCACGATTGTCTCTTTTATTGTCGATGCCATAAGCTAAATCGATTTTCAATATGCCATAAGGAGAGAGGTAACGGTAGCCTAAACCAGGACCATATAATAAATCATTATTGCTGTAATTATTGGTACACAGCGCGGTATCTAAAAATACAGCAACTCTTGAATTCTCAAATGGAATAGGAAAATTAAACTCTAAAGATCCGGCTGTCAGATAGCGTGAGCCTGTAAGTTTTCCATTTATTCTGTCTGACTGGGATTTATATGAAAAACCTCTTAAATTCTGATCACCACCCGCGAAAAATCTTAAAGATGGAGGGACCTTAAGCGAATCTGAACCCAAATTTGCTCCCTGAACATAACGATACAGAAGTCTGGTATTCTCAGTTATAGCAAAAGCCCCCTTTAAAGTAAGTTCTGAATGCCAGAAATTCAAATCAGTTATGGCTCTTGTACCGAAACGGTTGTCAAAAGTAACACTGTAGCCAGCAGCTGGGAGCAGTCCACCTGTAGTACTTCTTCTGCTTATGGTTATGCCTGGAATAAAATTGACAGTATGCCCCTTTTCATCGCCTTGTGTGTAGTCCTCATATTCTAGAGACAAATAATAATCACGTCTCCATGAACCAGTCATGTAGGCTGTATAGTGAAAAGATACATGAGACAGATCTGATAGGGTGTCATTGTAATCTGTATGAGTCTGCGCAAGCTTGATAAAGAAATAATCAAGATTAGGATTCTTATGCGGTATCTTGTATACAGTCTGGGCATCAATTTTTACGGTAGAAGCTCTGATAAATGAACTTAATGAGTGTCCCTTGTCGTTTATCATCGGTTTATCCCAGCCTAAAATACCTCGCACTCGCTCATCTGTTGAATAACCTGCGCCAACGCGAAACATGTTGGAACTCTGTTTTTCAAGATCAAGGTAGACAGGAACACTCTGATCTTTTCTCTCCTCAACAAGAGGTCTTACATCAACGGATTTATAAAAACCAGTCTGTGACAGCGACTGAGAAAAATCATTGATAGTCTTGGAAGAATAATCTGTTGCCGGATTAAAGTTAACAAGTGGCATTGACGGTTTTAAAAGCTCTATTGTGGAGTCACTTGATTTAAGCTCACCGAATTTATAGCGTTTACCGGTACTTAGGACAATCTGTATATCAGCAGCGTTCTGCTCTTGGTACACGAGAATTCTTGATTCAGTAAGTTTTGCATCAAAAAAGCCCATGTCAAAAGCGCGGGAGAGAAGATCTTCTTTAAGCTTGCGGTAACGTGAATGATCAAGAATACTGTAGGTCTTTACCCCGCTTTTCTCAACAATTCGGTTGAAAGAGTCATAGTTAGATCCTTCGCCTGTAATTTCAATCTCACAGTTTCTAATAAAAAGAGGCTTACCTGGATCCACATCTACAAGCACAGACCTATTGAATTTCTCATCTTTTTTGGGATAAGTGATTTTAATCTTAGGATGATAGTAACCATATGTATGCAGAGCCTGTGTTACCTTCTCTGTAATGTCACGTCCATATAATCTTGCCTTGATTTTTGAAATTGGAGGAAGCGTGGACAGATAGGCCTCGGCATTGGTCTGCAGAACAGAATTACTGATACCTTTTAATTTAATCTCGACAGGATCTTCTACAAGGGAGGAAAGCTTGATAGGCTTGTTGTCAGAGCTACAGGATACTGCAGATAACAGGATCATGCAGGTAAAAGCAATCTTTTGACAACCACTGCTTTTTCTAGAAATTAACCCCTTTATGAATGCCATAATTCCTGCTTGAGACTGCTTTTTTTTATAGAAACGCGCGTAAAAGTTTCATTTATCTGTATGAATTTATCTATTATGACTAATGTTACGTTGATTTAAGTCTTAATTCAATGAAATAAGCCAATTAATATAAGTCCATGAGACATTTATCCGTTTTTATCTGACGTACAACCATAAAACTGACATTTAAAGATATATCATGCCCGATATAAAAGGACCTAGTAAGGATGTATTGCTAGACTCAATGTAACTTGTTGATAAATTTGAGCTATCATAAAACATTTCTATGATTATAAAAACAAATATTCTTATATAACAAATAGATACCAATAATTTTTCTTAGTTTAGGCAAATAAAAATTAATGGGATCGCTCGTCAAATTTTCCTTGAAAAAAAACGGAATTCGTCTAAAATATCTCAGACTAAGATCACAGCAATTAAAATAAATCTTTGATCTGCGTCACTGGTGTACTCAATAAATTTTTTTGGGGGTCTTTGTGGTCGCATCCGCAATTCTGGCACTCGCTGACGGTACTGTATTCAAGGGCAAGGCTTTTGGTGCAGAAAACTCTACCACAGTTGGTGAGGTCGTATTCAATACATCCATGACCGGTTATCAGGAAATTCTGACCGATCCATCTTACGCAAGCCAAATCGTTACATTAACTTATCCACATATCGGTAACTACGGAACAAACGATGAGGATGTTGAATCCCGGGACGTTTTTGCCATGGGTCTCATCATTCGTGATTTGTCACTTGTGGCTTCAAATTTCCGTTCTACAGAGACTTTAAGCGACTTCCTGAAGAAGTACAACAAGCCAGGCATCTACGGCATTGATACCCGTATGCTGACAAGAATTCTCCGTGAGAAGGGCGCACAGAACGGCTGTCTGACAACCGACCCTAATGTAACCCCTGAAATGGCCATCGAAAAGGCCAGAGCCTTCCCTGGACTCAAGGGAATGGATTTAGCCCAAGTAGTAACCACCAACGAAAGCTACACTTGGACAGAAGGCACATGGGAATTAGGTCAGGGCTACGTAAACATGAGCCGTACCCAGTTCAATGTTGTAGCTTATGATTTCGGTATCAAGCGCAACATCTTAAGAATTCTTGCTTCATTAGGCTGCAAGGTGACTGTTGTACCAGCCAAGACACCAGCATCTGAAGTTATCAAAATGAATCCTGATGGAGTGTTCCTGTCAAATGGTCCTGGCGATCCTGAGCCTTGCGACTACGCCCAGGAAGCAATCAAAACCTTTATTGAACACAAGATCCCTCTGTTCGGCATCTGCTTAGGTCATCAGCTTCTGTCACTCGCATCAGGTGCCAAAACCATCAAGATGAAGTGCGGTCACCACGGTGCTAACCATCCAGTAAGAGATCTTGAATCAGGTGTTGTATATATCACATCACAGAACCACGGTTTCTGTGTGGATGAAGCAACCCTGCCGTCAAACCTCAAGGCAACACATAAATCACTGTTCGATGGCACTCTTCAGGGCGTTGAGAGAACTGACGTACCAGCATTCAGCTTCCAGGGTCATCCTGAGGCAAGCCCTGGTCCTCATGATCCAATGGCTCTTTTCGAGCACTTTATTGAACTTATGACTAAATACCGTGAGAATGCTTAGGGGATAAGAATGCCAAAGCGTACAGATATAAAATCAATTTTAATCCTTGGAGCAGGTCCTATCGTTATCGGTCAGGCCTGTGAGTTTGATTACTCCGGTACTCAGGCTTGCCGCGCTCTGCGTGAAGAGGGTTACAAGGTTATTCTTGTAAACTCAAACCCAGCTACCATCATGACAGATCCTGATGTGGCTGATGTAACCTATATCGAACCAATTCACTGGAGAGTAGTTGAAAACATCATCGCCAAAGAGCGTCCTGATGTAATTCTCCCAACCATGGGTGGCCAGACTGCGTTAAACTGCGCATTAGACCTTGAAAAACATGGTGTTCTTGCCAAATATAATGTTGAAATGATCGGTGCTAAAGCCGACGCTATCGACAAGGCAGAAAACCGTGAGCGTTTCGACAAGGCCATGAAGAAAATCGGTCTTGAATGCCCTCGTGCTGGTATTGCACACAGTATGGAAGAAGCATGGGACGTTCAGAAGAAGGTTGGTTTCCCATGTATTATCAGACCATCATTCACTATGGGTGGTACAGGTGGCGGTATTGCATACAATCCAGAAGAATTTGAAGAAATCTGTAACAAGGGACTTGAACTCTCTCCTACTCATGAACTTCTGATCGATGAGTCACTTATCGGTTGGAAAGAGTACGAGATGGAGGTTGTTCGTGACCGCAAAGACAACTGCATTATTGTCTGCTCAATTGAAAACCTTGATCCAATGGGTATCCACACTGGTGACTCTATAACAGTAGCACCTGCGCAGACCTTGACTGACAAGGAATACCAGATCATGCGTGACGCTGCAATGGCAGTGCTGCGCGAGATTGGTGTTGAAACTGGTGGTTCTAACGTTCAGTTCGGTATCAACCCTAACAATGGACGTATGGTTATCATCGAGATGAACCCTCGTGTTTCACGTTCATCAGCTTTAGCTTCAAAGGCAACCGGTTTCCCAATTGCCAAGATTGCAGCAAAGCTTGCTGTAGGTTATACCTTAGATGAACTTGGAAACGACATCACCGGTGACAAGACTCCAGCATCATTTGAGCCTTCACTCGACTATGTTGTAACCAAGATCCCTCGTTTCAACTTTGAGAAGTTCCCAAATTCAGACGATCGCCTGACCACCCAGATGAAATCTGTAGGTGAGGTAATGGCTATCGGCCGTACCTTTGAAGAATCCTTACAGAAGGCTCTAAGAGGTCTTGAGACCGGTAAGCTTGGTCTAGATCCTCGTCTTGACAAAGAAAGTCCAGATGCTAGACACAAACTTCTGCACGAACTTGAAAATGCAGGCGCTCACCGTATCTGGTACATCGGCGATGCATTCAGACTTGGCATGACCGTTGAAGAGGTCTTTGACTACACCAAGATTGATCCTTGGTTCTTATGCCAGATCAAGGAAATCATTGACATCGAGCAGAGCTTAAAGGACAGAACCTTAAAATCAATCGATGCTGACGAGATGAAGGATCTCAAGTCACGAGGCTTCTCAGATGCCCGTCTTGCCTCCCTCTTAGGCACCACAGAAGACAAGGTTCGCGAACGTCGCTGGCTGTTTGAAGTATTCCCAACCTACAAGCGAGTTGATACCTGTGCAGCTGAGTTTGCAACCTCAACAGCCTACATGTACTCAACCTATGAGCAGGAATGCGAGGCAAGACCAACCGATCGCAAGAAGGTGATCGTTTTAGGTGGCGGTCCAAACCGTATCGGTCAGGGTATCGAATTTGACTACTGCTGCGTACATGCATCAATGGCATTACGTGAAGACGGTTATGAATCAATCATGGTTAACTGCAACCCAGAGACAGTTTCTACTGATTATGACGTATCAGACAGACTGTACTTTGAGCCAGTAACCTTAGAAGACGTTCTTGAAATTGCAAGAATCGAAAAACCAGTTGGTGTAATCGTTCAGTTTGGTGGCCAGACACCTCTCAAGCTTGCAAAGAAATTAGAGCAGGAAGGTGTGCCAATCATTGGTACTTCTCCTGAGGATATTGACAGAGCAGAAGATCGTAAGCTCTTCCAGGAAGTGGTAAACAAGTTACAGCTTTTACAGCCACGTAACGGTACTGCAACATCTCTGGCACAGGCTGTTGAAGTTGCAAATGATATCGGCTACCCACTGGTTGTTCGTCCATCATACGTTCTTGGTGGTCGCGCCATGGAAGTTGTTTATGGTGAAGAGGACTTACGTCACTACTTTGCAGAGGCAGTTAAGGTTTCTAACAAGTCACCTGTTCTGCTTGACAAGTTCCTTGATCACGCAACCGAAATCGACGTTGATGCTGTAGCTGACGGCAAGGACGTTATAATCGGCGGTATCATGGAGCACATTGAAGAGTGTGGCGTTCACTCAGGTGATGCCTCATGCGTGCTTCCTCCATACCATCTGTCTGAGGAGCTGATTGAACGTATCACCAAGATTTCAAAAGAACTGGCCTTAGCACTCAATGTTAAGGGTCTGATGAACGTTCAGCTTGCTGTTCGCGAAGACAAGATTTACCTGATTGAGGTAAATCCACGTGCCGCAAGAACCGTACCATTCGTATCTAAGGCTACAGGTCTCCCACTTGCTAAGATTGCAGCTCGTGTGATGACTGGCAAGACCTTAGCTGAACAGGGTATTACCCATGAAGTTGTACCTCCATACTACTCAGTTAAGGAAGTGGTACTGCCATTTGCCAAGTTCCCAGGATCAGATCCATTATTAGGACCTGAAATGAGATCTACAGGTGAAACCATGGGTACAGCCATGACCTTCCCTGAGGCTTATGCAAAATCACAGCTTGCAGCAAAATCACCAATTCAGAGAAAGGGCACCATCCTGCTGTCAATCAAACAGTCAGATCAGGACAGACTCCCAGTTCTTGGAAAGAAGCTTGCTGAAGCCGGATTCATACTTGAGGCAACCAAAGGAAGCTGCAAAGTATTAACTGATGCAGGTCTTGAATGTACCCGTGTAAACAAGGTATATGAAGGCCGTCCAAATCTTTTAGACTACATCAAGTCTGGAAGATACAGCTGGATCATCAATACCACTGAAGGCAGACAGTCTGTTGAAGACTCACGCTCACTGCGTCGTGCATGCCTGCGTTACGGTATTACCTACACCACTACTTTAAATGCAGCATTAGCAAGCATTGAAGCTGTTGGTGCTGATGAGTATGCAACTGTTAACTCACTGCAGGAACTTCACAAGCAGGTTCAGGATAAATACAGCAAATAACAGGCTGTAAGCTATAGTGAAAGCCACCATGCTTATGGTGGCTTTCTTATTTGTGAACTCGGTCAAATTACATATTGTTTGCAGTTATGCTAACATCTGACACTAGATAGTGTTGGAGAATAAAATGGCAATATTTGGACTGTTTACCAATAAATCAGGTGAAACTGATCGAGACCTTACTGTCGAAGAGGCAGTCAGATCCTGCAAACTTAAAATCAAGCGCAACAAAAAAGCGTTAACTGAGATTGCGGATATAGGTCCATACAAAAGTCCTTCTGGCGGTTTTGTAAACTTTGCAAAATTCTCTGTTGCAGGCACCAATCCAGCTACAGGTAAAACAGAAGCAAAACTCTTTAGAGTGCCAACAAAGGAAATTGCCATAGCTCTTGCAAAAAAGGCAGGTCTTGAAGAGCCATACAAAGTTGTTGTCTACAAGATGCAGCCTCCAACCGACGAGCAGATTAAACAGCTAATAAAATTACAGCTTCAGGTGCCACGCACCGTATGCAAACTTGATCTCGACGCACTGTTTGCCAGAATTTTTGATGAAGATGAAACTCCTCCAGAGACTGGCATTGCTGTATTTGCAAATTCTTTAGGCATCCGTTTTTCAAGATTTATTGGCCGTATTGCCTTATATCGCAACATCATAAGCCGTTTAGATAAAGTTCAGCTGGCAACTTTCTATGTATACGCTGTATACATATCAGAAAAGGGAATTGAAATGGGAAATCCTAGAAATCTCTCTATCTACCCTATTTTTGAAAGCATTGGAAAAGAGCTTCTACAAAAAAGCGAATATTACGACATTCTCAAAGAGTGCGGTGCTTATGAATATGCATTCGGACCTAAAAAAGACAATGATCTATTCCAGGATGCAAGGCTGAAGATTTTTGCTAACAACCTTATGAGTTAAGAGCAGATTTTTATCTCCCGTTTTGTGATCTTTTCTGTACTTTTCTGCTTTATTTGTTCAAGGTTTGCTATTTTTGTGTGCATTTAGGCACGAGCACACATTTTCCTTTCTATAATTCAAACAGATATCAACAAAGGAGGTCATATGATCTCAGTTAGAAAAGCAAACCTCTCTGATCTTCCGGTAATCAACAAGCTGGCTCAGACTTTAGTTCCAGACTCATTTAAAGGAGTACTTAACACATCGCAGATAGACTTCATGCTCGACAAATTCTACAGCACAGAAGCTCTGCTTGAAGCATTCAGCAAAGGCAAGGAATACTTTATTGCAACACTTGACGGAGAAGATACCGGTGTCGTCAGTGTGCTGCAGCAGGGGCCAGATCTGTTTTTAATGCAAAAAATCTACGTTGAAATCAAAAATCAAGGCAAAGGAGTAGGTTCAGAACTGTTCAGGACAGTTGTTGATCATGTAAAGGAAATACATAAAGGACCATGCACCATTGAACTTATTATCAACCGCCACAATCCAGGACTTAACTTCTATATAAGACGAGGTATGGAGAAGATAAGAGACAAAGGAATTGATATGTGAGATTTCTATATCAATGAGGAGATTTATGCTCTGAATGTAGAGTAATGGCTCAGATCAATCACGATTTTCAAAGATTAACCGCACTAAATTTGTGCGGTTTTATTTTTTCGGTGCACAGTAAAAATTGTCCCCTGCCCCGCAAAAGCCCGTTCTAAAGCCATTTTGGGCTGGAGCGATAAAAACAGATACGTCTCATAAAATCACACAATTTATATAACTTACTGATTTAACAAAACATTAATATAATCGCACCAATATGTAACATATAGTAGAATAAACTGTGTAGTTTTAGTGCCTGTGCAAATAACTTTTGACAGATGTCACTATTATCGCGAAAATCAACACAGAAACAAAGTTCCGGGTACGAAGTACTCTTTCATTTGAAAAATTAGGAGTTCCTAAATGGATTTCAATGCAGTAAGCAAGCTCATCAAAGACAATGACGTTGTTTTTGCCGACTTAAGATTCACTGATACTAAGGGTAAAGAGCAGCACATCTCTCTTCCAGTTGAGGCTATTGATGAAAAGTTCTTCGAGCAGGGAAAAATGTTCGACGGTTCTTCAATTGCTGGCTGGAAAGGAATTGACAAGTCAGACATGATCCTGATGCCTGATATTGAAACAGTAATGATGGATCCATTCTATGCAGATCCAACTTTAATTATCCGTTGCGATATTTTAGAAACCCAGACCTTAACCGGTTATGATCGCGACCCACGTTCTGTTGCAAAGCGTGCTGAAGAGTACTTAAAGTCAACCGGTATCGGTGACAAGGCCTTCTTCGGTCCAGAACCAGAATTCTTCTTATTCGATGACGTTCGCTTCAAGTCAGACATTTCAGGTTCTATGGTAGCTATCGATGATGAAGAAGCTGCATGGAACTCAGCTGCTGAGTATGATAGCGGTAACAAGGGCTATCGTCCAGCTGTTAAGGGCGGTTACTTCCCAGTTCCACCAATTGATCACTCACAGGACATCCGTTCTGCAATGTGTAAGGTTATGAAGCAGATGGGTCTTGTTTTAGAGGCTCACCACCACGAAGTTGCTACCTGCGGTCAGAACGAGATTGCAACTGAGTTCAACTCATTAACCAAGAAAGCTGACGAAGTTCAGATTTACAAGTATGTAGTTCAGAATGTTGCTGTTGAATACGGCAAGACTGCTACCTTCATGCCAAAGCCAATCTTTGGTGATAACGGTTCAGGCATGCACTGCCACCAGTCAATCGGTAAAGATGGCAAGAACATCTTCGCTGGTAACTTATACGGCGGTCTGTCACAGGAAGCTTTATGGTACATCGGTGGTATCATCAAGCACGCTAAGTCATTAAATGCTTTCACCAACCCATCAACCAACTCATACAAGCGTCTGGTTCCTGGTTTCGAGGCTCCTTTAATGTTAGCTTACTCAGCTGCTAACCGTTCAGCTTCAATCCGTATTCCATACTCAATCAATCCAAAGGCAGCCCACATTGAGGTTCGCTTCCCAGATTGTATGGCAAACCCATACCTCGCATTCGCTGCAATGCTGATGGCTGGTCTTGACGGTATCTTAAACAAGATCGACCCAGGTGAGGCTATGGACAAGAACTTATACGACTTACCACCAGAGGAAGCTGCTAACATTCCACAGGTTTGCGGTTCTTTAGATGAAGCCCTTAAGGCATTAAAGGAAGACCATGCATACCTGACCGAGGGTGGCGTATTCTCAGAGGATATGATCAACGCCTACATCGAGCTGAAGGCTGCTGAAGATACTCGTGTACGTTCAACTCCACATCCAGCTGAGTTCGAACTGTACTACTCCCTCTAATTAACTGGGTTTTATAAAAAGCCTTAAATGGCAAAATTGAATAGGGCCCCTCAAGGGGCCCTTTTTTAACAAAGAATATACATAATACCACTCGCAAATTATAGGTAATAATAATGACAAAATCTGGCTTATATAGAAGTGAGAATGAACACGACGCATGTGGCGTTGGTTTCATTGCACACATCAAAGGTCAAAAAAGCCACAGCATCGTCAGTCAGGGCCTTGAGGTACTGAAGAACCTGACTCACCGTGGCGCAGTTGGTGCTGATCCACTACAGGGTGACGGTGCAGGTATTTTGATTCAGATCCCTGATCAGATCTTCCGTGACGATATGATGACTCAGGGTGTTAAATTACCACCACCAGGTGAATACGGTGTTGGTATGGTTTTCCTTCCACGTGAGGAAGCTTCAAGACACGCATGTCAGGAAGAAATTGAGCGTGCTATTCTCGCAGAAGGCCAGATTATTTTAGGCTGGCGTGATGTGCCAATTAACAAGAGCATTCCAATGTCTCCTGTTGTACGCGAAAAAGAGCCTGTAATCAGACAGATTTTCGTTGGTCACTCTCCAGACGTACTAGTAACTGATGCTTTAGAGCGCAAACTGTATATCATCCGCAAATCATGCTCTATAGCTATTTCAAATCTCAAACTGAAACATTGCAAGGAATTCTATATTCCTTCATTCTCTGCAAGAACCATTGTTTACAAAGGACAGCTTCTTGCCGATCAGGTTGGTGAGTACTTCAAAGATCTCAATGACTCAAGATGTACCAGTGCCATTGCACTTATTCATCAGAGATTCTCAACCAACACATTCCCTCAGTGGTCACTTGCTCACCCATTCAGAATGATTGCCCACAATGGTGAAATCAATACCTTACGTGGTAACTTCAACTGGATCAAGGCACGTGAAAAGAATATTTCCTCACCAGTATTTGGTAAGGATCTCGAAAAATTATGGCCTTTAATTTTCCAGGGACAGTCAGACTCAGCTTCATTTGACAACGTATTTGAGCTTCTGACCATGTCAGGATACTCACTTGCACAGGCTGCAATGATGATGATCCCATCTGCCTGGGAAAAAGACGATCTCATGGATCCAAAACTCAAGGCTTTCTATGAATACTATGCCGCTATGATGGAACCATGGGACGGTCCTGCTGCTGTTGCATTCACTGACGGCCGTCAGATTGGTGCAACCTTAGACAGAAATGGTCTACGTCCTGCCCGTTACATCGTAACTAAAGACGACCTTGTAATTCTTGCATCAGAAGAAGGTACATTAAAGATTGACGAGAGCAGAATCGCACGTCACTGGAGACTTGAACCAGGCCGCATGCTCTTGATTGACACCGAGCAGGGTCGAATCATCGACGATAAAGAAATCAAGACTTATCTTGCAACCTCACGTCCATACCAGGAGTGGACTGACAAGGTAAGAATCAAGCTTTCTGATATTAAGGAAGAACCAAAATCACCTGAGCTTAACCTGACAACCAAAGCTTTAATGGGTGTGTTCGGTTACACTAGAGAAGACGTTGAGCGTCTGTTGAAGCCAAAGGCTTTAAATGGCCAGGAACCTGTTCTCTCAATGGGTAACGATGCTCCTTTAGCAGTTTTATCTGGTAACTCAAAGAGCCTTTACGATTACTTCAGACAGCTCTTTGCTCAGGTAACAAACCCTGCTATCGATCCTATCCGTGAGGAAATGGTTACATCACTTATTTCCTTCATAGGTCCTCGTCCTGATCTGCTCAATATCATGGATAACAACCCTCCGGTAAGACTAGAGGTTCAGCAGCCTATCCTTGATGCTCAGCAGATGGAAAAAATCCGCAATATCAGCAGATATACTGATAACAAGTTCCGCTCTAAAGAGCTTGATATCACCTACCCTCTGTCATGGGGCAAAGATGGTATCGAGGCAAGACTTGCATCTATCAGAGCTGCTGCAATTGATGCTGTAAAGACCGGTCACAACATTCTTATCATTTCTGACAGAAAAGTTGGACCAGACAGACTTGCTATTCCAGCTCTGCTTGCTACTTCAGCTGTTCATCTGTGCCTCGTTGAAAACGGTCTGCGCACAAGCACAGGTCTTGTAGTTGAAACAGGTTCAGCACGTACCGTTCACCACTTCGCACTTTTAGGCGGTTACGGTGCAGAGGCTATTTATCCATATGTAGCCTTAAAGGTTGTTTCTGAGCTTGCCAAAGACGAAAAGACAGCAAAGACATATCAGGAAAACTATATCCACGCTATCGACAAGGGTCTGTCAAAGACTATGGCTAAGATGGGTATCTGTACCTACATGTCATACATCGGTGCTCAGATCTTTGAAGCAATCGGTCTGTCACAGGAACTTGTAGACAAGTACTTCACAAATACACCAAACCCAATTGATGGTGTTGATCTCTTCGACATCGCACAGGAAGCTGTTGATACCCACAAGGCAGCCTTCAAGAAGATATCCCTTCAGGATCAGTCACTTGCCCAAGGTGGTGATCTCAACTGGAGAGCTGATGGCGAACAGCACATGTGGACTCCTGAGGCTGTTGTTCATCTGCAAAGAGCAGTACGCGCAGGCAGCTACGACGAGTACAAGAAGTACGCCGAAATCATCAATGATCAGTCAAAGAGACTGATGACCATTCGCGGTCTGTTCAAGTTCAAAAAGACTGAACCAATTGATATCAATGAAGTTGAAAGTGAGGAAAGCCTCATCCACCGTTTTGCATGCTCTGCCATGTCTATGGGTGCAATTTCAACTGAAGCTCACACCACTATGGCAATTGCCATGAACCGCATGGGTGCTATGTCAAACTGCGGTGAAGGTGGTGAAGACCCACGCCGTGATGCAGAAATTACAGAAGAAACTTCAACCAAGGCCATCTTAGGTGATGATGTGGTTGTAGATATTCCACTGCACAAGGGCGACTCAATGCGTTCACGCACCAAGCAGGTGGCATCAGGTCGTTTCGGTGTTACAACCGATTACCTCTCAACTGCTGATCTTATTCAGATTAAGCTTGCTCAGGGTGCAAAACCAGGTGAAGGCGGCCAGTTACCAGGTCACAAGGTATCAAAATACATTGGTAAACTCCGTCACTCACTGCCAGGTATTGGTCTGATTTCACCTCCACCACACCACGATATCTACTCTATCGAGGATTTGGCTCAGCTTATTTTTGACCTCAAGCTTGCCAACACCAAGGCTGATATTTCAGTAAAACTGGTATCAGAAGTAGGTATCGGTACAGTTGCAGCAGGTGTTGCCAAGTGTAAAGCTGACCACATCGTGATCTCAGGTCATGACGGTGGTACTGGTGCTGCTCCTGCATCATCTGTAAAACACGCAGGCTCTGCATGGGAAATCGGTCTTGCTGACGTACAGCAGACTCTTGTAATGAACAAACTGCGTTCACGTGTAACCTTACAGGTTGACGGTCAGATCAAGACCGGCCGTGACGTTGTTATCGGTGGTCTTTTAGGTGCTGACGAATTCGGTTTCGGTACTGCTCCTTTAGTATGTATGGGCTGTACCATCATGCGTAAGTGTCAGAAGAACACCTGTCCTACCGGTATTGCAACTCAGGATCCTGAACTTAGAAAACAGTTCATCGGTACTCCAGAGCAGCTTGAGAACTACTTCCATTATGTAGCCCGTGAAGTTCGTGAAATCATGGCTCAGTTAGGCTTCAAGAAGTTTGAAGATCTGATTGGTCATGCTGAACTCTTAGACAAGGTTGATGAAGAAAACTTTGTTAAGGCACGTAACTTAAGCTTTGAAAAGATCTTCTTCAAAGATCCTGCATACGACAGCGAGGTATCTCACCACGCAATCGCTCAGGTTCACGAAATCGACAAGGCTCTTGATAAGCAGTTTGAAAGCCAGGTAACTGACGCTATCAAGTCCGGCAAGAAGATTGTTATCGACTCACCTGTTGTCAACGTCAACCGTTCAGTCGGTACCTATACATCAGGCGTTGTAGCAGCCCTGAAGAATGATCTTGAGGACAATTTCGTTACCTTCAACCTGACAGGTACAGCCGGTCAGTCATTTGGTGCCTTCCTAAAGAAGGGTATTACCTTAAGACTGTCAGGTATTGCCAACGATTACGTAGGTAAGGGTATGTCAGGCGGTATCATCTCTGTTCAGAAGAACCCATCATTTGATGGTGATCCTCTAAACAACATCATAGCTGGTAATACCTGTCTTTACGGTGCAACCACAGGTCAGGCATACTTCAGTGGTGTCTGCGGTGAACGTTTTGCCGTAAGAAATTCAGGTGTTGATGCTGTAGCAGAAGGCTGCGGTGATCACGGCTGTGAATACATGACTGGCGGTACCGTTGTTATCTTAGGTAACACCGGAAGAAACTTCGCTGCCGGTATGTCAGGTGGTATGGCTTATGTATACGATCCTGAAAACACCTTCAAATCCAAAATAGCTAAGGGCGCTTTCTACATCAGCAATGTTGTAAAAGCATCAAAAGCAGACCTTGCTGTACCTCTTCACAAGGATATGTCCGATGAGGATGTGCTCAAGGATCTTTTGACCAAGCATATGAACAACACTGGAAGCCAGGTAGCCAAGAAGATCTTAGAGAACTTCGAGGTAGAACTTCCAAAATTTGTCAAGGTATTCCCTGTTGAATACTTCAATGCGTTAAAAGCTATTAAGGAGGCACACTAAGATGGGCTTTTTAAAAGGATTTATTGAATTTGAGCGCATTGAGCAGCCTCACGTATCAGTTGATGAGCGTGTAAAGAGCTTCTGCGAAATCTACGGCACTTTAAGTGACGAGGACGCAAAGCTTCAGGCAGGACGCTGCATGGACTGCGGTATCCCATTCTGTATGCACGAGTGCCCTCTGCACAATGACTCACCTGATTTCAATGAGTTTGTATCAGAAGGTGAAATGACAAAGGCATATAACGTCCTTTCATCAACCAACAACTTCCCTGAGATCACAGGTCGTATCTGCCCTGCTCTGTGTGAGGAAGGCTGTACTTTAGGTATCCACAGAAAGGCTGTTGGTATCAAGTCAGTTGAAAGAAAGATCTCTGAATATGCTTTTGAGCACGGTCTTGTAAAGCCAATCGTAACCCCAAGAACCGGTAAAAAGGTTGCTGTAATCGGCTCAGGCCCTGCAGCCCTTGCTGCAGCTCAGCAGTTAAACCGTTTCGGTCACGATGTCACTGTGCTTGAAAAAATGAACAAGGTTGGCGGTCTGTTACGTTATGGTATCCCTGATTTCAAACTTCCAAAGGAAATCTTAGACAGACGTATCGCCCAGTTAGAGCTTGAGGGTATCACCTTCAAGACTTCAACCTTAGTCGGCTCTGTAAAAGAACTTGAGAGCGGTGTTCACAATGATGCCTTAACAGAAGTACGTGGCAGCGAGCTTTTAGAGAAGTATGATGCTGTTGTACTTGCTCCAGGCTCAGAGGCTCCACGTGATCTCAAGCTTCCTGGTCGCGAGCTTAAGGGAATTTACTTTGCTCTTGATTTCCTCATCGCCCAGAACCGTGAAAACAACGGTGACTGCCTCAATCCAATTGACGTTCGTGGCAAGAACGTTGTTGTAATCGGTGGTGGTGAGACTGCATCTGACTGCATCGGTGTATCAATCCGTAAAGGTGCCAAGAGCGTTACCCAGTTAGACTACCATGATGAGCTCCCAGAGACTGTGGATCTGACCATGGCATGGCCTGACTGGAGAAAGATCAAGCGTACTTCAACTTCTCACGAGGAAGGCTGTACCAGAATGTTCTCAACCAACACAACCGCATTTGGTGGCAAGGACAAGGTTGAATATGTCGCTACCGAAAAAGTTAAGTGGGGTGTTGGCCGTCAGTTCGATGGAATTCCTGGAACTGAAGGCAAGATTGATGCTGATGTTGTGCTCATTGCAATGGGTTACTCACATCCATCATCAGCTCTTGTAAAAGAGTTTGGTCTTGAAACCGACAAGAGAGGCAATATCAAGGCTGCTCTTGAAGGAGAGAACGCCTACAGAACTTCTGTAGATAAAGTATTCGCAGCAGGTGACGGCCGTCGTGGTCAGTCTCTGGTAGTGTATGCCATCGCTGAAGGCAGAAACTGCGCTGCTGCTGTTGACAGGTTCTTAATGAAGAACTAGTCATCGCAAATTTGCCTGTTGGTAGTTGCCTTCTGTGCTCAGCACAGAAGGCCTTTTTTTTGCCTCAAAAATACATATAACATCTTGATCTAAGAGTAATTTATTGTACTAAAGTCATCTTCAGATACACGCACAAAACAGGAGCAACGCTGTATAAAATTTTGTGATCTATGTAACTTTTATTTATCTCTATGATTTATAAAGTATTTTATCCATTTAAAAATTCGTACCATTATTCACCTTGCACTATCTGTGATCACAATTTGCACTACTTTTGTGATTATATTTATTTATATTGCAACCACGTCTTAAGCAATGTAAATTTATTCAAAATTCTTAAAAATATATTTATCAACAGGTAATCAAGGAGACAGAAATGTCATATACCCAGAGAGTTTTAGCTCAGTTAAAAGCTAAATATCCATATCAGCCAGAATTCCTTCAGGCAGCTGAAGAAATCTTAAACACCTTAGAGCCAGTAGTTGCTAAAGATCCTAAATACGAGAAGTACAAGATCTTAGAGCGTATGACTGAGCCTGAGAGAACTTTCAGCTTCCGCGTTGAGTGGGTTGATGACAAGGGTGAGGTTCAGGTAAACAAGGGTTACCGTGTACAGTTCAATTCAGCAATTGGCCCATACAAGGGCGGTCTGCGTCTCCACCCAACTGTAAACGAGGGTGTATTAAAGTTCTTAGGTTTAGAGCAGATCCTCAAGAATTCATTAACTGGTACCCCAATCGGTGGTGCAAAGGGTGGTTCTGACTTCGATCCAAAAGGCAAGTCAGAGACTGAAATCATGCGTTTCTGCCAGGCTTTCATGATCCAGTTATACCGTTACATCGGTGCTACCATCGACGTTCCTGCAGGTGACATCGGTACTGGTGGTCGTGAGATTGGTTACATGTACGGTGCTTACAAGCGCTTAACCACCCGTTACGAAGGTGTTTTAACCGGTAAGGGCTTAAACTTCGGTGGTTCTTTAGCACGTACAGAAGCAACTGGCTACGGTGTTGTATACTTCACCGACGCTATGTTAAAGGACAGAGGCGACACCTTACAGGGTAAGAAGTGCGCCGTTTCAGGTTCAGGCAACGTTGCAATCTACTGCTGTGAGAAACTCTATCAGTTAGGTGCTACCCCTGTTACCGTTTCTGATTCAACTGGTACTATCTATGATCCAAACGGTATCAAGGTTGACGTATTAAAGCAGGTTAAGGAAGTTGAGCGTGCACGCTTAACCCGTTATGCTGAGTTAGTATCAACTGCTCAGTACACCCCTGTTGAGAAGTACCCAGAGGGCAAACACCAGGTATGGTGCTACAACGTTGACTGCGCATTCCCATGTGCAACTCAGAACGAAGTTAACGAGGAAGACGCAAAGACTCTGCTCGCTAACGGCTGTAAGGTTGTTGCAGAAGGCGCTAACATGCCATCAACCTTAGGTGCAATCAACCAGTTCCTCAAGGCTAAGATCGCTTACGGTCCTGCCAAGGCTGCAAACGCAGGTGGTGTTGCTACTTCACAGCTCGAGATGGAGCAGAACGCTGGCATGACTTCATGGACCTTCGAAGAAGTTGACAGCAAGTTACACACCATCATGACCAACCTCTACAAGAACTGCGCAGATACTGCTAAAGAGTTCGGTGAGGAAGGCAACCTAGTATTAGGTGCTAACATCGCTGGCTTCCGTAAGGTTGCTGACGCAATGATCGCTCAGGGCGTTATCTAAGATTTAATTTAAGTTTAATCATCAAGCCTCAGGATATCCTGAGGCTTTTTTTATAGCAATTATTTAGACTTAAGAGAAAACTCTCTAACAATTCACAACTAATGATTGAGTTTTAAAGTAGGTTTTGGGCAAAAAAAAATGGAGATCGCAAAATTGAGATCTCCACTTTTATCAAAAAGAGAAATTAGGCTTTGTTAAGACCTAATACCTCGTTCATATCATATAAACCAGGACGCTTGTCCTCAAGCCATAAAGCTGCTCGGAATGCACCACGGGCAAAAGTCTGACGTGATGTAGCAATATGCTTTAATTCAACGCGCTCACCCTCAGAGCAGTACATTGCGGTATGCTCACCAACAATATCGCCACCACGAACTGAAGAGAAACCGATTGAACCGTAAATTCTCTCACCGGTAATGCCGTCACGACCTGATACCATAACATCCTTTAAATTAACATTACGGCCATCTGCTGCAGCCTCACCGATTGCAAGAGCGGTTCCAGATGGAGAATCTACCTTATAGCGGTGATGAGCCTCAACAATTTCAATATCGGCATCAGCCATGATCTGTGCGGTCTTTTTAACCAGATTCAGTAAGACATTCACACCAACAGAGAAGTTGGCTGCAAATACGATAGGAATATACTTTGAGTATTCCTTGATCTTATCGCGTTGCTCATAATCAAAGCCTGTGGTTCCAAGAACTACTCTTGAACCATGCTCTTTTGCATAGGCAAGAACCTTCAGTGAGCATTCTGGACGTGAGAAATCAATAAAGAGATCAGGGGCCTGAGAGAGCTTGCTTGGATCATCTACAACTTCAACGGTGCATCCTGATGGAAGAGAATCGGAACTTTTATCAATGCCGCATACAATCTTTGCGCCATCTAGGCCAAGGCAGCAATCCCACAGGGCATGACCCATGCGACCACCAATACCAACAATTCCAACCTTGAGCATTTTATAACTCCTTTTGCATAACAATTAAGTGCTCTAATTCTACTCTTACTTTAGCAAAATGTAACGACTTGTAGAAAGCTATTGCACTATTATTTAGCACTTCTACCTCAACCTGCATCAGTTTTCCTCCTCTACTTCTTACCATCTGCTCTGCAATGGACAGAAGAACGGTACCTATACCATGTCTCATATAAAGAGGATCGATATACAGGGCTAGAATTTTTCCCGATTCAATTTTTTCTTTAAAGGTTAAAAAGCCATAGATTCCGGTAGGACCTGCTGCAAGGATGGTTTTATAGCTAACGTCATCATTAAGTCTGCTCTCCCATAATTCTGTAAACTGCGGGAAAGTATACAAAAGCGGTGTTTTTCTGTTTTCAAAGCGAGATGAATTAAGCTCTAAACGTGCAATTTTTGCAGCATCACCCACATTGGCCCATCTGACATTTATCTGCAGATTGCCTTTGACTGTAATTTTTTGTGACACTAGATTTCACCACTTTTGGCAATCAGAGTCCTAGCACTTGAGAGAGTATCATTTGTAACCACATTACCTCCCATCATACGGGCAATCTCATCAATGCGCCCATTCTCATCAAGCTCTTTGACGTGGGAGACCGCATTTTGTCCGTCCTGCTCTTTATAAACCAGAAACTGATGATTTGCTGCAGCTGCAACCTGAGGAAGATGAGTTACAGTTATAACCTGCACTGACTTGCCAAGGCGTCTTAATAGCTGACCTACGCTTGAAGCTGTTCTGCCAGAAATTCCGGTATCAACTTCATCAAAAATCAAAGTCTCAGTTGAATTAGCAGATGAGGTTAATACCTCTATAGCAAGAGCTAAACGTGATAACTCACCACCTGATGCCACGCTGCCAAGTTCCTTTGGTTCTTCGCCTATATTAGCTGTAAACAGGAAGGTTACCTCATCACGGCCTTCTCTTCTTGGTCTGCACTCTTCATTACGGGTTACTTCAACTTTGAAGATACCATCTGGCATTGCAAGCTCTCTGATACTTGCTGTTACGTCCTCTGACATGGAAACAGAAGCTTCTGCTCTTAGCTTTGATAGTTCATCAGCCTCTTTTTCGTATTCTTCACGAAGTTTTTTAACTTCAGCAGTTAAGGTGGCTATTTTCTCTTTGAGAGATAAGAAGTACTGCATCTCCTTTTCTAATCTCTCGCGCTCTTTGTATACATCCTTTGGCTGGATTTCAAAGCGTCTTGCTAAATCATGGCATAAGGACAAACGCTCTGAGAGCTCATCTGCCTTTGACGGATTAGCCTCTAAAGTAAAGTTATCAAGCTTTTCTCTGGCACTGTCTAAAAGAGTGGCAGCATCGCTTAAATCCTTTATGATTGGATCAATACTTTCTTTGGCGTATACAGATACTCTTGAGAGGTCATTTATACGGGCTGAGAGAATATCAATAAGATTGTGCTCGTCATTCTCAAGTGATGCCTGAGCAAGAGCTACGGCATCATGAGCCTGATTTAAATGAGAAAGAGCATCAAAATCAAGGCTTATCTGCTCGTAATCGCCCTCTTTTAAATCAAGTTTTGTAAGCTCATCAAGCTCATAGCGCAGATTCTTGTAATTCTGAGCATATGACATCTGCTCATCAGCAAGGGTCTGTAGCTCTCTTCTTTTTATGTTGTAGCTGTCATAAGCTGCAGCAACTTTCGAAGCCTTGGCATTGAGCCTTGCAAAACTGTCAAGTAAAGACAGCTGATTATTCCTGTCAATAAGCTTCACCGATGCATGCTGACCGTGAATAGATACCAGCTCTTCTGTTAGCTCTTTTAAAAGAGCTAAAGTACAGGGATTGTCATTCACATAGGCTTTTGACTTACCATCTGATGTAATGACTCGGCGTATTACTAAAGTACCGTCATCTGTAAAGAGATCATGCTCTTTAAGGCAGTTTAGAGTTTTTTCAGATGCGCTTACATCAAATACAGCATTGAGCTCTGCGCGCTCACAGCCTGATTTAACCATGGAACTGTCTGCTCTTGCACCTAATATCAAAGAGAGCGCATCGACAGTTAAGGACTTTCCAGCTCCGGTTTCACCGGTGATACTGGTCATTCCCCTTTTAAATTCAAGGGTATTTTTCTGGCTTAAAGCAAAGTCTTTAACAATAAGCTGAGAAAGCATGTTATCTCCTATACAAGACTTCTGCCCCAGCCCAGTTTCTGCCTTAACAGGCTGTAATAATCGTAGCCTTCAGGATGGATCAGGGTTAAAGGAATATGATGCTGTCTTATAAGTACTGAACTCTTGGTATCTGCTCTCATGGTCACCTGACCGTCACAGTTGATAGCAATAAGTTCAGCAAGATCGTCTGGACATTCAAAATCAATCCTGACAGATGACTTTCCTGGAATAATAATCGGAGAGCAGTTTAATGACTGAGGGAACATTGGAACTAATGAGAGCACATCAAGATGAGGCTCAACGATAGGACCACCTGCTGACAGTGAATATGCTGTTGATCCTGTAGGTGTATTTACGATAATACCATCACCTCTTAAGGTGTACATATATGAACCGTCAATACTTACTTTAAAAACCATCATGTGAGCCATGGTTCCAGAGTGGATAACAGTTTCATTTGTTGCAAGAGATGAACCTATAAGTTCCCCTACCCCATCTGATGATTCACGGGATACCCTGACATCTATCATGGTACGTTCTTCAAGGGTATAACGACCGCTTACGACCTTCTTTAAACTCTCATCAAGATTCTCTGGATTAACATCTGTAAGTAATCCTAGGTGACCTCTGTTGATACCTAAAACAGGAACCTTAAGATCTACAAGTGTTCTTGCAGCTCCAAGTAATGAACCATCACCACCTACAACGATGATGAGATCAATATCGCGCATCTGTCGTCTGGTAATACTCTTTATTTCAGGAATATTAAAGCCAACAGAGGTATTTGCCTCAAGATATACATCCACACCTAATGCGATGAGCTTATCAGCAATTTCTCTAATTGATCCAGATACAGGTCTTTTGTAGACCTTGGATACTATAACTGCTGATTTAATTGGTTTTTGAAGGGCTTTATCTGCCACAGAAAACTCCAGAAATAAAGATTAAGAACTCTTCTCATATTCTACATTTTCAAATAATTTTTTTCAAAAAACTAATCAAAAATAGGTTCAGGGTCAAACAGAGAAAAGAATAGTAATAAACGCGAAAAAGGCGTGGAATTCTCCACGCCTTTTAACTGACTTGTTTAGTCGCGGCTTAAACCTTTTCTAATCAGAGCGTCAATCTTCATACTCTCTGATACAAGAGTATCGTAGCGCAGATCAAGATCAGGCATGTATCTTAAGTTAAGCCTTGAGGCAAGAGTTGATCTTAAAAAGCCTTTAGCACTTTTAAGACCTTTCATTGCCGCATCAATATCCTCTTTCTTGTCTGACAGGAAAGAGATGTATACACGAGCATTTCTAAGATCCGGAGATACATCAACTTCAGTGATAGTTGCATTCTTTACTCTAGGATCTTTGAGCTCATGCTGAATGATATCAGCAAGCTCTCTTAAGATTGCAGCTGCAACCCTTTCATTTCTTCCGTAACTTCTTGGCATATAATCCTTTAGTCAAGGGTACGTGCAACTTCGACCTTCTCGAAGCACTCGATACGGTCACCTACACGTACATCCTGGTAGTTCTTAACACAAATACCGCATTCGGTATTCTGCTTAACTTCAGAAACGTCGTCCTTGAAGCGGCGCAGAGAGTCAAGTTCACCTTCGAAAATAACGGTGTTGTCACGTAAAACGCGGATTGGAGCAGAACGCTTAACCATACCCTCTACTACGAGACAGCCAGCGATGGCACCGAACTTAGGATGACGGAAGATCTCGCGAACCTCAGCGTAACCGATGAAGTTTTCACGAACTTCCTTCTTGAGAAGACCTGACATGGCCTTCTTGACGTCATCAATAAGATCGTAAATAACACTGTAGTAATGCAGATCAACTGATTCAGCATCGATAACCTGACGAGCAGGACCATCGGCACGTACGTTAAAGCCGATTACAACTGCGTTATCAGCAGCAGCTAAGGTTGCATCGTTAGCGGTGATACCACCAACACCAGAACCAATAATCTTAACCTGTACTTCATCGTTACCAAGCTTAAGCAGAGCATCAGAGATTGCCTCAACAGAACCCTGGGTATCAGCCTTGAGTACAACCTTAAGCTCTGAAGCATTGCTCTCCTTGAACATAGAGGCAAGCTGAGCTTTCTTCTGCTTGGCGATCTTAAGCTCACGGAACTTACCCTGACGGAAGAGGGCAACTTCACGGGCCTTACGCTCGTCAGCAACAACAGTTACCTCATCACCTGCTGATGGTACGCCTGAAAGACCGAATACCTCTACAGGAATTGAAGGACCAGCTTCTTTAAGCTCCTTACCGTTTTCGTTTCTCATTGAACGAACACGACCGTACTGCAGACCACAGAGGATGATATCACCCTTCTTTAAGGTACCTGAGCGAACAAGTACTGTAGCAACAGGACCACGGCCCTTATCAAGGCGTGACTCAATGGTTACGCCTTCTGCCATACCGTCATGAACAGCTTTAAGCTCTAAAACTTCAGACTGCAGAGTGATAGCCTCTAACAGATCGTCTACACCCATACCAGTCTTTGCTGATACATTTACGAACTGGTTCTCACCACCCATTTCCTCTGGGATAACAGAGTGCTGCATCAGTTCATTGATAACTCGCTGTGGCTCAGCACCTGGCTTATCCATCTTGTTGATAGCAACAATGATAGGTACCTTGGCAGCCTGAGCGTGCTGAATAGCTTCAAGAGTCTGAGGCATTACACCATCATCTGCGGCTACAACTAAAACCACGATATCAGTACACTGGGCACCACGTGCACGCATAGCAGTAAAAGCAGCGTGACCAGGAGTATCAAGGAAAGTAATACCGTTGTTTCTGTATGGTACGTGATAAGCACCGATACGCTGAGTAATACCACCAGCCTCACCTACTGCAACCTTTGACTTTCTGATGTAGTCAAGCAGTGAGGTCTTACCATGGTCAACGTGACCCATGATGGTAACAACAGGAGCTCTTGGAGCTGCATCAGACTTGATCTTACGATCATTTAAGATCTCATCTTCAAGCTCATTTTCCTTGCGCAGAATTACCTTGTGGCCCATTTCCTCAGCAACCAGCTGAGCTGTAGCCTGATCTAAAACCTGGTTGATGGTTACCATTTCACCTAATTTCATTAAGGTCTTGATAACCTCGGTAGCCTTAACCGCCATTTTGGCAGCAAGTTCTGCCACGGTAATGGTCTCACCGATTTCAACATCACGGGTTACAGGAGTTGCAGGGCGGTTGAAGCCGTGCTGCTGCTGATTGAGTTTTGCAGCGCCCTTTACACCCTTTGATGCCTTACCACCTTTGGCGCGACGATCGCGAGGAGCTGCATCGCTTTCTTCAAAACGCTTGTTGCCACGACGGTCAGAGTTTCTGTCACGGTGACGTCCGCGGTTTTCCACTTCTCTCTCCTGTCTTGCCTCTGCCTCACGAACATACTGTGAGGTAGTAGAATCATCATCGTCATCAGCGTGGGCACGAGCTTCTTCCTCAGCAGCCCAGCGAGCTTCATTTTCCTCGGCAAGACGACGGGCCTCATCAGCTAAACGCTTTGATTCCTCTTCACTCTTGCGCTTCTGCTGCTCTTCCTGAGCACGACGTAATTCTTCAGTTGCCTTATCTTCAACCTTTTCCTTGTGAGCAGGTGCTGGATTTGCTTTCTGCTCAGCCTTTGCCTTAGCACGGGCTTCTTCCTGGGCTTTACGCTGTTTTTCAGCCTCAGCCTTTGCAGCCTCACGGCGCTCCTCTTCAGCTTTTTTACGAGCTTCTTCCATAGCCTTTGCCTCTTCTTCGGCTTTAGCTTTTGCAGCTGCTTCCTGTTCTAACTGAGCCTTACGCTCTTTTGGATCAAAGACGATCTTTTTCTTGCGAACTTCTACCTGTACTTTCTTAGTACCACCAGTACTGCTAGACAGGGTCATAGTTGGAGATGTCTTTTTCTTCAAAGACATACGCTTTGGTGCGCCATCAACTAAATTCTCTTCAGTCATTAAAACCTTCCTCTTTATTCAGCGCTGTCTTTAAACCAGTACTCATTACGTGCAGCCATAATGATCTCACCAGCCTTCTTCTCATCAAGGCCTTCGATATCGGTAAGATCGTCAGTTGCCTGCTCGGCTAAATCCTCACCAGTCTTGATACCGTGAGCAAAGAGTTTTAATGCAAGCTCCTTGTCTATGCCTTCTAATGCAGTCAGCTGCTTGATTGCCTCAGCACTCTCAGCGCTTTCCTTCTTTTCACAGGCTTCACGGGCAATTGACTGTAACTGATTTGCAGTTTCCTCGTCGATACCTTCAATTGCAAGCAGCTCCTGAGGTTCAACATAAGCAACTTCCTCAAGAGTTGTAAAGCCAGCGTCAGATAAAGCTGTAGCAAACTCTTCATCAATATTTAATGATTCTTCAAAGTTCTTTACAACCTTGCCAACTTCCATCTGAATGTTCTTCTCAAGGTCGGCCTCAGTCATTACCTTAAGATCCCAGCCTAAAAGCTGTGAAGCAAGACGAACATTCTGACCATTCTTGCCAATAGCAAGAGCTAAATTCTCTTCTGCTACAGCAATTAAAATGCTGTGCTCATCCTCATTGATGATGATTCTTGAAACTTCAGCAGGCTCCATGGCGTTGGTTACATACTGAGCCAAATTCTCGTCGTATAAAACAACATCAACCTTTTCGCCGTTGAGCTCATTTGAAACGGCCATTACACGAGCACCGCGCATACCGATACATGCACCGCGAGGATCAATTCTTCTGTCCTTTGAGCGAACTGAAATTTTGGCTCTTGAACCAGGATCTCGGGCAACACCCATGATTTCAATTACATCTTCACCAATTTCTGGTACTTCGATTCTGAAAAGCTCTTTTAGGAAATCAGGTGCGGTTCTTGAACAAATGATCTGTGGACCACGATTTGATTCAGTGCGGATTTCCTGAAGTAAAACCTTTACTCTGTCACCACGACCGAATGTCTCATGAGGAATTACCTGCTCACGCTTTAACACCGCTTCAGCATTGTTGCCAAGATCAATAACCATCATGTCATGGCCCATCTTCTTGACAGTTGCATTAACAACATGACCAACTCTGTCACGCTGCTCTGCCACAACCTGCTCACGCTCTGCGTCCTTAACTTTCTGAGCCAGTACCTGCTTTGCGGTCTGAATAGTAATTCTGTCAAATTCAACAGATGGGATCTGTTCTTCGACAATGTCACCTGCCTGAATGCCTGGATGATCTTCTGCTGCTGCAGCAAGAGAAATTTCCTGAGCTGGATGCTCAAGAGAATCTGAATCAACTACAACCCAGCGACGGAAGGTATCATACGAGCCTTCTTTCTTGTCAATTACAACTCTGACTAGGATCTCAACCGGATACTTTTTCTTGGTAGCAGTTGCAAGTGCTGATTCTAATGCTTCGAAAATCTTATCCTTTGGAATTGCGCGTTCGTTTGACAGCGCCTCGGCAATGGCAATAATCTCTTTACCCATTTTTATTTAAGACCTCTTAAGATCGCTTTTAGGAGCATGCTTGTTGTTAGATGGAAATTCCGGTACTACACGAACAGACTGTGCATTTGCAAATGCAACTTCTACAGGACCTGATAATGTATCCTCGATAACGAGAATACCATCATCACCGACTTTATTAAGTCTACCCTGAAGTTTCTTTCTGCCCATGGATGGAATTCGTAATTCAGCTTTGACAGTTTTACCTTCATAAGCTTTAGCCTGTTCAAGTGTGAACAAGATCCTGTCAAGACCAGGAGATGAAACCTCCAGTGTGTAGCGACTTGCAATCAGATCCTCAGCATCTAAGGCTGGGGATAAAAGATCCATAACTTCACCACACTTGTCAGCAGAGACTCCGTCATCTGATTCAATAAAGATCTGCAGTGTTGCATGATCTCTGCTGCCATGATAACGGATCCCCCAGAGAGACAGCCCCATGGATTCAATGGCAGGGGTTACAATCTGAGTGATTTTCTCTTCAATGGTACCGGACATAACACCTCTTAAGCATAAAAAAAGGACCACTAACTAGGGGTCCCTTAAAGTTCCACTATCAAATTTCATGCATTTCCACAAAGGAAGTGCAAGGTTCAAATTCACACTTGAACAGACTTGAAAACCATGAATTTTCAAGCAGTGGAAATTCTATCAGAAACCGTCGCTTAAATCAATCTATAATAAGGCATCTTCTTGAGTCTCTGCTTCTTGATTCTTTCTTAGTTTTACCACACCGACGCTTGTTGCATCAGCACTTTCAACTTCGATAGTCCAGGTCCCAAGTTCTATAATCTCACCTTTTCTTGGAACCCGCTGCAGACGGTCTAGTACAAAGCCTGCTATGGTCTGGTAATGCTCAGATGTAGGAATGCTAAGGCCTGTTGTTCTTGAAACATCAGGTAAAATAGCATCACCTTCAATTCTGTAGATCTGTTTTTCTGAATCCAAAACCACAATTTCAGGTGTTTCTGTCTTCTCTGGCATTTCACCAGTGATTTCCTCAATAATGTCCTGAATGGTTACAATTCCTTCAAAGGCTCCAAACTCGTCATAAACAAATCCAATATAACGCTTTGACTGCCTGAACTGTTCGAGCACACTTAAAAGATTGATGGTCTGTGGTATGTATAGAGGAACCTGAACCATACTCTCTAAAGTATTCTTATCAGGCATACCCTTTACAAATAAAGACATTATTCTGGCACTCGATATATAACCTAATGGCTGATCCTTATGCCCGTTTTTATATGCCACAAGATAACGATGGGTGGTTTTTAAGGCAGCATTCACAAGTGCCTGCTCAGAACCGTCAATCTTAATCATATTGAGATCAGTTCTGCCGGTTAAAACCGCTTTTACAGGCAGTGATGACAGTTCAAGTACACGGGAAACCATCTCTTTTTCCTGCTTGTTAAACATATAAGCAGATGGCTTTGAGACTATAGCTTCCTGAAATGAATGCACATTGTCAGTTCTTGAGCCTAAAAGTCTCAGCACAAGCTGAGCTGCAACCTGTCTTGACTGCATGTTGTTCGAATGCTTGAGCTTTAGCAGGTTCTTTCTTGAAACCTGATTGAAGATTTCAATTAAAAGAGAGAAACTGATGGCAGAATACAGGTAGCCCTTAGGCATTACTATGTGGAATGACTCTAGGATTAAAGAGAAACCAATTAAAAGTAGGAATCCTAAACACAGAATCACAACTGTCGGATGTCTTGAAACAAAAACTGAGATAAATCCTGATGCCCACATTAAAAGCAACATAGCGACAGTAACAGCAAATACCATAATATATGCATGCTGTGTCATACCAACAGCGGTGATAATAGCATCACCTGAGAAGAGAACATCTAGGATCATGATCTGGGTTGATACAATCACAAATGACTGACCTGCTGCTTTGCTTACCGATACAGTCTCTTCGGTATTGTCCCCTTCAAGTTTGCCATGAAGCTCCTCTGTTGCCTTGTATATAAGGAAAGCACCACCAAAGAACATCATCAGATCACGAACTGATACAGCAAAGTCAAATACTGTAAACAATGGCTTTGACATGGCCATTACATAGGCAGCGAACATCATCAGCACGATTCTGATGACCAGCGCACCGCCTAAACCAATGTAGCGGGCCATTCTGCCCTGATGGGATGGAAGTTTAGCTGACAGAATTGCAATAAACAGTAGATTATCAATACCTAAGACAATCTGAATTGCAGTTAATGTCAGAAGACCTAACCATGCAGTCGGATCTAAAACCCACTGCATGTCAAAAAGTAAAGCGTGTGAATTGATTACTGCCTGATCTATCTGCATTTTGTGCTCCTTATAAGATCAGATGCAATTTTAGTTTTTATATTTTTGAAGAATTCAGGCGAAGGGTGGGGGTCGGCGTTCATTATGTAAGTAATATCCTCTGTGACTACTCTATATTTTTATTCTAAAGAATATCCTGCAATTTGTGTAAATATACTGTATCAAAATTCTAAGTTAATCAACTAATGTTAAGTTTTCGCAACATTTTTGTAAGAAAAAGGTCCATTTAAGGACCTTTCATACATTAACCATTGCGTTTTACTCTAGGATATGATCTGTTGTTGCTTGATCTGGTCTTGAAAGCATAACGAGGTTTTGACGGGCTGTCATCTTTAGCAAACGATGAATAGGAAACAACCTGCTTTGATACAGCAGAGTGCTTTCTGCTCTCGTCCCCTTTAAACGAACTAAACTTTGACTTCCCTGATGACTTTTTGTCATAGTCCTTAGACTTTGAGTAAGGCGAGTTCTTCTGCTCTGTTTTCTTGTAAACAGACTTTTTATCTTCTCGTCTCTCCCCTCTGCCATCGCCCCTTGACTTTTTCTCAAATAGAGATGACTTTTCAGCTTTATCAGTTTTTCTGCCTTTACTGTCCTTTTTGGTGTTTTTTAAAGGAGCCTTACGATAAACAGATTCTGTTAATGAAAAATCTAAAGGAGCTGGGGCTTTTTCAAGTTTCTTAAGGCCTACGCTTGAACGCAGAAGATTAAGCTCATTTAATGACAGTTCACGACACTGACCAGTTTTTAGATCAGGATCTAGATCAATACCTGCGTAACGGATACGAATAAGTCGGCTGACCTTAAGGCCTACAGCCTCCCATAAACGTCTTACCTCTCTCTTGCGTCCCTCTTTTAGAGTTACATGGTACCAGGCATTTCGTCCTTCACCACCTACATAGACAACCTTGTTGAAACGAGCTTTGCCATCTTCTAGCATTACACCTTTTTCAAGTGATTCAATCTGCTCTTCTGAGACTTCACCATAAATTCTTGAAGCATAAACTCTTTCAACTTCAAATTTAGGATGCATCAGAGCATTGGCAAGTTCACCGTCAGTTGTGAAAAGTAAAAGGCCAGATGTATTGATGTCAAGTCTGCCAATATAAATCCATCGGCCTGTTGGAGGCTTTGGAATATGGTCAAAGACAGTAGGTCTGCCTTCAGGATCAGACAGTGTGGTAAGTTCACCTTCTGGCTTGTGATACATTAAAACTCTGCAGGCTACAGAATTGCTCTCAGGGCTAAGTACCACCTTGCCATCAAGTTTTACTGTGATTTCTTCGGCTTCGTATCGGTCACCAATAGTAGCGACCTTACCGTTCACAAGGACACGCCCTTCAGAGATGATCTGTTCTAAGGCTCGTCTTGAAGCTATTCCAGCACGGGATAATATTTTTTGTAACTTCTCAGTCATATTGATTTTTTATAAACGCGTTTTTAATAAATATGTAGACAACAAATCACTTTGTGATCTGCATAAAATATAATCTCGATATTCTACCATTTAAGATGGCATTCTTTGAAGAGTCAAAACCATTTTTATCAAACTTGGATTTTGTATCTAAAATGAATTTTTATATTCTGATCCTTTGTGCTCTGCCACTTTTTGACAAATCTGCATACATGATACAATTAGAGAAAAGGAGATAAATATGTCTGACAGGGATAATGATTACTCGAGTGTGTCCTTTTCAATTCTAGCAGAGCACTTTTCCTTGCGATGCAAAAAAGAGGATGAGGAACTGTTGAATGCTGCAGTTGAAAATGTAAAAAACACTGTTTCATCCATGTTAAGACAGAATCCTACCCTCTCTCCTTTACAGGCAAGTATTCTTGCTCTTATAAAAACAAATCAGGATCTGTTGGAAAACCGCTCAAATGATTCTGATTTTGCTAAAAAAGTCACTCCTAAAATTGCAAGATTGAACAGACTCCTAAAGAAGGTCAGCAATGAGTAATTCACTTGAAGAATTTAAAGCATTAAGAAATTCTATCCGCCAGAAGCTCCTAGAAAAAAGGCGCACCATGACAGAAGCTGACGCTCTTTCATCTGGCCTTAAGGTACTTGAGTTTCTAAAAAATGACAGCTACTTTGATACTAAAAAGGTGGTAGCCTCATACCTGAGTATGGGAGGCGAAATTTCAACAGCCTCAATAAATGAGTATTTCTTAAGTAAACATACATTAGCCCTTCCTTTCATGGATGTGCATGTAAGAGGCCATATGAATTTTTATGAATACAGAAGCGGCGAGAGTCTGATTGAAAACCGCTACCATATCCTAGAACCACAGAACCTTGAGGAAAGGTATATTGCTCCAGATGCAATCGATGCTCTTATAGTTCCTTTAGTTGGTTTTGATAAAAAAGGAAACCGTCTTGGAATGGGGGGCGGTTACTATGACAGGATGCTTAAAAAGATTTCAAAAAACTGCAGAGTAATTGGTATTGCCTACAGTTTTCAGGAAATAGATGATGTTCCGGTTGAAAGCTGGGATGTCCCACTTAAGGAAATCATAACAGATGAAAAGCACTTTGTTTTCTAAAGTGCCCAAAATATAAAACCAGCATTAAAGCTGGTTTTATTATCAGTCATTTATTCTTAAATTATTCTGATTTAGAATCAGCAGCCTTTGCTCCATCGTCTACTACAGGAGCATCAGTTGCAGTATTTGCATCAGCTGCGACAGCAGGAGCATCAGTTTCAACTACTGGAGCATCGGTATTTACTACGGTAGTCTGCTCAGCAACTGAAGTCTCAGCAATGTTATTGAAACCAGAATCATTGCTCTTATGAGCATTCTTCTGCATCCATCCTAAAGCAAGGCAGATAGCAAAGAATAAAAAGATCAGTAACCATGTGGAACGGGTCAGAAAGTTTCCAGAACCTACTGAGCCGAATACAGTGTTTGAGGCACCAGCACCAAATGATGCGCCCATACCGGCACCTTTACCCTGCTGCACTAGAATAAGTGCAACCATGGCAATGGCTACAAGTAATAAAAAGACAATTAAAATCTCGTACATTTTGTTAAATCCTACGCCAGATATGCGTTTTAATTGCGAAATAATACAATTTTACGCATCTACTTTCAAGCATTTTCACCGTCTGAAACATGAATAATAGCATCAGCAATACGCTGAGCCTTGGTGTGGACATCATCTCTATCCTCACCTTCAACCATTACTCTGACAACAGGCTCTGTACCTGATTTTCTTAAAAGTACACGGCCAGTATCACCAAGTTCCTTTTCTACTTCTTTTACAACCTTCTGAACATTTTCATCAGTTGTAACATCAATTGCTGCATTTAATCTTACATTGATAAGATCCTGTGGGAACATGGTAAGCCCCTCTGACATCTGCTCAATGTCCTTGTTCTCATGAATACAGGCTTTAAGAACCTGCAGTGCTGAGACAATACCGTCACCAGTGGTTGCATGATTTAGACTGATGATATGACCGCTGTTCTCGCCACCTAAAGTCCAATTGCGCTCTAGCAACTGTTCCATTACGTAACGATCACCTACTTTTGCTCGGCAGAAATCAATTCCCTCTCGCTTTAAAGCAAGTTCAAGACCTAAATTGGTCATAAGAGTACCAACAACACCACCGTTTAAACGGCCACGTTTTTGAGTATCTTTTGCAATAATATATAAAAGATTGTCACCATCTCTTATCACACCATGACGGTCACACATCAAGACACGATCACCATCACCATCAAAGGCAATACCAAGATCTGATTTGGTTGCAAGAACTTTGGCAACTAAAGCCTCAGGATGTGTTGAACCTACACCATCATTGATGTTGATACCGTTTGGCTCATCACCTATGGTGATTACTGTTGCACCAAGCTCTTTGAAAACCAAAGGTGCAATATGATAGGTAGCACCGTTGGCACAGTCTAAAACAATTTTAAGACCATCAAGACTTAAATGACTTGCAAAAGTACTCTTGCAGAATTCAATGTAACGTCCAGGAGCATCTTCCTGACGATAGGCTCTACCAAAATCAGAGGCATTAGCTAAAGGGACATCCTCTTCATCTAAATACTTTTCAATTTCAAGTTCTACTTCATCTGGAAGTTTGGTACCCTCTGATGAGAAAAACTTGATACCGTTATCATAGAAAGGGTTATGTGAAGCACTGATAACCACACCTAGATCTGCTCTGAATGCTCTTGTAAGGTATGAAACAGCAGGTGTTGGCATAGGGCCAAGCATTACAGGAGACATGCCGCCAGCTGAAAAACCTGACTCTAAGGCAGCCTCAAGCATATAACCTGAGAGTCTTGTATCCTTGCCAATGATAACCTTACCACCGTTTCTGCCTAAAACCTTACCAGCAGCAAGTCCAAGTTTAACTGCAAAATCTGGAGTTATAGGAAACTGACCGACACGGCCACGAACACCGTCAGTACCAAAATATTTACGTTTCATTATATTTCTCACTTGTCCTTGTGGAGACTTTTTAGTTCCCGGAGAGTATCACGCAGATTACGAAGACGTCTGATGATAACTTTTGACAATCCGAATGGCTTGGTCTTACTTGCCATGATTTCCCAGAAACCTATAGCAATTGCAACTTCGCTTACATCGGAGGTTCTAATAAACTGCACAGATTTGTCTGAAGCACAGAAAAGAGCTGTGGTAAGTGATAGAACATGATTGTCGACCATAAAGACATCAGTTGTAGGGATCTGCCTTGGCATTGCAACTAATATTGGTAGAGCAAAGCTCTTGAATGATTCAAGTCTGCCTAAAAGCTTCAATCTTACACTTACAGATGCATTTACAACTGACGGATCGATAACTAGGCGCTTTCTCTGAATACCGGCCTCAAGACAGGCATCAATACGCTCAAAGAAATACTCTGACACCATAGCTACCACATCATCTTCATCCTTGATCCTTGTCTGAGGATCATAATGAAGACAGATCAGTACATCACTGTCTTTTAGAAAATCCATCATACCAGGGGTTGCAAGACCGTTTGAGGTGATTACCATAGAAACACCTGCTCGTACGGTCTGACTTACAACCTCAAGAGAATTTGAATTAACAGCAACAGGCACATCAACAGCGTTTAAAATGGCACCAACTACTGATGCAACTCTGTCTTCATTGATACCGTTTTCACCTAGACTGGCACCAATTTCCAGCAACTCTGCACCTGATTTAACAAAGCTCTTTGCCATCAGCACAAAGTCTTCAATACTTCTGCTGTCATTTTCCTGCAAGGCAATTGTTCCAATTACCTTGGTATAGGAAAGATCCATTGTTTTATCACCAGGCAGTTTAAGTTTCATAGGTACCTCAAAATAGTTTGCTGACTATTTATTTTCGCTGTTATTATCATCTGATGGCTCATTCTTCTCTTCTTTTGTGACATTGTCACCTGCAGAAGAAGGAGTCATATCATCTAACACATCTTCTGATTTTTTAGTATCTGATGAGCTATCACTTTTATCTGATGATTTTTTCTTGTCATCAGAGCTCTTGATCTTTGGAGGACGAACTTCCCTGCGGTTCATCAGATCATCTATCTGATCAGCATCAATGGTTTCATATTTAAGAAGTGCATCCTTCATGTTCTCAAGAATATCCTTGTTTGCCTCTAAAAGCTCTTTTGCCTTTGCATAGCAGGAATTGATAATATCTGAGATCTCTTCATCAATTATAAGTGCTGTCTTGTCAGACATACTCATCATTGTGCTTGAAGAACCACCTAAATATGCTGAACCCTCATTGTCCTGCTCATATTTCATTGGAGCAAGTTTCTTTGAAAAACCCCAGCGGGTTACCATGTTTCTTGCTAAGGTGGTTGCTCTTTCAATATCGTTTGAGGCACCAGTTGTTACAGCATCAGTACCGAACATCATTTCCTCAGCAATACGACCAGCAAAGAGAGTAGAGATATCAGACATTAAACCAAGACGGCTCTGTGATACCTTGTCCTGCTCTGGAAGATACATGGTCACACCTAATGCTCTGCCACGAGGAATAATGGATACCTTATAGACTGGATCATGCTCTGGAACAAGTTTTCCCACAATGGCATGACCTGCCTCATGATATGCAGTATTGATCTTCTCATGATCATTCATTGCCATTGAGCGTCTTTCAGCCCCCATGAGAAGCTTGTCTTTAGCCTCTTCAAAATCCTGCATAGAGACAACTTTCTTGTTGTGACGTGCAGCACCAAGTGCAGCTTCGTTAACAAGGTTTGCAAGCTCTGCACCTGAGAAACCTGGAGTTCCTCTGGCAAGAGCTGAAATTTCAACATCAGGACCTAATGGAACCTTTTTAACATGAACATTTAAAATCTGCTCACGTCCGCGAACATCTGGAAGACCTACAACAACCTGTCTGTCAAAACGTCCCGGTCTTAAAAGAGCAGGATCAAGTACATCAGGACGGTTAGTTGCTGCAATAATGATTACAGCCTCATAACCCTCAAAGCCATCCATTTCAACCAAAAGCTGATTTAAAGTCTGTTCACGCTCATCATGACCGCCGCCCATGCCAGAACCACGCTTACGGCCGACAGCATCAATTTCATCTATGAAAATGATGCATGGTGCGTTTTTCTTTGCAGTGGCAAACATGTCACGAACACGTGAGGCACCAACACCTACGAACATCTCCACGAAGTCTGAACCTGAAATGGAGAAGAATGGTACCTTAGCTTCACCTGCTATGGCTCTTGCAAGTAAGGTCTTACCTGTACCAGGAGGACCTACCATTAAAACACCGCGAGGAATTCTGCCACCAAGTTTTGAGTATTTGGTTGGATCCTTTAAAAAGTCCACGAGCTCGACCACATCCTCTTTTGCCTCATCACAGCCAGCTACATCTGCAAAAGTGGTTTTGATTTTATCTTCTGAAAGAAGTTTTGCCTTTGACTTTCCAAATGACAAAGGATTACCCTTACCACCGCCCTGCATCTGACGCATGAAGAAAATCCATACGGCAATGAGAAGAATCATTGGGAACCATGATACGAATATGGAGAATAAAGTACTGTTCTCCTCAGGTTTGGTTCCTGATGCTCTCACATTGTGAGTTAAAAGAGAATCAATCAGAGCAGGATCATTTAAAGGCATTACTGTTACAAACTTTTCGCCAGTCTTTTTAAGACCGTTGATAACCTTGCCGTCAAATACCACTTCCTGAATCTGATCGGACTGAACTTCTCTTACAAAGCTGGTGTAATCCTGCATTCTTCCTGAGTTGTCAGATGTACTGAAAGACTCAAAGAGTGTCATCAGAATCACGGCTATAACCAGCCAAAGTATCAGATTTTTGGTCATATATTGTGTTTACTCCAAAGTCTCATTATGAGGCTCATTATCAAATTCATCACCAGGGGCAATTCCGTTTAAAGGATGACCTTTAAATCCGGTAGCCACCATATAAACTTCTCTTGAACGGTCTCTAGAGGCATCAGGCTTTCTAACTTTTACGGATGCAAAGTCATGATGAAGTTCTTTAAGATATTCTTGACTTCCAACTCCCTGGAAAACCTTTACTACAAAAGTGCCACCAACTCTTAAAACACGTCTTGCCATATCTAGAGCAAGCTCAGATAAAAGCATAGCGCGAGGTTGATCGATAGCGGTATTACCAGACATATTCGGTGCCATGTCAGATAAAACCACATCTGCACCTACACCAATCATTGAGTACAGTTTCTTGAAGACCTCATCCTCTCTAAAGTCTCCCTGTAAAAATCTCACATTTCTGATTGGTCTTATCGGAAGAATATCACAGGCAATTACCTGTCCGTTTTCACCAACACACTTCACAGCAAACTCAGACCATCCACCTGGGGCCGCACCTAAATCAACAACGGTATAACCATACTTGATCAGATGATCTCTGTTCTGTATTTCTTCGAGCTTGAAAGAGGCTCTAGAACGAAGACCAAGTTTGTGTGCCTGCTTTACATACGGATCGGAAAAGTGCTCCTGTAGCCATCTTGTCTGACTGGCGGTTCTTTTCTTTGCGGGCATTGACCTTACCTAAAAATCAAGTGTAAAAAAATTATTTTATTAATTAAGGATAATATTATACAATTTGCTCATTATTATGCCATGACAAAAGTCTGTCAGGCATGTAAATTTAACGTTTTTTTTTCATATTCTGAAGGTATGCCATGTCTTTAAATTCACATCAGCGACAGTTTCTCAAGGCTCAGGCTCACTCATTAAAGCCTGTTATTCTGCTTGGAAATGACGGACTTTCAGAGGCTGTACTTAAGGAACTTGACAGCAGCATTGAGCATCATGAGCTCATCAAGATCCGTTTAAATGCCGGCGACAGCCGTAAAGAACAGGCTGAGCTTGCCGCTAAAGCCGTACAGGCTGAACTTGTAAGTGTTGTCGGAAGAGTTGCTGTTCTGTTCAGACAGAGAAAAGAAGACAGCAGATTCATTCTTCCACGCTAAGACTTCAAACTTTCAATTGGGCATGGAATTTTTATTTCATGCCCATATTTTTATCTGTTCCAAAAATAAAAAAACTGGTTTTAGAATATAAAACCAGTTCATTTTCAGCACTGATTGAAATTTAAATATATTCAACCTTTACAATTTCATAGCAGATTGAGCCCTTTGGAATGGTGATTTCAATTTCATCTTCCTCAACCTTACCTAAAAGCCCCTTGGCAATAGGGGTCTTATATGAAATAAGATTAGATTCAATATCAGCCTCATCCTCACCTACAATTTTATAGGTGGTCTCTTTTTCAGTGTCTACATCAAGAACAGTAACAGTTGCACCGAAGATAACCTTTAAAGGACCGTTACCATGTTTGAGTTTGGTTACATCAATAACATTTGCAGAGGCAATCTTTGACTCAATATCCTTGATTCTGGCCTCACACAGGCCCTGTTCTTCCTTTGCTGCATCGTATTCAGCGTTCTCACTTAAATCGCCATGAGATCTTGCCTCGGCAATAGCAGCTACAATTCGTGGTCTCTCAACAGTCTTCAGGCGTACAAGCTCTTTGCGGAGCATCTCTTCGCCGCGAGGAGTCATTGGAGTCTGATCCATAGTAAAAAACCTCTTAAAAAAATGTGTAAAAAATAGCGTCTGAGAAATCAGACGCATAAATTAAATATACTCTTTTGGTGTTTTATGTTCAATCACCAAATTCTGTCTCTGTGACAGCTCTAGCTTGAGAAATCCTCAAAGAACTTTTTAACGCCCTTGAAGAAACCGGCTGCCATTGGCTTGTGCTTTGCCCCTTCATCACTCTTGCTCTTTGAAGAAGAGTCAGAATCAGTGCCATTTAGAGAATCATCAAATTCCTTCAGGAGCTGTTTCTGTTTTTCTGTAAGTTTTACTGGGGTCTCGACAACAAGCTTGCAGTACAGATTACCCTTACCGTAAGAATTTAAGGATTTAACACCCTTACCTGATAAACGCATCATCACACCAGTCTGGGTTTCTGGGTGAATGGTTATATTCACAGGGCCTTCAAGTGTAGGAACCTCTACCTTGCCACCTAAAGCTGCAGTTGCAAAACTGATTGGAACATCACAGTAGAGATCGTTGCCATCTCTTGTAAAGATTTCGTGAGGTTTAACCTCGATGATTACATACAGATCTCCTGATGGAGCACCGTTTAAACCAGCCTCACCTTCACCAGAAAGTCTGATTCTATCACCGGTATCTACACCTGCTGGAATATCAACACTGATTTCCACTGTATCTACTACACGACCAGTACCAGAACATGTCTTACAGCCATTTGTGATCACGCTGCCGGTGCCATTACAGTGAGGACATGTCTGTCTTACTACCATAATACCCTGTCGCATGGTGATCTGACCTGAGCCTTTACAGTGAGGACAGGTTTCCTTCTTGCCATCCTTACCAAGTCCAGAACCGCCACAGGTCTTACACTTAACATAAGTCTTAACCTTGACTTTCTTCTTGCAGCCATGGATAGCTTCCTCAAGGCTTAATAGCAGTTTGATTCTGAGATCATGTCCTGGGATATCACGTGGCTGTGAACTGCCACCACCAAATGGACCATGACCACGGCCACCACTGAAGATATCACCGAAGATATCACCAAAGATGTCGCTGAAATCAGCACCGCCACCAAATGGGTTGCCACCGCCTGCCTGAGAACCGTCTGCCCCAGCAAAACCATACTGATCGTAAGCAGCTCTCTTCTGAGGATCAGACAAGACCTGATAAGCCTCATTGATCTCACGGAACTTCTCACCGGCATCCGGATCCTTGTTACGATCTGGGTGATATTTAATAGCCATGCGTTTAAAGGCTCGCTTGATGGTTGCATCATCTGCATCCTTTGCGACACCTAAAACCTCATAGTAATCACGCCTTGCAGCTGCCATAATTTCCTCTTTTAAACTGATCGAGTAGGGGGAGTTTAGGCTCGCCCCTCCCACACCACCGGACATGCGGTTCT
>JBJEWY010000038.1:0-11349 GCA_051885305.1 Succinivibrio sp. | reverse complement strand
GGTGATCTCAATTGATGTTCCATCTGGTTTATGCGCAGACACAGGTTATGTCCCAGGACATTGTGTAAGAGCATCAAAAACCGTATGTATGCTCGCTTTAAAACCAGGTCTGTTAACAGGTGACGGCGTTGACTATACAGGAGAAATCATCTTTGAGTCATTAGGTATTGATTCATCTTCTTATGTAGGTGTCTTTGATGAGGCTGTTCTTAAATATCCTATGCCTGTGGTTTTAAGACATTACGAGCCTGAAATAAATTATCTTTTAGAGCGAAATCCGTCATCAAACAAGGGTGATAACGGCAAGGTTCTGATTATTGCAGGATCATTTGGCATGGGCGGTGCTGCCATCATATGCGGTGTCGGAGCTTTGCGCAGTGGAGCTGGACTAGTCAAGGTAGCAACAGATCCCAAAAATTTTGCTCCGCTGCTTGCTGTCTGCCCAGAGCTTATGACAGTAGATATCAATGATTTTGAAGCTTTATCATCAGCGATAGAATGGTGTGACGTGGTGGCAGCAGGTCCAGGTCTTGGCTGTAATGAGAGAACTCAGAGCATATTAGAACTATTGGATGATCTTGAAGACAAGACTGTAATTCTAGATGCTGATGCGTTAAATGTACTTTCTTCATATGAGCAGAATTACTATAAGGAAAATAGAATCATTACTCCGCACCCAGGAGAGGCCGCAAGGTTACTTGCTACTACTATTGAGGAAGTGAACAAGGACAGATTTTCTGCTGCCATAAAACTTTATCAGAAATATGGTGGAGTAGTGCTTCTAAAAGGTGCCGGAAGTATAGTCTGTGATGGCAGCTCGCTTAGAATTATCAAAGAGGGATCTCCTGCTCTTGCAACAGGTGGAAGTGGCGATCTTTTAACCGGTATCATTGCCTCTTTATGTGGTCAGGGGCTTTCTAACAGTCAGAGTGCTGTAGATTCAGCTTGTATTCATGGAAGAGCGGCTCAGATGTGCGCTAAAGATCATGGTATTATAGGTACGTTACCTCTTGATTTGTGCAGTTATATAAGGAAACTTGTTAATGCCAGAGTGTAAAGTTTATTTAAAGGGGCAGGAGCAGACAGAGGCTTTTGGCAGTGCGTTAGCCCAGATAGTTCGTCCTGTGTGCCTCAAGCATAAACGATGTGTGTTGATAAACCTTGAAGGTGATTTGGGCGCAGGTAAGACTACTTTCTCTAAAGGTTTTATAAGAGAGTTAGGTTATGATGGACTGGTTCGTTCACCAACTTATACTCTGGTAGAACCATACAATTTTGACGGCTTTTGCGTTTACCATTTTGATCTTTACCGTCTTACAGATCCTGAAGAACTTGAATACATGGGTATCAGAGACTATTTCTCTGAATGCGGTGTATGTCTTGTGGAATGGCCTGACAAGGCTTTTGGTATGCTGCCTCCACCAGATATAACCATTGATTTTACCTATGGTGATAACAGTAGAAGTGTTGTGGTAAGATCTGATGCATTGTCACAGGATGAACTAAACATTTTAAGTCAGAAATATAACTAAGTGTTACGCATTATTTCAACGTTTTTAATGTTGCTGTGCATGCTTGTATGCTCTGTTGCATACTCTGCAGGCATTAAAAACATACGTTCTTATCATAATTCTGAAAAATCAAGAATAGTCCTTGATATGACAGGACGTCCTGATTTTGCCTTTGCTTCAGACAACAAAGGAAGAACATTTATTGTCAGAGTAAAAAACGTTGATGACACAGTAAACGCACCCAAAGATCTTGTCCTAAAAAACAGGCAGTGTGTTTCCTCTTTTGTAAAAAAAATCGACAGAAAAGATGTTCGCTACATCTTTACCTTAAATGACTGTGAGGCTCAGAAACCATTTGTTCTTGCTCCGTCAGGAAATAACAAAATCTACCGTCTGGTTATAGATTTCAATAAAAAAGAAGCAACTTCAAATGCAAAAGAAGAGAAAAAGAACGTAAATGCTGTACAGGAGGCAAAAGGTAGCAGTTCAAATGGAATAGACACTTCCATTCCTTTGAAAACCCTTGAGCGCGATCTGTTTATCAAGTATTCAGTAGCTGATAAAGATGGTTTTAGGATCATGTCTCGGGCAAACGCCAAAGAGTACTCACAGGCGCTTGAAAAACTGAGAAGTGATTATGAACAGGCTTTAAAGTCACAGGAAATCCAGAAAAAGACTGAGACTGCCAATGTAAAAAAGGCTGACAAAAAGAAAACAGACAATAGTAAAAATACAGTAAAACAAGAGATTGAAGAGGTTGTTGCAGAAACATCAGCTCCACCTGTACCAGTAAAGGCAACACCTGTTTCAAGACCTTTTATTATTGCAATTGATGCAGGCCATGGAGGCAAGGATCCTGGTGCTATCGGCAAACGTGGTGTAAAGGAAAAGAATGTAACTCTTGCTATCTCAAAGGCTCTTTGTAATTATATCAACTCAAACAAGACATTCAGGGGAACACTTATCCGCTCAGGGGATGTCTTTATTGATCTTGATAAACGATCTGAAATTGCAAGAAAACGCAAAGCCGATCTTTTAATTTCAATTCATGCTGATTCTGTTGAATCAGGAAGTTCAACGGCCCGTGGTGCCAGTGTTCTGGTACTCTCTGAAAACCGAGCCCTAAGAGAAAACGGCAAGATCCTTAAAAACAACAAGCAGACCCAGTTAATTGGTGGTGCAGGTGAAGTGATGGATCAGAGTGTTGGTAATCCGTATCTTGCAACTGCAATTTTGGATATGTCATCAACCAATTCAAGATCAGAGGGTAATCTTCTTGCAAAAGAAATTCTAAAGCAGCTTTCGGCCTTTACACATGTCAGAAAATCAGAACCAATCAAGGCTTCGCTTGCTGTATTAAAATCTCCTGATATTCCGTCACTTCTGATTGAAACTGGATATCTATCAAACCGCTATGAAGAAATTCAGTTAAATCAGCCTAACTACCAAAAACAGATAGCCTATCGCATCTATCTTGGTATCAAGTCATACTATGAGAAGTATCCTGCCCAGAAGATCAAATCAAGGCAGGAATCATATGCACGAATCAAGAAAGCAAGTGGAAATAAGACTGTTACCGTGAAAAAGGGCGATTCGCTTTCTTTAATTGCCTCAAGAAACGGAACTACTGTATCAGCTCTTAAAAAAGCCAATTCTTTAAAATCTGATACAGTACATGTGGGTCAGGTTTTAACTTTACCATAGAGGTTATTATGCCTACTATAAGAATACTGTCTAAACAGTTAGCAAGTCAGATTGCAGCAGGTGAAGTTGTTGAAAGACCTGCATCAGTTGTAAAAGAACTTTTAGAAAACGCTGTTGACGCAGGTGGAGACAGGATCTTCTGTGAGGTAAGAGGCGCAGGAAAACTCCTGATAAGAGTAAGAGACAATGGTTGCGGCATTAAAAGTGATGAACTGCCTCTTGCACTTGCTCCTCATGCCACATCTAAAATTGTCAGCGCAGAAGATCTTAACGCTATCCACACTTTAGGCTTCAGAGGTGAGGCATTAGCATCTATTGCATCAGTCTCAAAACTTACTCTGACATCAAAAACAGCTGATGAGGATAACGCCTTTGCTGTAAGAGTAGAAGGTCCAGAGCAGTCTCCACTTGTAACTCCTGCAGCTCATCCTCAGGGAACTACAGTTGATGTGGCTGAACTTTTTTTCAACACTCCTGCAAGACGCCGTTTTCTAAAGTCAGACAGAACCGAGATGATGAGAATTAAGGATATTTTTACAAGAGTAGCTTTAGCTCATCCTGAACTTGGTTTTGAACTAGTGGCAGATTACAAAAACGTTCTGAGAGTCGGACCTTCTAATGTTGAAAACGGAATAGACTTAAAAAGAACCTCAATTCTTTTAGGTAGTGAATTTGGATGTGACGGCATTAGAGTATGTTCAGATGATCCGCATCTGAAAATCTCAGGAATGCTTCTAAAGCCTCCACGAGAGGAGGAAGCTATATCAGAGCAGATCTACCTCTTTTTAAATGGTCGTCCAGTTGCCGACAAGGTTGTCACTCATGCTCTTAAAGAGGGATTTTTTGAGGTATTAGGTAGGACACTTCCTATACGCTGTGTTCTGTATCTTGAAATCGATCCAAAGGAAGTGGATGTGAATGTTCATCCAAGAAAGGATGAAGTCCGTTTCCATGAAACATCTCTTGTCCATGATCTGATAACTGACAGCATTGTTTCAGCTCTGAGACATGCAGGTATCAATGCTGCTTCATGTGATCTGTTTGATAATGAGTCTTCTTTTGCTACAGAAAGCCCAAAGAACGTAACTCCTAGCATCAATTATCAGAATCTTCCTGCCTTTCCTGAAGGAAAAAGCTTTTTTGCAGGGGCAGGTGCTGATAGAGTGAGAGAAGTTTCTTCCACTTCATCTAGCTGTTCTTCTAATAGTTTTCAAAGTCAAGCAGGAGGCAGATATCAGCCTCCTGCCGTTGGTTCTTCAAGCAGTCAGCATGCGATCAATCTTTTTAATCGTACAGTACAGTCAGAGAACACAAGTCTTAACATCGATGTTACCAGATCACCAGACAGTACTTCCTACACTCAAACTGATGCAAACCATATTGCTCTTGTTGATGAGGTTGCAGAAGACATAGCTTTGATAAAGCATGAAGGAACTTACTATCTTATAAATATAAATGCACTAAGACAGTATCTGTCAGGTTCTGATTACTCAAAGCAGGTAGAAGAGGACTGTGTTGAAACCACAAAACTCACCATGCCTTTTTCTCTTTTAGTCGAAAATGATTTGCTAAAGAGTCTTAAAAACAGTGAAGATGCTTTAACCCGCTGCGGTTTTAAACTTAATCTTGGTCGTAAAAAGATAGAGCTTTGCGTGATCCCAAAAATCCTTTTGGGAGCAAATCTTGCGGATTTCTCTGTAAGGGCATTTCTCATCATTACGGCAGCTGCATCAAGTATTGTAAAAGGACAGTGTCCTTTATCTCTGGCTACTCTTATAGGTAGTTATGTAAGAAGCCATGATGCATTAACGTCTTTGCAGCTGATTCATAAAATCTCATCATTTGACGATATAAAAGATCAGGGACTGTTAGTTTCAAAAATTGATTTTAAAGCAATGACCCGCACCTGGAGGAATGGTGAATAAAGCTCTGGTTATTCTAGGTCCTACCGCATCAGGTAAGACCTCTCTTGCCTTAAATATAGCTTCCCATATCAGATGTGAGATCATAAGTCTGGATTCTGCCCTTATTTATAAGGATATGGATATAGGAACAGCTAAACCTACAAGAGAGGAGCTGAGCTCAGTAAGGCATCATCTCATTGATATCTGCGATCCAAAAGACAGCTATAGCGCAGCTGACTTTAGAAATGACTGTATCCGCCTTGTAGATGAGATAACCCAAAGAGGTGCACTACCTGTGATCTGTGGTGGCACCATGATGTATTACAAATCTCTTGTAGACGGTTTATCTCCACTTCCTCAGACTAATGCAGAGGTAAGAGCACAAATTGCTTTAGAGGCAGAAAAATCAGGATGGCCTTTAATGCATGAGAAACTAAAGGAAATTGATCCAATACTTTATCAGAAATTAAGTCCAAATGATAAGCAGAGAGTGTCAAGAGCTCTTGAAGTTTATGCCATGACAGGCAGGGCAATGAGTTCCTATTTTGAGGATAAAGGGGATAAATGTCCCTTTGATCGTATGGAGTTTGTGCTTCTTCCAGAGAATGATGACAGAACTGAACTAAGAAAGCTTATCAGGCGCCGTTTTGAAAAAATGGTTGAAGATGGTCTCATAGATGAGGTCAGAGCTCTAAAAGACAGAGGAGATCTGGATTTATCCATGCCATCAATGCGTTGTGTCGGATATCGTCAGGTATGGGAGTACCTCGATGGAATGTACAGCATGGATGAAATGATAGAGAAGTGTGTTATTGCAACAGCAAGGCTTGCTAAGCATCAGATGACCTGGCTTCGAGGTTCGTTATCAGAAGATGATCGTGCCTTGTGTAAAAAACGATTACTGATAGGTGATAAGAACAATCTCTCAATTGTATTGACTGAGCTTAATAATCACTGACAAAATAGGAGATGTTTTTATGCATCTTTTAAAAACAGTTTTTCTAATCTGTTTTGTATTTATATCTTCAGGAGCTACAGGTAGCACTCTTGTTGAGTCAGCTGTTGGCAGTATTGAAGGTTTTGAAAAAAACGGTATGGAGTGCTTTCGCGGTATTCCGTACGCAGAAAATACAGCAGGTGAGAGGCGCTTTGCCCCTTCAGTTGAGAAAACAAAACTTCAGCACCATCTAAAGGCCTTTCATTTCTGTCCTGTTGTTCCTCAGTCAGGACCGATAGGCAGACGTTCATCGTCTGGTATGGCAGAAGACAGTCTGTGTCTTAATATCTACAGACCGAAGAATACGGAAAAAGGAGCAAACTATCCTGTTTTAGTCTGGATTCATGGTGGCTCATATGTGGTTGGATCATCATCAAGTGCTCTTTATGAAACAGGTGCTTTTCCACGTGATGGCGTGATCCTGGTGACCTTAAACTACCGTCTTAACGGATTAGGCTTTCTTGCCTCAAAAACAGCGTTGAGAGAATATGGCACCACAGGTAATTATGGTCATCTTGATATTGTTACAGCCCTTAAATGGATTAAACATAATATAGAAAGCTTTGGTGGCAATCCAGACAACATTACGCTTGGAGGACATTCAGCTGGCGCCTTTGCTGTATCATCTCTTATCTTAAGTCCAGTCGCAGACGGCCTTTTCTCAAAAGCCATCCTGCAGAGCGGTACAATTTTAAACTATCCTTTTTCTGACTTCTATCCACACAGAGCAAGAAACCGAGCCTTAAAAAGCAGTAACCTTCTGTTTTCAATGTTTGGTGCAGATGACTCTTATGAGGGATTAAATCTTTTACGCAAGGTAGATCCGCTTTTAATTGCGTATAACACTCCGTTTGATTTTGATTTGTACTCAAATCCAACTGCTTATATAAATCCATATTTTGATGGAAAAGTGATCCCGCTGGATCCACTGAAGGCTTTAAGAGATGGACATTACAATCAGGTAAAACTGCTTTTAGGCTATACCACGGATGAAGGCAGTCTTTTTTCAGATCCAATGGCAAAAAAGGAACACTTTATCTCCTCAATGAACCGTTTTTTCGGTGCAAGGCGTGGAGCTTTGATCGAAAAACTTTATGCAGTCGACGATAAGAACAGTACCTTCAAAAGACAGAGCGAGTTTCTTGGCGATATCATGTTTAACCTTGGTATGAAGATCTTTGCCGATGAAATCTCAAAAAACAATGCAGTCTACCTCTATCACTTTGATTACGCTTCAAAAGAAGATCTAGAAACAGGTTATGGTATACGTCATGGCAGTGATCTTTCGTATGTATTTGGTTACAAAGGAGATATGTCATCACCTGCTGATGTAAAAATTCTAAATAACGTTCACTCACGTTATGTAAATTTTGTAAAGACAGGTGATCCTAATACTGACGGCAGCAGCCAGCCTCTTTTCAAGTGGAATGTTTATAGGGGAGAAGAGCCCACTGCTTTTAGATTCTCAAGATTTTCTGGCAATGAGCCATTTAAACTTGAAGAGCGTCTGAGTGCTTTAGAGAAGATAATTTTGACAGATTACGAGAGTGTCAATTAGTAATCAAATGGTAACCAGAGCTCTTTTGATGCTCGTCTGCTTACTGGTTTATTGATCTCAATTTTGTCTCCGGCGTCATTTCCTGCTTCATAGGCATTTCTGTTTATGCTGGTATTACCTCGAAATCTGGTTGTACCAATGGTGGAACTGCTGTACTTTCTTTCAATGAATTTTTTTATGTTATTGAGCTGTTCACCATTATTAAATTCCTCTACCTTGCCTGAAATGCCAGCGAAAAAGCCAACTTCAAAAGATTTTTTCTTGTTTTTCTCACTGCGCTGTAAAAAACTGCGTATAGCTGCATCAAAGTCCTTGGCATAGCAGAGTAAATCTTTGTATTTAAGCATCTCAAATTCTGCTATTTTCTCCTTAGGGGCTGATATCAGCATAGGTTCTGTCTGCATAACATAGTGAAACTTGCTGATTTCCTCTTTCAGAGCCTTAACTAAGAACAGGTATTTGGGATATTCCTGTCTGAATACATCCTCATATTCAATTAACTCATCAATCAGGCTTTTGTTGAGTTTCAATGAGTAGTTTTTTAATGCGTCTTTATAGGAACGACATAAAAAGACAAATACATATTCTATGGTTTCTAAAAGATCTTTGGGGCCGATGATATGGATCTTGCTGACAGATGTGCTTTTTTTACACAGAATGATCTCAATCCCAAACGCCTTTTTCAGAATAGCTGTAATTCTTATTACTGATTGTGCTGTTTTAAGTCCAGGCAGTGTGTCTACCTCTAAAACATCATAATCATCCTGATTTAAATCACCAAGTTCAATACAGTATTCCTTCATTAGCTTCTGTGCTCTGCTAAATGCAATAGCAGCTTCATTAGGATTTGAACTCTCTGATAAAGACAGAAGCTTTTTTATTTTATCGATAATTTTCTGGCGGGACATGGCTGCTCTCATCTTCGTAAAAACTTAAGCGCGAGTATAAAACAAATGTGACGATGTTATAAGGAGTCTCTAAAAATGTAGCAGCGCATTATTCAGCATTAATATGAAATATGTTTTGTGCTTTTTACAGTAAGGCATAAAATGGAACTGATCTCAAAGCTTGCAGAATAACTCTATTACCTGAAAAGGTGCGGATTAAGGAGCGGTATATGTTGGATTTTTCTGTATTTAAAGGCAAGAAATTGTACTGTGCAGGTCTTGGGGAAGTTCTCTTTGATACATATGATACCGGAGTAAAGATTGGTGGCGCTCCGGCTAATTTTGCTTATCACTGCATGCAGAACGGTCTTAATGCTATTGCTGTAAGTTCTGTCGGAAATGATGCATTGGGATTTTTAGCAAGAGATCTTCTAGCCTCAAAATTTCTGCCTGCTCTTTTAATTTCAAATGACAGGCCAACAGGTGCTGTGAATGTGCGTCTAGATGAAAATGGTATGCCAACCTACAGCTTTTTAGACAATACAGCCTATGACAGCATCAGTTTTACAGAGGAGATGAAAACTGTAAGCTCCAACGTTGATATGGTATGTTTTGGTACATTATGTCAGCGTTCATCAAAATCTCATGAAACGGTCATCGCATTTCTTTCGAACATGAAAAAGGATTCTGTAAAAGTTTTTGATGTTAATTTAAGAGGTTCTTTCTATTCAAAAGAGGTAATTTCTGCATCTCTTGAATATAGTGACATCTTCAAATGCAATGAGGATGAACTGCCTGTACTCTGTAAAATGGCAGATCTTAAAGATGTAAGTGCCAAAAGCTACTATGAGTATTTAAAATCTTTTGGAGTTGGCTGTTTTGTCTTTACAGAGGGGGCAAAGCAGAGCACTGTATTTTTAGGTAATGCAGTTTCAGTAAAAAGCAGTCCGAAGATCAAAACAACCGATACAGTAGGAGCGGGGGATTCTTTTACAGCAACTTTGGTAAGTCAGCTGATGTTAGGTCGTGATCTCAGCATAGCCCATGACCGTGCTGTAAAAGTTGCATCCTATGTCTGCACCCAAGAAGGAGCAATGCCTAAACTACCTTTGGATCTTATCAGTTAGTATCAGTTGCCTTTTAAGGTGTAGGCCAGTTCCTCTAGGTTTTTTGCCTGCATTTTTGTAGTCTTCAAAATATAGGCTGATGATATGGAACTTGCCACACTGCCATCCTGAGAGAGATATAAGAGCTTGGCAAAAGTTTCTTTGTATAGGATCCAAGCTCTTTGAGACTGAATCAGATCCTTTTTAAATTCGTCGTCCGTTGCGTTTGCGATAGCATCTTCGTAAGCCTTGTTGGCTCTTTTGTCCCAGTAATCAATTGACTGTTCATAACAGAGAGTAACATTGATTGGAGATCCGTCAGCAGCCTCCATGCAGGAGTTGAATTCCTCTTCTACCTTGTTCTCATCAGCAAAAGACAGCTGGTTTAAGGTGGCTATAATCAGTAAAGCTGATGCCAGTTTTAAAATAATTCTCATTTAATCATCTCCAGAACTTATTTTTATTATGTAGCATAAGTCCTTAGCCTACAAATAGAGATATACAGTTTTGCTGAATTATACATGCTCGTGTATATAACATTATTCATAAATATAAAAATATCTGTATTCTTCAGATTTTTTACACAGGATCATAGCAAGTTAACTGTCATATAGTGGCAAACAGCCATTTTTTAGCACAAAAGTATGATCTTTATTACAAAAAGGAAGGCATATAAATCGGATTTTCTGAATATCAAGGTAACAGTCAATTAATGTGCAACTGTTCTCTTCCTGTGCAAAAGCCTTAAAAGGGCGGATGCGCAATTTTTTCATGCTATAACGAAAATATACGAAAGAAATTCACCTTTATGAACTGTACTTTTTTCTTTGACATACTAACTGTATGTCCTCTCTTGGGGGATTTGAATATGAATAAGCAATCAAGTCTGTCAGTTCAGGCAAAACTTGCGCTGAGTTTTGCGTCCATAATTCTGCTTACCATCTTTGTGGTGATAATGTCCATAAAGACCATCACAAACGCACAGAAAGTTGCTGTTGAAAGGTTAGATGAGCTTGCCGCCCGTTATAACAGAACCAAATATGCAATTGATGCTGCTACAGCCTTTCACGATTTCACAACCGATCTTGTGGATAAGGTGAAGTCAAATCCAATGGGAGTATACAATTACAGTGCAACATCAGTGTTTGAATCTGACCTTAAAAAGTATACCGACGCTCTGCAGATGTCTCGTTTTCCAAAGGAAATGGGGGAGACCAAAGAGTGCGCAAAAGATTATATCCAAACTTATAATGAGCTTTTAGTGCCAGCCCTAAAAGAGGCTGCTTCTACAGGAGAATTCTTTGAGGTAAACAGAATTATGACAGAGAAACTTGATAGAGATTATTCTGTCATTGCAAAGCATATCACCTTTGTTAATGGGTACAAGTTAAAGGCAGCATCAGAGGCTATGGAAGGTATCGCAAGCGCTCGTACAATCTATACTATTATTGCATGTGCGCTTGTTGAAGTACTTGTGGCATTAGGTTTTTATCTGTATCTTCCAAAATCGATATCAACAGAAATCAAAACCATCGTAAAAAGCGCAAAGCTTTTAGCTTCTGGTGATCTCTCATGTGAAATCCACACCAAACGCAATGATGAATTCAAACCTCTGGCAACATGTCTTGAAGAAATGCGAACCTCATGGCAGAAGAATATTGCCTCAGTTGTTGATGTATCAA
>JBJEWY010000037.1:0-11503 GCA_051885305.1 Succinivibrio sp. | reverse complement strand
CGCTTAAGGGGCTGTTTTATGATGGTCTAAAAGTTTATTTCAGACCATTTACAAATTTTGCAGAAAATTTTTTGGAACAATGGTCACATCGGCGAAATTAGGTATTTAATTTCTTATGAAACATAAAGTTATTTATGGTACTATTGAAGGGTCGCTAGATTATTAGCGAGTTACGACGAGGTAACTTTTACCTACTACTGCTCTTTCTTTATATTGAAGGGTCGCTAGATTATTAGCGAGTTACGACTTCCTATTACCCAATTTTCATTTATCCGAGAAAGATTGAAGGGTCGCTAGATTATTAGCGAGTTACGACACCAAATACGGCACTACCTAATAAAAAACCTATTAAGATTGAAGGGTCGCTAGATTATTAGCGAGTTACGACTCTCAAGGTGATATAGTGCGATAACTGTATTCTATTGAAGGGTCGCTAGATTATTAGCGAGTTACGACAGGGCGTAGAGCTTTATTTCGTGGGGAGTTAAATTGAAGGGTCGCTAGATTATTAGCGAGTTACGACAAGTTACACAGGATCTCCCTATGTAGCATGCTATTGAAGGGTCGCTAGATTATTAGCGAGTTACGACTGTTAATGCCCAGAGGATGTTTAACACCATATATTGAAGGGTCGCTAGATTATTAGCGAGTTACGACGAAGTTTATTTTCGTTTTTTACTCTTCTTATAAATTGAAGGGTCGCTAGATTATTAGCGAGTTACGACTTTGCTTTGCGCTGCCTTATGTGATTTGATTCTATTGAAGGGTCGCTAGATTATTAGCGAGTTACGACTGATTAATTTCAATATTGATTAAAGTGTTAAGAGAAATTGAAGGGTCGCTAGATTATTAGCGAGTTACGACGACTTGGCGATTAACTTAAGATTCATATCCTTTGATTGAAGGGGCGCTAGATTATTAGCGAGTTACGACATCTATTTCCAATTACGGTCAAGACACCCTTATTGAAGGGTCGCTAGATTATTAGCGAGTTACGACCGACGTGTTGGAATATTATGTGATAACGCCAATAAATTGAAGGGTCGCTAGATTATTAGCGAGTTACGACTCTGTATCATCTTCCCAATCCACTTGTCCCCTTAGGGATTGAAGGGTCGCTAGATTATTAGCGAGTTACGACAAACCAATTGGTTGAACGATATTTTCTAAGTTTAGAAATTGAAGGGTCGCTAGATTATTAGCGAGTTACGACAAACCAATTGGTTGAACGATATTTTCTAAGTTTAGAAATTGAAGGGTCGCTAGATTATTAGCGAGTTACGACAGTAGCATTAACTGACCATTGATGCACATGCTATTAATTGAAGGGTCGCTAGATTATTAGCGAGTTACGACATGATTTCCTCTGTTTTGTCTTTAGGCTCAGCTCGATTGAAGGGTCGCTAGATTATTAGTGAGTTACGACTTCTGTCTTTATTAGACAGAGTTTCAAACCACTCAATAGAAGGGGCGCTAGATTATTAGCGAATTATGGCTCACATAAGAGTTGTCTTTCTTCATTCGAGATCTATGCAAGATCCCCTGATTTTCGCAACTTCGATAGCTAATTATGATTTTTGAATAATATGTGCATCAGCTGTCTTTTGGCAGTCTGATGTTTTTTATTTTCTATACCTATGGTATGTAGAAATGACCTGTATATCATTTTGATTGATTTAACCAGTAAATATCTTGCAGAGTGTCTACCGCAAGTTACTTGGTCAAAGAAAAAAAAGCTTCACATAATCTTCATTGATAGACACAGGATCAGTCAGACGAATTGGTCTTTGAATGGATGCAAGTTCTAACAACCAAATACATAATGGCAAAACTGAAAATGCTGTTGTAATAGTTCAACACTCGCTTTATTGTGATACAGACTAATATGACTTACCTTTTGACAGAAACAAGGAACAAAAAAACTTAGACAGAAATAAGGCTAGAAAACAAATTTTTTTCGTCATTTACATTAAATGAAGCTGTGCGTAAATCTCTTCTGCCATTTTTCTGCTGATTCCTGGTACTTTGGCCAGTTCATCTACAGAAGCGTTTTTAACCTCTCTTATACCGCCTAAATGTTTAAGAAGGGCTGACCTTCTCTTAGCACCAATACCTTCAATATTCTCTAAAATACTGTGGGTACGAGCCTTAGAGCGTTTATTTCTGTGTCCTGTAATTGCAAAGCGATGTGATTCATCACGGATATGTAGTACAAGCTGCAGCGCTGGATCTTCAAGTCCTAAGTGATACTCTTCTCTTGTATATGCTTTTATCAGAGTCTCAAGACCTTCTTTTCTACCCTCACCTTTTGCAACAGCAACAATCTCTGGCGGTGCTACATCAGGGTACTTTTCAAAGATCTGTTTTATAACATCTTCTGCCTGTTTAAGCTGTCCTCTGCCGCCATCAACAAAGATAAGCTCTGGAATTATGCCCTCTTTTGGATTTTTAAAGCGCCTTGTTAATACCTGATGCATGGCAGCAAAATCATCACCTGGAGTAATGCCTGTGATATTAAAACGTCTGTAGTTACTGCTGTCAGGTCCCTCACGGTTAAAGGATACACAGGAAGCTACTGTATTCTCTCCCATGGTGTGGGAAATGTCATAGCACTCCATATGCTGAATACCTGATAATCCAAGAGTTTTCTCAAGTGATTCAATTCTGTTTTTGGACGTTGTTGCATCTAAAAGTTTTGCTTTTAATGATGCAAGAGCATTTTCTTTAGCAAGCTTTAAATAACGTGCTCTCTCACCAACAACATTGTCTTTTATGACAACACTCTCCCCCGACTGCTGTTTTATCGCCTCAGAAAGAATCTCCTGATCAGCAATTGGCGAGTCAACAATTATTTCCTTTGGATAGACTCCACCACGGTTTTCTGAAAGATAGAACTGAACGATAAAGGCATTAAAAGGATCTGTCTCATCATCAACATGACTTAATTTGGTGAAGTATGAGCGGGTACCTATGATTCTTCCGCGACGGATAAAAAGGACATGGTTACAGCATAGATCCATGGAGCTTTCATGAGCGATAAAGTCCATATCAATCATCAGATCACCTGATACTGACTGACTTTCCTGAACACGTCGCAATGCTGTCAGCTGATCTCGAAGCTTTGCTGCCTCCTCAAATTCAAGTCTTGCAGCATGCTCTTCCATACTTTTTGTAATGGTGTTTAAAACCTCTTGATTACGTCCCTTAAGAAACAGTCTTACATAGTTTACCTGCTCCATGTAATGCTGATACTGGGCATCTGTCATTGGAACACAAGGGGCTAAACATTTGCCCAGCTGTGCCATAAGACATGGACGTGATCTGTGAGCATAGACAGTATCTGAGCACTGTCTTATAGGAAAGAGTTTCTGTAGCAGTTTCAGACTCTCTCTTGCAGCCCCTGAATCAGGATAAGGGCCATAGTATTCACTGTCTGGATGACGTCTTCCTCGATAGTAGTAAAGCCCTGGATGCTTGCCTTTGGAGATTGTCAGATAAGGATATGTTTTATCGTCTCGTAAGAGGATATTGTAATAGGGCTGATATTTTTTGATGAGGTTATTCTCAAGAATTAAAGCCTCTGCCTCTGAGAAGGTAACCGTAAATTCAATATGATGAATATTAGAAACTAATGCTCTTGTCTTTGCGTTCACATCCGATCTGAAATATGAGGACAGACGTTTTTTCAGATCTTTGGCCTTACCTACATAAATTACCGTATCCTCATCAGAATACATTCTGTATGAACCAGGCCTTGATGGTACTGTCTTTAGAAAGTTTTTATGATCAAAAGTATTGTTACTGTCCATAGCATCCTCTCTGACATTATACAGAAGGCACCACAAATATGTGCTAACCAATCTTCAAAAACGCTAAATGAACATATAAGGAGTGATACAGCGTTACGCAAGGCAGGATAGTTAAATCCTAAGGAGGCATAGATAACTATAACCAGAATATCTGCATTTATAACAACCCAAAACAATACAAAGTCACCCCGGACACAAAACACATGCGGCCTGTCACCAATCTTTAAAAGTGATGACAGACCGCAGGGCTAAAAGATTATTCTAAGAGTTACCGGCAGTTAAAAAGCTGCAACTACAGCACCCTTGTACTTCTCATTGATGAATTTTTTGACTTCATCAGACTGTAAAGCCTTAACTAAAGCCTTGATACCTTCCTTGTCCTTTGACTTGGAGTTGGCAACAATAAGGTTTACGTATGGAGAATCTGCGTTCTCAAGATAGATAGCATCTTTTAAAGGATTAAGGCCAGCTTCAATTGCAAAGTTTGAATTGATAACAGCTAAATCAAGATCATCTAAAGAACGTGGTAACTGAGGTGCCTCAAGTTCTTTGAACTTCAGATTTAATTTGTTCTCTTTGATATCAAGTGGAGTTGCAGTGATATTCTCAGGATCTTCTAAAGTAATAAGACCTGCTGCCTGTAAAAGGAGTAATGCACGGCCACCGTTAGTTGGATCATTTGGGATACCAACGCTTGCGCCTTTCTTGAGATCTTTTAGATCCTTTACCTTATTTGAATATGCACCGATTGGCTCTACGTGAATACCAGCAACTTCAACAAGATCAGAACCTCTGTCCTTTACGAAGGTGTTGAGGTATGGACGATGCTGGAAGTAGTTGGCATCAATCTGACCGTCAGCTACTGTAAGATTTGGCTGAATATAATCATTGAATTCAATGATCTTCAGGGTAATACCCTGCTTCTCAAGAACAGGTTTTACGGTCTCTAGGATTTCTACATGTGGCACTGGAGTTGCAGCTACAGTTACAGTCTCATTTGCTGATGCTGAAAATGAAGCAGCGGCTAAAAATGCTGCAGCAGATATTGATAACAGTTTCTTCATTATAATCTCCATGAAATTCAATCTTATTTTCAATGTATATACTATGCAACTGAGTATTATGTTTTTCAACTATTTAGTAATACTAATTTATAATGCACTGTTATAGTTACAAGCTATATCCATTCATACAATTTCAAAAGTTCTATTTTTGAGCATTCCTGTATTGAATCATGCTTTTAATCATCAAAAATTACAGTTACGATAAAAATAGAACTAACTTTTTACTCTATCTGTGATCAGCTTTTTTACTTAAATGATCACCAATCATCTGAGTTAACTGAACCATCACAATAAGGATGACAACAGTTATAAGCATCACTGTTACCTGGAAACGCTGATAGCCATAACGTATTGCTATATCACCAAGACCACCACCGCCAATGGTACCTGCCATAGCAGAACATCCTATAATTACAATCACTGTCAAAGTAAAGTTCTGAATCAGCTCTGGAAGGGCTTCTGGAAGCAGCACCTTGAAAATGATCCTCAAAGGACTTGCCCCCATTGACTGAGCAGCCTCTATTAAACCATAAGGAACAGTTCTAAGTGAGGTTTCAACAAGACGACCTAAAAAAGGAATTGTTGAGATTGTAAGAGGCACAATTGCAGCAGTTGTTCCAATTGAGGTTCCGACAATGAATTTGGTGATAGGGATAATTGCCACCATCAGAATAATAAACGGAATTGAACGCAGAGCATTTACAATTGTTCCAAGTACTCTGTAAAAGGTTGGAGCGTACCAGAAATAGCCCTTTGAAGTAACTAAAAGTATTACACCTAAAGGCACACCAAAAACAATTGAAACTAAAGTTGCAAGAACAACCATATACAGAGTTTCAAAAGTGCCAAAAGTTAAAAGTTCGGTGATCTTGGAGGCGTAATTTGTAAATCCCAAGGATAATAAAAAGTCAGTCATTATTTTCCCTCCACCTGATAACCTAAAAGCCTAACCCTGTATACTCTCTTTTCAAGTTCACAATATGCCTTGTGAATAAGCTCTTCACTGCCCTCCATAGCTATAATCAGCACTCCTAGAGGCTGATTCTGGATATGGTTTATCTGACCTGCCATGATGGCAACTTTAGCTCCGGTAGCCTCTGCTACTTCAACTATTACTGGATCTTCTGCCTTTTCACCTAAGAAGAGTACTTCAAACCAGGCTTTGGCACCTTTGGTATATTCAGGAGTTAAGGTTGTATATTCTAGAAGATCATTTAAATCCTTGCGAACTACTGCACTTACAAGACGCTTTGTCAGATCTTCTTTTGGATTTGCAAACAGATCAATGGTTTTGCCCATCTCACTTATGACACCGCCGTCAATAACAGCAACCCTGTCACAGCACTCTTTTATCACTTCAAGCTGATGGGTAATAAGGACAATTGTAAGACCTAAACGATCACGAAGACTCTGTAGCAGTTTTAAAATTGAACTTGTGGTCTTTGGATCAAGTGCTGATGTTGCCTCATCACAAAGCAGAATCTTTGGATCTGTTGCCAATGCTCTTGCAATGCCCACACGCTGTTTCTGACCGCCAGATAACTGTGCAGGATAGACATCAGCCTTATAAGAGAGCTCAACCATCTCTAAAAGCTCTTTGACACGAGATAAAATTTTATCTTTTGAAAAACCTGCAATCTCAAGCGGGAAGGCTACATTTTCAGCTACAGTCTTGCTTGATAACAGATTAAACTGCTGGAAGATCATACCAATAGACTGGCGAATTTTTCTTAATTTCACCTCGCTTAGGTCAGTGATATCCTCACCATCAATTACCACTCTGCCCTGTGTTGGTTCTTCAAGCATATTGATGATACGAATGAGGGTTGATTTACCTGCCCCCGACAGACCTATAACACCAAAGATTTCACCTTTTTCAATTTCAAGATCAATGCCTTTTAAGGCTTCAAGTTTTTTTCCGTGATCAAGAAAATAGGTTTTATGGATATTACTTAATTTGATCATATTCTCTATGTTTCTAATTGAATGCTCATTATCAAGCTTTACATTATCAGGAATTGTTTTGAAATCAAGTTTTTTCAGTTCACATGAGAACAATCTGTTAGAATACTGATATCATATATCAAATCTCTGTATAGTACGTACGACAATATCAAACAAATTAACGGATGATTAAAGATGGCACTCAACTTTTTTAAAAGCAGATTCAGCCCAAATAATAAATCTGAACCTAATAAAAGCCTGATACATGATATTGATGATACAGGATTATCCTCAATACCTGCTGGTGCAGATCTTTTTGCAAGTGTAAGAGCAGCTAAAAAAGACAACGATCCATCTGTTTTCAATCAGTCTTTACAGGATCCTGCATTAAATAACACTGAACATTCAGATTATGAAAACAACTCTTCTTATGCACAAGCTGAATACAGCTCTTATTCATCTCAAGTTCAAGAAGAGAGTGCTGATAACGGCCCTATTTATCATGTAGGACCTACTCCTCAGCAGATGGCTGAGAGAAATTATCGTTCCTATCTTAGCGATGCTTCCTATCTTAATGAAGAAGGTCGTGAATCAGGACATCTGTACATTGGTCCTGGTGAACCATTAAGAAAAGCGTCAGAGCGCAGAGAGGAAATCGAAAAACAGGTAAAAAATGAAGCTGTTGTAGCAAATGTTCCTCTTTCTGCAGGTAATCAGAATATTGCAGCTCCGGATTTTACAGTTCAGACACAAAGCACAGAACGTGCACAAGTTTCCTCAGCTGAAGATCTAATCAAAGCAGCTGAGAATTTAAATTCCATTTCAGCAAACACTGTTCAGGGAAGTTCTACTGAGCAGCCAAAAGCTAACAGAGAATTCAAGCCAAAAGTCAGCCTTTCACTGCATGTAATGCTCTTTGTAAGACAGCTTTTCGCCTCTGTTTTCAACTTTACCAATTTAGGTGCGGTTTTCCCAAAACAGGCTTTAAATGTCTTAGGACCATCAAGCCCAGCATTTATGGCTGTTCCATACTTCATTGTAGGCTTTATCTGCTCATCATTTGTTGTACTTGCAGAAGGAATTGTAAAACCAACCTTAACCTCACTGTTAGTCTGCCTGTTTTATATTCTTCTGACAGGATGCAACTGCTTTAGAGGACTTGGCAACCTTTTAACCGCCCTGTCGATGCGAAAAATTGATTTCTACTGCAAGGCTTGTGTGGTTTTAGTATCTATTCATCTTTTTGGTGTGATATTTAATATCTACATTACCGACATCAAAATGGATTTGAGCTTTATCCTCTGCTTCTCTGTAATGACAATGCTGTCTGCCTTTAGCGCTGCAACTTTAAATTACGGTGATAATGACGATCCGGTAAGCTCTTATGGAACCTTAAGTCTTAAAGGTTTACTTGTAAATGCTGTGATTGTACTTGCAGTAATATTTGCACTGATTCAATGGCAGGTTGCTCTGTCTATGATTGGTATTGCCCTCTTATGCCGTGTGCTTGTAGGTCAGTACATGTACTTAAAGGGTATCAGAGCATCAATTTCAAATGTATGCGGTCTACAGTATTTAACTCTGCTGCTTTTGATGACTGATCTGCTTCTTACAGGAATCAATCTTTCATTTAAAGGTCCACTCCTGCCTTAATAGCAAATCTCCATCAGATAATGATGGAGATTAAATTATATTCTTCTTTCTTCACTTAAAATAACAGCTTGAAGTCTGCCTGAACGTAATATGCTCTGCCGTCGCTGTTGAAAAACTCTCTTCCAGCTGACAGGTCAAAACCAAACAGCTCTCCACTTATTATTCTTCCTGTAAAACCTGCCTTCATATAGTTTCTGTCATCTTTTGTCACTGTCTCAACTGGGATCTGGTTATTCATGTAAGTGATTTTATAGTGACGGTCACTCTGTTTGAATTCACTGTAATAATCAGCATAGATACTTCCTGTCATCTTAAAATCTCTGAACTCAAACACTGGACTTGTGTAATTTAATCCCAATACTCCAAGTGCGGTATCATAACTGTCTGCACTAATCTTCAAAGCACCTGATCTGCCATTTTCACCTATCGATGAATTATGGGTTCTGCTGTACTCTACATCTCCTGTTAACTTGATGTTTCCATATGAGCTTTCAAAGCTGTAGCCTAAGCCTAAAATGTAATTTAGGGATGAAATACTGTAATCAGAGCTTAGTGTATCTACATAACTGCCATTGATATTCAGGTATCTCTTGCTGTCACAGTTCTCCTTCATATACATGAATGAACTGTAGATAAACATGTCTGAAATGTCTGCTTTTAATGAGCCTCCTGCAAACAGTCCGTTTCCATCTGCCGAGGCCTTATCTGTGCTGTCTGCTGATACTGATGAATCTATAAAACCACAGAATACTCCCGCTGTAACAGCATCTTTCCTCCCCATAAAGCCTGCCATAAGTGCTCTTCCTGACAGTGTGTATCCGTATTCTCCGCTGTTTTTTGCTGAGAAAAACATTGGGGTTGCATAAACGCTGTAACTATCTTCACTCCTGTCTGCTAAAAGCTGCTGTTTTGTATTTGAAAAGATTTCTCTTGCTGTTTTCGTATATGCCCTGTTCTGATTTTCGTAGGATAAACCTGACAGTGCTCTTACATTGTCCATAACTCGGCTCTGGTATCCTGCTTTTGTCAGTGTTCTGATTAGTGAATATTCATCTTCACTCATGCTGTTTAATTTTTCTGCGCTAAATACTGAATCTAAATACTGTCCAAAACCCTTCACCGCACTGTCTGTTAAAACTGATGAGAATCCGCTGCCTTTATTCATGAGTGCATAACTGCCTCTTAGAGAGACTACCTGGGTATCTGTTGCACTTACTGTTCTTGCACTTGAATTCTCTGTCTGGGTTGCTGTACTTACCTCTGGTATAAATGATGTGTAATCTACTGTTACATCATTCCCTTCTTCTATAGAAATAAATTCATTTTCTGTAAGAACCACAGGTGTTCCACTATAAGATGATGTCTCGTTGAATCTTGTTGTTCCATATCTAAATGTAAATGGAACATAAAAATTTCTTAGAATTATATGGTCTGTTTTTCCTGTATTTAAATCATAATCCAGTTGAAGAACTCCGCTTGGAAGCTGTCTATACTCCTCTGCAAAAACAGCTATGGTTCTAAAATCATCCCCTCCTGGTTTTAGTGTTCCGCCTATCTGGATTACACCATTTTTTTCAGGATGTTCCTGAGGGTATACATACGCTTTTGGATAAATTCTCAATGTGCCACCTATATTGGTGACAGTATTTGGATTAGTAAAAAAACAGTTGGCTGTTGCGGTTGCTTCATTAGTTGATTTTTCTGCATTCAAATTCAGTGTGCCACCATACTGAGTAACATTTGCTGAAAGGAGAAAAATCATTTCATTTCCATAAACATACCCCATATTTCCATTGATACTGCCGTTAAAATCAGGATCAGGTGTGGTTCCGACACTTCCATCAGGCTCCTCACTTACGCCAATATTGATATTCATGGAAGTATATTTTCCAAGATTACTTTCAAGATATGCAGCATAATTCCACTGTGGAAAGCCAGTATTAGCTATATCGCCCTCAATACTTGCATTTCCAAGCAGATTTAAATTATGGATATAGCTGTAGGCACCGACAAATATTGCGGCCCGGCTTCCAGTTACACTTCCATAAATATTCAGATTATCAACGCTATATCCGTTGTTATCTAGCCCCACTTGCTGAAGTAGTTCTTCTGATGCGATTCCAAGACCTGCCACATCGCTCCAGGCACTTTCATCATTACGTGACAGATTGAACGTTTCCTCATTAAAAAAGTTTGAATATGCTGAGCTGACAGTAATACCGATACCTTCAAATCCTTTTGCCTCAATATTTCCCTTGACCGTGATGTTGTTATTGGATCCATAATTTACTGCTACAGCTGTTCCCATAGCTCCATTTGCACTGACTGTTGATGATTCATCTATCACTACCTTGTTATTTGCTCCGCTTACAAGTACACCAAGTCCAAGATCTCCATCTGCATTAACATCATGCGATAGATTCAGTGTCAGATCATTTCTGTAGACGTGATAACCTGTGGTCATCATTCGCTCAGGCTCCATCTTCACATTCTCTGTACTGCAGAATGTGTCAGGAAGTGATGTTCCATACGGCAGGAAACTCTTATAGAAATATTTACTTCTGTCTATGCTGTATCCAATATCTTGAAGCATAGCAAGATCAAGTTCTGAAACAAACACCGAACTAGTATATGCCCCCACATTGATGATACTCAATGGATGATTTAAATGAGATAATGATGATCCGTTATTCAGCAGATCTTGCTGTACATCACCACTATATCGGTTTATAGCACCTAATACTTGCAGACCTTCTCCTGCTGTTAAGGCATCAACCTGCTCTCCATGAAATGTAATAGAAGGTCCGCTGACCTCTGGAGATAGAACATGAAAGTTTCCGTCTATTACAGGTGTTGCCAAATAGCTACTGTCTATTACTAATTTCTGACCTGTTTGGGCATTATTTCCGTAGATATCATAAAGATGTGATGAAAAGAATTCTGTACCAGAATAGAAGTAATATTCACCATTTATTAACTTACTCGAGTTTCCCAGATAAAAAATTTAATTAAATCCAGATCTACTCTTGGATT